>CANSRH010000013.1 GCA_947649365.1 uncultured Mycoplasmatota bacterium | reverse complement strand
TAGATTTTACCTAGCCTAGATTCATATTTCTATTTAAAACTGTTAAAGTAGGGTGAGGTTTTTTAAATCTGAAAAAAGTTGCCATAAATTTCCAAAAACTTTCTCTCTAAAAATTATAACATGATTCATAATTATAGAAAAAAAGGCAATCTTATAAATAAGTAGAAGTAAAAAGAAGTAGTTGAACTAATTTTCTTTTTTTCATTAAAATAAAGAAAAAAATCAACATTATCACATAGAATGTAATAAAGATTGTTGAAAAATTCTGATTTTTCTACTAATATAATAGTAGAGAATTTTAATGTGAGGAGTAGTAATATGAAAAAGAAAATCATGGGAATCATAACATTGCTAATTATTAGCATTTTCATTGGAATACAATCAGTCTTAGCACAGACGATTGATGCAAAATTAAACGCAAACATCACCGAATTAAAAGCGAATGAAAGCGTAGAAATTACCTTATCTTTGGACAACTTTCATGACATAAAAAAAGGAATTAATGCCATTATAGGAACATTAGAATATGATAAATCAATCTTTGAAGAAATTGTTCAAAGTGATTTTGCATGCCAAAACAATTGGGAAAGCTTAAAATACAATCCTCAAACTCAAGAATTTGTAGCCATTCGAAAAGTAGGCACCAAAATAGGAGAAAATGTAATAAAACTAACATTAAAAGCAAAAGCCAATGTGGACCCAACGAAAACCATCATTAAAATAAAAGAGATAAGTACATCAGAAGGAAAAAAAGACATTGCATTAAACAATACAGAAGTAGCGATTAACATAGTAAAAGAGCAACAAACCATTCCAACAGAACCTGTTTCTCCTAATCCTCCAACAACTCCTGACAAACCAACGCAAGGAGGAAGTACGAGTAATACAACAAAACCTTCAGAAGTATTAGGGGGAAACACTGTAAATGGTGATATCAACAACAATCCAGATGACATAAAAGATGCCATTGAAAATGAAAACAACCAAAATGAAGGGAACAATGACCAAGACAAACCAACAAAACCAGAAAAAAATCCTTCTGAAAATAATGAAAACAAACAACCAGAAAAAATAGAAAAAACAAATGACAAATACATTTGGATTTTAATTTTTGTATTGGTGCAATTAATCATTATCATTATTTTATATATCAAACACAAAGGAAAAGACAAAAATAGAACCATAAACTTATCCTTACTATTCCTTGGAATCATCATTGCTGAATTTGTAGGAACAACTTGTGTTTTTGCCTACAACTTTGCAAAAAAAGGAGAACTCAATGGAGACGCAGAAATCAACTATGCCGATGTAAGTCTATTAGAATTACATTTAGTAAACTTAAAAAAATTAGATGGGGAATACCTAGAAAATGCTGACATGAATGCAGATGGTAAAATCACAATCACCGATTTAACTATTTTAATCCAAAAAATAGAAAAAACATTAGAATACGATGTAGAAATAGCCAACATTGACATAGAAAATGCGTATCCAAACAAAAATCAAGAAATCTTAGTCAAATTGAATGCTGACGTTAGTTTTGGAGCAGCAATCAAAAAAGTTAAAATCAACAATCAAGAATATACAGTGGAAAAAGAACCAAACACGTCTCTTTATGTAATAAAAATAAATTCTGGAAATACACCTGGAATAAAAAATTTCACCATAAGTGAAGCCTTATTAGACAACGACAAAACAATAAAAATGAACTACACATTTAAAATCGATGTCTTAAAAGAAATTCCTTACATGGAAAACTACAAAGTAGAAGAAAACCAAGAAGATTCAAAATTAATTGTAACATTTAACATCATAGACACCGAAAATAGTATAGAAAATGCCTATGTAGAGTTATTTGATGAAAATCAATCTTTAGTAGCCCAAGAAAACATAGTAAAAGGTGAAAATCGAATTGAATTTTCAGTAGAAGAGAAAAAAGAGTACATAGCAAACATTATCCTAAACTACAACCTAAGTAACACGGAAGAAGACGAAACACACAAAGGAATTCAATCCTATGAAAAAGAATTACAATTACTCATTGAATACAACTTCACATTTGGAAATCTAAAAACATACAAAGAAGACCAAGAAACAACTAGTTTTAGCAAAGAAGATCAAGTAAAACTTGTTTTTGAAAGTAGTAATTCAACCAAACATATTCCAAAAACAATTAAAGTTGGTGAAAAAGAATACGAAGTAGAAGAAGACAATGGGAAATTTATTGCAACATTAGACGCGTTAACAGAGTTGGGGAAAGAAACCATACAAATTGATGAAATTACTCTATCCAATGGTAAAAAATTTGCAATAACAGAAAACAACACCATAACCATTCAAGTCAATAAAAGAAAACCAAAAATCTTCGACTTATCCACAACAGAATTTACAGAAATGCATCAATTAAAAGTCATGTTTAAACTAGAAGACTTAGACGAGGCAGTAACAGAATTAAACCTACAAGTTTTAGATGCTAATGACAATGAAATTGGAAACATAAACATACCGCGTAGTGAAGTACTAAGTGACGGAATGGTAAACAAATTCTTCCCAACACACATGACAACCGCTTACAAGGTGAAAATACATTTCACTTACAATTTAACAGGAAATGATGCAGATACAATAACAAATGAACTTGCAGAAGAAAAAACGGTAGAAGCAGACCCTAGAATAACCATTAAAAGCATCACGCCAAGTAGCAATTATATAAATAAAGGTGGAATAGTAAAATTAACATTTGATTTAGAAAGCAACAAAAAGGAAGACATTACAAGAATACTTATCAACAACATCAATTGTATTGCCGTAAAACTAGACAATGGAAATTACGAAGCAACGTTAAATGTAGGGAATACAAGTGGAATCTATCCACTAACTATTACTAAATTTACTTATAGTAATGGAGCAGTTGCAACAACGGACGAAACAATACAAGTAGAAGTACTAAAAGACAAGCCAGTTGTCAAAAACTTTGCTCAAACAGACAATCTAAATACAAAAGAAGTCATTTTACGTTTTGACATAGAAGATGCAGAAAACACATTCTTAAGTGGAAAAGCAATCTTGACAAGCAATGGAGTTTCGATTGAAAAAGCGATAAACAAAGGACACAACGAATTAACTTTCCAAGTAGAGCCATCAAAAAAATACACATTAAAAATCAATGCAACGTACGATTTAGACAGCAATACGTTAGAAGGAACACCAGAAGAAGACAATCGAATCACTGACGAAACGCTTGCAACTCAAGAAGTCGAATTGATAGCAGACTATCAACTCGATTTAAAAAATATCAAAACTTACAATGAAAATGGAGAAACAAAATACTTTGGTAAATCAGAACCAATCACCATTAGTTTTGAAAGTACCAATTCAACTACTTTTGAACCAATAAAAGCAGTGGTCAATGGAAAGGAATATCCATTAACAAAAAAAGAAAATGCTTATTATTTAACAATCAGTAGTCACAGAACTTCTGGAGTGAAAACAGCGAAAATAGAAAAAATCACTTTAAGTAACTCCAAAGAATTAATCCTAACAGAAAACAACGAAATCAAAGTAACTGTATTAAAAGACAAACCAACAATAGAACAATTTGGTTACAAAGAAAATATGGACGCAACGATTTCTGCTTCCTTCAAAGTAATCGATGATGAAGAAACAATAACAAGTGGGAAAGTTCTTGTTCTAAAAAATGGAAGCATAGTAAAAGAACAAGCGTTAGAAAAAAGTGACAACACAATTACTTTCCAACCAGAAGAAAATCAAAACTACATTGTAAAAGTAATAGCAGATTATGATTTAGACATGAATGTATTAGAAGAAGATGCTAATGAATACAAAAATGTAACCCTTTTAGAAGCAGACATTACTCTTGGCGCACGTAAATTTGAAATGAAAGACATCATAAGAACATCCATTTATAAACAAAATGAAAGTGAAGTCGTTGAAGTAAAAGAGTTAAGTGAAAGTGATCTTTCTAACTTAGATAACTACATTGCCAAAGTATTCTTAAAACAAATGCCCACTTTCTATACAAAAATCACAGGATATAGAATTGAAGACAACCAATTAAAACTAACATTAGATTTTGACAATGTTGTACAATATACGAGTGATAATAAACAAGACAAACTAGAAATTGTATTTGGAAGTATGAACAATGGTGTAGCAGAAAATATTACGTTAGAAGGCCTAATTCGTGAAATGGAAGCAAATCCAAATGGAACCTTCACATTAACTCGTGATTACGATGCTTCCATAATCACTAAAAATACAAACACATTAATCTCATCCTTTATGGGAACATTGAATGGAAATGGACATAAAATATATAACCTATCTAAACCATTATTTGATACACTTGAATCTGCAACGATAGAAAATTTAGTCTTAGAAAGTCCAAAATTATCTGGAGTAAACAGCAGAGGACCACTTGCCAACATTGCAACCAATACAACAATACGAAATGTTCATGTAAAAGACTTAACATTAATTTCTGGTACCAACCGAGTAGGAGGAATACTAGGAGAAGCAACCTCAACAACCATAGAACAAAGTAGTGTAACCAACTTCAAAATTACCACTTCTCTTCACATAAGAGTAGGAGGAATTGTGGGGAACATGATTGGTGGAGCAATTAAAAATTGTTATGTGGAAGGAGACCTTAACTCTACACAGAACAAAGACGGAAATGGAATCAGTGGAATTCTAGGTACAGGAGACGGAACAGAATTAATCACTATAGAAAACTGTCTAACCAAAGTTACATACACAAATAATGTAAGTGCTAGACTAAATGGAGACATTGTAGGTCTTGCTTTAAACAATAACACTGCCTTAATCAACAATGTCAGCTTATCAACAGGAAGCAATTTCTATAGTATTCATGGTTCTACAGTACATGCAACATCAACAAACAACTACGAACTTGCAAACTCTGGACTAGTAACAAATGCATCAGGAAATCGTGTAAAACAAGTAACAAAAGAAGAACTTACAACAGAATTCTTCAAAAACAATGTAAACTTTGATGAAACCGTTTGGGATATCAGCGATGTTTCTTATGACAAACCACCAGTATTACAAGTAGCGAAATTTACAGAAGAAACTACAGATGACGAAAAACCAAACAACAATAAATTGTATATCCCGGATTATTCACGAATCAAAAAAATCAATGGATATACGGAAGAAAAAGACATATTGTACCACAACATTAATAAATTAATGCCTTATTATGATGCAAAATACCTAATTGAAGATGGATTGAAATTACAAAATGACCATCTATTAAATACAAAAATAATCAAACATATTTTGCCATATAGAGACGGAAAATTACAAACCTACTTAACAAGCCAAAATCAAAACAGCTTAACTAGCATAAAAGTTGTCTTTGAAGATTATTCTGTACAAGAATACAACCTAACATTCAAAGAAACAAAACAAAATATAGCTATATATACAATCAACGATTTTGACTTAGAATATGCATTCAACAACTACACCATCAAAGAAGCCACATCCATTGTAGAAACAGTAAAAAATTACATAAGCAATATTGATTATGCTAGTAAACTCGATCCATTAACCACTGCAGGAGATAGTAGATTATATCGTGACCATTATAATGAAATGATGAAGCCGCTTGCAGAAGAAATAGCTCTACAATTATTGCAAAATGATGGAAATAGTATCCTAAATATGGATAGTGAACTTTTAAACAACAAGATAAAACAAGAACTAATTGATAGTGGTAGATTAGACAAAATCTTATACGCTTACAATTACTACCATAGATGGTATCATTTTGAAATTGGTGGGGCGAAAGTATCCGATCTTCTATTCTTTGAAGGAAAAATGTACAAAGACTCTATGACGATTGACAACTTAACAGAAGAAGTATTAACAGGAAATTTAGGAACCAACGCAACACATACATTCTTTGCAAATAGTTTAAGCAAATATACAGGAAGTTCTGCTCTAACGTATTATCTAGATGGGGTAATAAGAAATATTGGTGGATATGAAGATATAAATGATTGGTTTACAGAACACTTTAATTCCATCGGAATATTAGCAGAAATACCAGTTGAGAATCATCCAGAAGTAAAATACCGTGCATGGGATAGATTAAAAGGCTTCCAAAACTTTATCCTTCCGTTATCAACATTACCAAAACATGCAGGATATATAATTTCGGGACCTGCCCAATTCCAAGTAGGGGCACAAAGAGTCTACATTGATGATCCAACAACGGCATCTGGCCAAAATACAGTAAGAAATCATGTAAAAAATCATGTTGCTCTTATTAAAAGACAATTTGATACCATGGCTGGGTCTTTCCATGTAGAAAGTTGGAACAGTTTTACGATTATGGTTTATGATACTGTAAAAACGATTACAGGATACAAAACTAGTTATTTCCCAGGAACAAATATTCCAATGGGAACCTCTCCTGTTACAACATGGAATAGAAGTGGAACGACAACGGAACCATTTTCTAAAAACTTCAATGAAGCGGTAGGAGCATGGCAATATGGTTCCGCAGCAGGTGTTGGTAATACTGCAGGATTCTTATGGTTTATTGCAAGACCAGGACTAACAAACTACGATACTTGGACCCATGAATTTGAACATGCCCTTTATGATAAAATTATGTTGTTTAGAAAAGGGGCAAGATTACAACTAGAAACATATACAGAAGGAAATGTTCAACAAAATGAAAATTGGAGTAACAATAATATTAGTGGTTACGATGTCGGACCTTATTACTTCAATTTTGCCTTTACCTTAGGAAAAGAAAGTATGGCAACCCAAAACTTAACACCAGAGCGAATCAATACGAGAGAAAAATTGGAAAGTTACTTTAAAGGACAATTTGATGCCTTAGAACTTCTAGATTACGTATCCGCGAAAGCATTCATTCAATTAACTCCAGAAGAACAAGCAAAAATCGCAACCAGAATGAATACATCAGCTGGATGGAGTACATGGGGAACCATTACAAAAGCGCAAGCCGAAGCCATGAACTTAACAACGTTAGAATCCCTTTGGGACAATCGAATTATGTTAAGACCAAACAATGCTTGGGGAGTTAGTGTACGAGGCCTTGTACCAATCAACAGTATTGGTGCCAATGACTATGGTTACGAATCCATTTGGGTAACGCGTTGGTATATGGGGCATTACGACAATGGATACGCTGATGCATTCTCAAATAAGAAAAACATGTTTGAAATGCTAGGCTATGCAGGAGTCGATGGTTATGTAACCTTTGGTAGTAAAATGAGTAGTTCCGACTTAGATGCCATTCAAAAAATAACACTTGCAAAAACAGGAACTGCCATGAACTGGAAAGAATACAGAATGAGCCGCTATGCAGAAATAGAAAGCAAAAAAGACAACAAATATGTAAACATTGATTTAATGATTGAACAATTTGTCGAGGCTTTAAGAAGTGATGCAAAAACTGGAAATAGAAACGTTACAGGTGGAACCAACCTTCGTAAGATTTACTATCATTACTTAAAAAGAGTCACTAACGACTTTATAGATGACCCACTAGGAACCAACTTAGAAATGACACACATCAAAACGGCTGAAGAATTAGTAAATAAAATCAATGCAGAACCTTATGGATATTACATATTAGACAATGACATAGACTTCAGTGGAATGACTCAAAATATAACGCAAACATTCATGGGAAAACTAGATGGAAATGGACATAAAATTATTGGAAACAAAATACCAATCTTCCAAAAAATTCGCTATGGTTATGTAAAAGACTTAATACTTGAAAGAACGGATATTCCAATGAATATAGCAAACGTTGGAGCATTGTCTACAAGAATCGAATATAGTGTAATAGAAAATGTAAAAGCAAAAGAATTACAACTAAACTTTGGTGGAAGAAACGATATAAGTTTAATTGGAGGTTCTGTTGGAACCACTATTACTAGTGGAATTGAAGTAGAAACATTAAAAAATAAAATAACAAGTATTGAAGATTTCTTAAAATTAAATGACAATCCAGGTGGAATCTATGTATTAGAAACAGACCTAGACTTTACAGACTACACAGGAGTAGGTTCTGTAATCACTACCACATTTACTGGAAAACTAGATGGAAATGGACATACTTTATCTAACTTAACCAACATGTCATTGTTTACTTCCGTAACGGGAACAATAGAAAATGTAAATATTAAAAACTTTACCAATATTGGTACGGCTACTACGGATGATGTCACCGCATTTGCAAAACTAACCAATGGTGCTACTCTAAGAAACTTAAAATTCGAAAACATAACCTTAGAAGGAAGACATCGTGTAGCAGTAGTAACATCCTTTGACAATGCTAACTCAACATTCGAAAACATTTCCGTTAAAAATGCAAATGTGAAAGGTAGTGGTGTTTATGTATCTACATTTATTGGTAGAAAATATGGTGGAGTCATTCGAAACGTCTTTGTAGAAGGAACAATGGAAATCACAACCACAGAAAATGGTGGAATCGTTGGAGCCTTCCAAAAAGGTGGAACGCTTGAAAACGTTGTATCCAAAGTAAACATCATAAAAACTGGAAATACCTATACACCAGTAGATAAAAGTGAATACAATGGAGGAATTGTAGGAAACATTTATGACAATCCAATCATTAGAAACTCCATTGCATTAGGAAATATGGAAGGATTTACAACCGCTGATGGGGAAGAAAAAATTCCATACAAAGTAACAGGAGCCGCTGTAGCAAGCATTCTAGCTTCTATTGAAAACGTTTACGAATATGTAGGAAGTCATGGATTTAGTAGTATAGTAGAAGAAACAGCAAGTAAAATCAAAGAAGCAACAGAAGAACAAATCCACACCAAAGAATTCTACAAAGAAAACCTACACTTCGACGATACCATTTGGAATCTAGATGATGTAATAAATAACGGATATCCGGATTTAAAATAAAACCAAAAATAGACAATATTCAGAAAAGAATTTTGTCTATTTTTTTGGTTACAATAAAAAAGAAGCCTCTCCTAGTAAAAATCAGTGATATAATAATAAAAAAGAAGAAAGAGTAGTAATAGAAAAATGGAAGAAATAAAAGGTTTAACAGAAAAAGAAGTCGAAAAATTAACAAAAGAAGGAAAAACAAATGCTCCCATAGAAGCACCTTCCAAAACGGTAAAAGAAATCATAAAAGAAAACACATTTACCTACTTCAATTTGGTATTTTTAATCATAGCTATTTTACTAATTATGGTTGGTTCCTTTAGAGACTTAACATTTTTACCAATCATCCTAGCAAACACGTGTATTGGAATCATTCAAGAAATACGATCAAAAAAAGTCATCGATGAATTAACCATGTTAAATGTTCCAACTGCAATGGTTGTAAGAGAGGGCATAGAAAAAGAAATTCCTATAGAAAACCTAGTTATCGATGATGTAGTTCTTTTTAAAAGTGGAGACCAAATTTGTGCAGATGCAGAAATTATAAAAGGCCGTGTTTGTGTCAACGAAGCTTTACTGACAGGAGAAGAAGACGAAATTTTGAAATCCTCACAAGACGAATTATTCTCTGGTAGTTTTATCGTATCAGGATCATGTTATGCTCGCTTAATACGAGTAGGAAAAAACTCTTATATCTCTAAACTAACATTACAAGCAAAAACAATCACCAAAAAAGAACAATCAGAAATTATACGTTCCTTAAACAAAATTGTGAAATTAGCAGGAATAGTAATTATTCCTATAGGGTTAACTCTATTTATCCAACAATTTCTATTCAGTGGAGAAACTTTAAAGACAAGTGTTCAAGCCATGGTCGCTAGTATTATAGGCATGATACCAGAAGGACTTTTTTTACTTGCTAGTGTTACTTTAGCACTTAGTTCTATGCGACTAGCCAACAAAAAAGTTTTACTCCACGACATGAAATCCATTGAAACACTTGCGCGTGTCAACGTATTATGTGTCGATAAAACAGGAACCATCACAGATGGAAGTATGAAAGTAAATAAAATTGATATAGCAAAGCATTGTAAAGAAAGCTATGAAACGATAAAACAAACCATCAGTGAATTTATCTCTAATCAAGAAAAAGACAACAGCACGATGGAAGCTTTAAAAGAATACTTTACGGAAAAAAATACGAAAGTAGCAGAAAGTGTCTTTGGTTTTTCATCAGAATTTAAATACAGTGGTGTTAATTTTTTAGACGCTTCCTACGTATTAGGAGCACCAGAATTTGTTTTAAAAGATGCCTATTTGGAATACGAAAAAGAAATTGCAAACTATGCAAAATTAGGATTACGTGTATTGGTATTTGGAAAATATGAAGGAAAAGTAGATGGAAAACAGCTAAAAGAAAAAGTAACTCCTTATGCTTTTATCATTTTATCCAATCCCATACGTAAAAATGCCAAAGAAACATTTGCCTACTTCAAAGAGCAGAATGTGGAAATTAAAGTTATTT
The DNA here is from genome assembly GCA_947649365.1 of uncultured Mycoplasmatota bacterium. Classification (GTDB taxonomy): domain Bacteria; phylum Bacillota_I; class Bacilli_A; order RF39; family UBA660; genus MGBC108787. The sequence continues at coordinate 39,123 of CANSRH010000013.1, read as the reverse complement.
CTGGAGACAATCCCCTAACCGTAGCAGCTGTTGCGAAAGAGGCTGGAATAGCAGGAGTAGAAAACCCTATAGATGCATCTACATTAAAAACAGAAAAAGACTTAGAAGAAGCCATTTTAAATCATACGATTTTTGGACGTGTCACACCAGAACAAAAAAGAAAATTCATACAACTATTAAAAAGAAATGGAAAAACAGTTGCCATGACAGGGGATGGGGTAAACGATTGCCTAGCATTAAAAGATGCGGATTGTTCTATTGCAATGGCAACAGGAAGTGATGCTGCAATGCAAATATCTGAGCTAGTTTTACTAGAATCTGATTTCTCCAAAATGCCTGAAATCGTCTTAGAAGGAAGACAAGTCGTAAATAACTTAGAGCGTTCCGGAAGTTTATTTCTAGTAAAAAATATATTTTCCTTCTTAATCTCTATTTTAGCCATCTTTTTTCAAGTAAAATATCCATTAGAACCTTCTCAAGTCTCACTAATTAGTATGTTTACTATTGGGATTCCCGCCTTTCTTTTATCTCAAGTTCCTAATAAAGAAATCATCAAAGGAAACTTTCTAAAAAACATTTTATACAAAGCAGTTCCAGGAGGTCTTGTAGGAACAATAATTGTAGCAGCTATGGTAACATTTGGAACGATTTTTGGTGCTAGTAATAACGATATATCCTCTTCCTCAACCATATTACTAGCCATCATTGGATTAATGGTACTATTAAACATCAGTAAGCCGATGGACAAATACAAATGGGCCATTTGGGGTCTTTGTACAATGGGATTAACTATATCCATCCTTTTCTTAAAAGACTTATTTGCTCTAACAGAAAACATGTCTATTCAAGGAATTCTTCTATGTATTAACTTTGCCCTAATTTCAGAAGTAATACTACGTTATCTAACCAAACTTTTTGAATTGATAAGCAACATAAAAAATAAAATAAAAAAGAAAATAACTAGGTAATTTTTAAACAAATTTACCTAGTTTTTTATTCCTGTTTTTCTAACTCTAATTGATACAAATGTTGATAGGCTGGATTTGTATTTAAAAGTTCTTTATGTGTTCCAGAACAAACAAGTTTTCCATCTTCTATCATATAAATGCGGTCACTATTAATAACAGTAGACAAACGATGAGCAATAATTAAAATTGTATATTCACCTTGCATATTTTGAATGGACTTTTGTATTTCTGCTTGGGTTTCATTATCAAGAGCACTAGTAGCTTCATCAAACAAAATAATCTCTGTTTGTTGAACCAAAGCTCTTGCAATGGCAAGACGCTGTCTTTGTCCACCTGATAAAGTCACTCCACTTTCACCGACAATCGTATCATAGCCATCTTTAAGCGTTAAAATAAAATCATGCAAACAAGCCATTTTGCAAGCAGAAATCATTTCTTCCTCCGTTAAATCCTTCTTAATAATTTGTAAGTTGTCACGAATGCTCATATTAAAAATATAAGGATTTTGACTAATAATGGATAAATTCCCACGAATAGAATTTTTATCCAAATTGGCAATAGGAATACCATCCAACAAAATTTGTCCTTCCGTCGGAGAATAAAGGGCAGCAATCAAACTAAAAATCGTTGACTTTCCACTCCCACTCTTACCAACAAAAGAAATTGTCTCATTGGGTTTAATTTCAAAGGTAATATCTTTTAGCACTTCTTGATCCTCTAAATAAGAAAAAGAAACATGTTGAAATACAATACTTCCCTCCGCTTTTTTAAGAACTTGATTTCCAAAACTTTCCTTTGGAAAATTCTCTCCATCAATTACAGCAAAAACTTTCTCGGCACTCAAAGTAAAGTTTTTTAAATTCTCCATAAAATTTTCTAAAAAACCTGAAATATTCATAATATTTCCACGGTACGATAAAATAATCAACATAGTCGCAACTTCTAGCTCGCCATGAAGAATAAAATAAATACCAACCATAAGAATAATAAAATCCAATAAATCACGAATAGAGCTATTTATAAAACGAAACTTAGCTCTTGTTCGATTTAAAGTCCTTGTAGCAAGTCCGACATCGTCAGCTATAACGCTTGCTTTCTCTAAAAAAGGTTCCTCAGCATTCAATACTTTTAAATCCTTCGCACCACGAACCATTTCACTCACAAACCCACTGGTTGCTTCTTGTTTTTTCTTCGCAATTTTCCGTTTTTCTTGAATACGACTCGCTGCATATTTATGGCCAAAAAACAAAATACACAAAAATAAAAAATACACCAAAAAGATAACCTTATTTAAAAAGAAAATCCCCATTAAAATCCCAACATTTGAAATAATTTCCGACAAATAATCAACAACAATAACAAAAATATCTGCCATCGTTCCTGTATCATTATTAATACGTTCAATAAATAATCCACTCGAATTACTATTTAGTGTTTGCATATCTATTTTTAACGTTTCACGAGCAACCTCAAGTTGAATATTTTTCTTAACGGCATAAAAAAATTTTGTTGTACAAGCATTACTAAAATAACGTACAATATTTGCTCCTATTTCCACTACAAAAACTAAAAAAGTAATAAGAATTAATTGGTTCCAAACCTCACTTGTTAAAGCAACAATTCGTTTAGCAGAAAGTAAAGGGGCAACAATACTTATAACACTATACAAAATACAAGCTAGTAAAAAATAAATTAAATATTTTCTGGCCTCTTTTGCATATTGATAGGTTTTCTTAATATACCTAAGTGTACTATGGATAGATTTTTTTTCTTTCATAAACGACAACTCCTTTAATAAAATTAAGTATAAATGAAAAAGAGTAGAAATGCTAGTTCTTTTAAAAGTAGAAAAAAAGTAATACAATATTATCAACAAAAAAGAAGAATTTAATGTCTTCTTCTCTTACATTTTTTAGGTCTTCTTCTTGGAAATGTACAACGAATAATGAAGCGGTATAAACATGGAAACATAAATCGTATGTAGGTAAGTTTATCCAAAGTAGTAGTAAAATAACGAGTAAAAAAATTAAACAAAGAAACATTGATACGATTGCAAATTTGAGCGATACATTTACAAATACGACCTCTATGGTTCATTTTATAATTATGAGAGCAACAATAATCAAAGCACACGTTGCAATCACAAATCCGAATTTTATTTTGTTCATAACCAGCTTTAAGCAAACCTTCTACAAAAGCAATCTGCATTTCTTGATTTGGAAAAGCAACACATACTTTCATAGTTAAATCTTTTGGTTTAGAAAATTTACCTACATCAAAACCAGTAAGCCACCAACTATAGCCGCAGCGAGAAAACAAAAAACATTTATGAAACAAGAAAAATCCCATTTGCAAACGTTCTTCATCGCGAGCAGAACGATAATATCCCTCTGGAGCATTCGTATGTTCATCTCTTACATAAAGTCCAATTTCTGCTCCTGTTGTAATTCCATATTGACCTTTCCAAAATTCAAGACGATACTCTTTCTTTCGATAAGTAAAATAAATAGGTTCTGCATCCGTTACTATATTAAATAATGGTGCATGATAATCGTAGAAATCACTAAAACCCATCTCGCGTTGCCAAGAATCGTTGATAGAAACAACGATATCTTGTTTCAAATCAAAAGCAAAGCCAAAAGGTCGTAATGCTTTATTAATTGTATGTAGCTTTTCTAATTCACTTTCATTGTGTACTTTTCGAATTGCCCATTTTTTTCTTACACTATATAGAATAAAGAAAATAAGCAATACTACAAAAACAACTCCGATAACAATATATATCATTATTTTTAAAACCTCCTTATTATATTGTATAAAAAGGAAGACTTTTTGAGGCGGTGAGTGACTAGAAGAAACTAAAACATTTTTATCAAATGTTTAGGAGAATTTAAATTAAAAAATAGTAGATTGTTTTAAAAAAAGTACTTTTTAAAATAAAAATATAGTAAAATAAAGAAAAGGAGAAAAAATGAAAGAAACATTTGAATTTTTAAAAATTAAAACACAAGTTAATTATGTAGCTACCGTAACAGAAGAAGGACTACCAAGTCTCAGACCGTTTGGAGATCCAGTTTTATTTAATGATAAGATTTATGTCCTTACCAACAAACAAAAAAATGTATCAAAACAAATAGCACAGAATAATCATGTTTGTATTGTTGCTTACGACGAAGAAAATTGGATAAGAATAAATTGTGAATTAATAGATGATAGTAACAATATGGAGGTAAAACAAGCAATTATAAATGAATTTGATTGGGCAGAAGAAGCAGGTTATACCTTGGACAATCCAGACTTTCAAACGCTATACATTAAAAACGCCAATGCCACTATTTTAGATAGTGATGGTAACATATTGGATTCGTATAATTTTTGATGCTGAAAAGCATCTTTTTTAATTTTAAATAAAAATGGATTGACTTCAGGGGAGGAGATACGCTATACTATTTTCTAAACAAAGGGGGAAAATAAGTATATGCATGCATTAAAATCAGTCGCCTTACATATTACGAATGAATGTTCTGGGAAATGTCCAATGTGTTATTAGACAAAAGACAGACAAGTGAAATGTGAAGGAAAAATAGAAGTATTAAAAAAAATTGCTTTAGAATTAAGAAAAATTGGTGTAGAAGAAATAAATTTAGTAGGAGGAGATCCAGCAGAGTATTCTAAAATAGAAGACTTAACAAAATATCTTTATAAATTAGGCTTTAGAGTTCCAATTCTTTCGAATACTCATCAATATAAAAATTCTTCTATTGAAAAAATAACACCTTATGTAACTTCTTTAGAAGCTACTTTTCATGCTCCAACCTGTGTTGAACATGACCGATTTAATAACTCTCCCGGTTCTTATGAAATGATAATGAATAATCTAAAAAAATATAAAGCTTTAAAGACTCCAAGTCAGAATATTGGAGCAGTATTAAATATAATGAATCATAATTATAATCAATTATATGAAATTATAGAAAAAGTATTGGAACAAGGATTGCCATTAGATTATGTTTTAATTCAAAGAATCGGCTTATATGGCAGAGCACAAAATGACCAAGAATTTGCAGTTTTTAAAGACAAATTAGTTGTTGCTTTTGAACAAATAGATAAAATTAATAATCTTTTAGGAGTAGAATCTGTTATGGTAGATGCTTTTCCTCTTTATCTCCTACCAGAAGAATATCACAAATATTTAGATAAATGTGATTGGGGATATGGTACAGCCTCTATAGATATGAATGGAGATATTACTAGATGTGCTGTTGCAGAACATAGTGAAGAAAATTTTTTAGGCAACGTTTTGAAAACTCCAATAAAAGAAATATGGGAAACTTCTCCAACATTATTGAAATTTAGAAATAAGAGCTATTTAAGAAATGAGTGCCAGAATTGCAATTTATTAGAAAAATGTGGTGGTGGCTGTCCAATAAGTTGTGGTACTAACCATCTATCTACAGATATATTAGTAAAAAATTTAACAAGAAAATAGAATAAAAATTATCTTCTTTTTTAATTATAATAAATTCATTCTTGGGTGATTTCATGATAAAATAGAAATGGTGAAAGATATGTTATTTTTAAAACAATGGGAACCAATTTTATATCATAATGGAAATACGTTAGAAAAAGAAATTGCGATTTTAAAAGAAAAAGAAGAAATTGATAATGAAGAATCGCTGAAATTGAAACTATTAGAATATGGAATTCAAGGAGAAAAAAGTGTTTTATATGAACTACAAAATAGCCATAGAAGTATGTATATTCTTCATGATATAAATATTAAATACAATGATTTAAAAGCCCAAATTGATTTTTTAGTTATGACAGAAAAAAGTATTTATATCATCGAATGTAAAAATATGTATGGAAATATTGAAATAGACAATCATGGGAACTTTATAAGAGAAATTGAAATCAATGGTAGAAGATTGAAAACAGGTATTTATAGCCCAATAACTCAAGTAAAAAGACATGTTGAATTATTAAAACACATGGCATATCAAAAATATGGAATAATAAAAAAAATGTTTTTTAAAAATTATTTAAATGATTTATTTATTCCTATTGTTGTTCTTGCAAATGAGAAAACAATTTTAAAAGATAGATATGCACCTAAAGAAATTAAGAATAAAATTATTAGAAGAGACCAACTAATTAGTTATATAGAAAAAATAGAAAACCAGAAACAAAAAATTTATTCTGAAAAAAGTATTCAAGAATTTTGTGATTCTCTTCTAAAATATCATGTAGAAAAATACGAAGACAAGGAACAAAATGTTGTTATAGAAAAAGAAGTAGATAAAAAAGAAAATAATGAGAATGATGAAACTTTAAGAAATCAATTAAAAAAATTTCGTTTAGAAAAAAGCAAAGAAGAAAAGTGTCAGGCTTATATTATTTTTAATGACAAAACATTAGAAAAAATCATAGAAAAAAAGCCAAAAACATTGGACGAATTACTAAACGTTGAAGGTTTCGGTCAATTTAAAGTAGACAAATATGGAAAAGAAATTTTAGAAATTGTTAAGGAACAAGAAAAATAGAATTATGAAAGAAGTAACTGAAAAATTAATCACATGGTACCAACAGAATAAAAGAGATTTACCATGGCGTCATACAAAAAATCCATACAACATATGGATTAGTGAAATCATGCTACAACAAACCAGAGTCGAAGCAGTAAAAGAGTATTATAAAAGATTTATTAGTCGTCTCCCTACTTTAGAAGACTTAGCAACTATAGAAGAAGATGAATTATTAAAACTATGGGAAGGACTAGGGTATTATAGTAGAGTTCGAAACATGCAAAAAACTGCTAAATTATTAATTGAAAAAGGAAAGAATAATTTACCAAATACAAAAGCAGAGCTTCTTTCCTTACCAGGAATAGGTTCCTATACAGCTGGAGCTATTCTTTCTATTGCATTTGATATTCCAGAAGTTGCAATTGATGGGAATGTCTACCGAGTACTAGGAAGAATTTATAAAATAGAAGAAGACATCTCTAAAAACAGTACGTATAAAATTTACGAAGAAAAGCTAAGAAAACTATTGCCCAAACAAAATACTAGTGATTTTACTCAAAGTTTTATGGACTTAGGAAGTAGTATTTGTACCCCAAAATCTCCAAAATGTGAAGAATGTCCTTTAAACAAGAATTGCCAAGCAAAGAAAACAAATACACAAGAAAATTATCCCGTAAAAGAGAAAAAAGTAAAACAGCAAACAGAAGAAAGAATCGTTTTTCTATTGATTTATAAAAATAAAGTAGCCATTCAAAAAAGAGAAGATACCGGTCTACTTGCTTCTATGTATGAATTTCCTAACACAAAAGAAAGTTTTTCACTAATTGATATAGAAAATGAATTGATTGAAAAAAAGATTCCTTTACTTTCTTCTATGGAAATAGGAGAAGCGAAGCATGTATTCTCTCACAAGATTTGGTATATGAAAGGATATCTAATCGAAGTAAAGAAACCTTTAGAAAAATACATTTGGGTAACAAAAGAAGAATTACAAAACAAATATTCCATACCAACTGCATTTGCGCACTTTTTAGATTTTTTTATGAATAGGTAAACACCTATTTTTTCTTTTTGCATAAATTACAAATAGGAGTTGAGTAAATGAAAAGAGGAATAGACGTATCTTCCTATCAAGGAAAAATAGATTGGTCACGAGTAAAACCATACATAGACTTTGCAATTATCAGATGTGGTTGGGGAAATGATACCCGAAGACAAGATGACGTATATTATGAAAGGAATACAGAACTTTGCAAAGAATTAAAAATCCCTTTTGGTGTTTATTTATATAGTTATGCGACTACTCTTGACGAAGCAAGAAGTGAGGTAGAACATACCCTTCGTTTAATTCGAGATAAAAAACTAGAATATCCTGTATTTTTAGACGTAGAATCAAGAAGACAAATGGCACTTCCTAAAGAAAAATTAGTAGAAATCGTAAAATATTATTGTGAAGAAATGCAAAAAGAAGGATATTATGTAGGGATATATTCCAATCTTTATCGATTTAAAAGCAACTTAGACTCGAATGAATTAGACTCATTTGACAAGTGGGTAGCGGAATGGAATGAACAATTTACCTACGAAGGAAAAGCGGGAATGTGGCAAAATACCTCTTATGAACAAATTAATGGCATAGAAGGAAGAGTAGATGGAGACATTGCTTTTTATGACTATCCAAAAATTATTCGTGATGCAGGGTTAAATCATTTAGAAGAAGAACCTCTAAAATACCGAGAAGGGGATAAAGTCTATGTAACTGGAGATATTTATGAAAATGAAGACGCAACCGCAATTTTAAAAAGAGTTTGTGATACAGAATACACAATTGAAAGCGTAACACGAAACTCACAAGCCCCTTACAAAGTAAGCGATGGCTATGTAAAAAGAAGTTCTGTCTATACAAAATGTTCTTAAAAAAAGCATTCTAGTTGCATAGAATGTTTTTTACTTTATAATATTCTCTAAAGGCTGTACAAATTTCTCTAATTTCTCAAAAACTTGCTTGGCCTTTTTAATTTCTAGAGTGTTCATTGTAACATAGCCTCTAGAAGTACCATCACTTGGAAGATCGACCAATAAAACCGAAGAATTACAACTTAGCTGCTTGTTTCACAGTAAAATAATCCATTTTTCTCACCCAAAAATATATTATACCGAATTAAGAATAATAGCAAGATTTATTTAAACTTTTATTCCATAAAAAAAATATGATATACTGAATTATATAGTGGAGGGTTTATGTTGAATTTAAAGAAAATAGAACAAGAATTAGTAGAAATAGAAACAAAAATAGAAAACGCGAATTTTATAGAACAAAAAGACTTAATAAGAAGATGCAATCATAGAATCAATGTATTAAATAAAAGTAAACGAAAAATGAAACAGCAACAAGAATTAGAAGCTTTAAACACGGCAATTTATAAAATAAAAAAAGTAAAAAGACTTATAAAAGAAGAGATAAGAAAAAAAGAAGCAGAAAGTAGAGCGGAAATTAATTACGAAAAGCAAAGAAAAGAAAATCGTTTAGAAGAACAAGAATTAGCTACTATTATGAATAGTGAAGAAGAAAAAGAGAAAAAAGACAACAATTGGAAGAATTTAGAAACATGACAAAAGCCAAAATAGAATATTATTTGGCACAAACGGAACAACTTATCTTAGGAAAAAGAAATGCACAACCTTACTTCACCGCACAAACAAACTATGATACCGAAAAGCAAATAAGATATAACAGAAAAGAAATAGAATACCAAAACTATCTTTTACAAAAATGTGGAGGTTTATTGGTTCGATTGCAACGAGAAAGTAGGCCAAAAAAAGCAAAAAGAAAAGTCGCAAAAATAGAAAAAGAGGAGCAAAATGAAAGTTACTATAAAATAATTTTAGAACTTTTAAAAGATGATAAAAATTATTTATTTATAAAAGAAATAATTCAAAAAAATAAAAATTTTTTACATGCTCGTTCCAAAAAGAAAGAACCTATTCTTTTCGAAATAGTAGATCGTTACATCAAAAATAGCAAATTAGAGTTAGTGAATCAAAAACTCGTTCATGAAAACCCTAAATTTTTCTATTCTCTTTTAAAACTATTTTTGGAAAGTGAATTAGACCTTAGTTATGAAGAAGAACTACAATTTACAAACAGATTAGCAACATTTTTAGAAGAAATCAAAGCAAAAAAATATTGTAAAGAACCACAAATAAAAAAAGAAGTCTATCTTTTATTCACCCAAAGAAAAACAATGCAAAATGAAAAAATAGACACCAATCTTTATCAAAAACAACTTGAAGAACTCGCATATGCAACGAGTTACAAACGAGTAAACTTAACTAAAGATTATTTAGAAAAAATAGCGAATCAAATAGAACAATACAAAGAATCCTATTTTATAGAATATAAAAGCTATCCCGTGGAAGAAGAAATAAAAAACGCTTTCCATATCCCGGTATATACGATTAAAAATAGTGAAAACCCAAAATCATCCTTTGCTTTAGAGGATACTCCGTATGCTTTTAGCTTTAGCTATGACAAGAATTATAACATTTATTTTAGAATTCATATCATCGATACCAGTCTTTTCAATGAAGAAACAAATTGTTATAAACAAATCGTCCAAAATAAAGAAAACACATCTTCCCATGTGAAAAAAGCTTTAAAATGGAAACCAAAACACCACTATCCCACATTGACTTATCAATTCAAAATAGAAAGAGATGGCAATATTGGTGCTTTAAAAATATTTGAAAGTGTAATCGATATAGAAAACGTATACAATAACCATGACTTAATCAATTATCGTGAGCAGGAAGACTTAAAACTTTTTGTGGGCAGTACAAGAAGGCTATCTACTTTTTATAACATGATTTGGAGTGATGTGACTTGTGAGGGGATAGAGAAAATAATAAACGATAGTTTAAATTTTGAACTAAAAAATTACTTTAGAAAAAACAACCTACCAGCCTTATATTATACAGAATTAGAAATGAATGAAGAAAACAAAGAAAATATCCACAATGCAGTTTGTTATTATTTAAGTAAAATTCCCAAAAATGAAGCATATCAATTTCTTTCTTGTTTAAGAACAATTCCAAGTAGTAGATTTTATTCAAGAGTCTCTTTAGAAGAAAGCAAAATAGAACTAGATCCAAGAAACTTTATTGGATTAAATCATTTAATAATCTTAAAATGTCGTTTACATAAAATGTTTACTCCTTTAAAAGAAAAGATTTTTTCTGACCAATTAAAGGAGCTAGAAGAAAATATAAATAGTGATGCAATTTTTCTGGATTATTTTACAAATAGACAATTAATACGCAAGAAAAAAGAAGAAACAAAAAGGTGAATAAAAAAGAAAAAATTCTTACATAATGATTTAGGTGATAAAATGGCAAACACACACAGCGCAATTTCTTTTGGCTTAGTAAATATTCCTGTTGTTTACAATCCAATCATAAAAAATAACGATACTTCTTTCAATCAATTACATAAAAAATGTGGCTCACGTATTCATTACCAAAAATATTGTGACCATTGTAAAAAAGTAGTCAGAGAACCAGACATAATAAAAGGATACGAGTACGAAAAAGGAGAATACGTCACATTTACAAAAGAAGAACTAACAAATATACAAGTAGGAACGAAAGACACTATTGAAATCATTGCGTTTGTCCCCGAAACAGAGGTAGAAACCTATTATTATGAAAAAAGTTATATACTTACATCAGAAAAAAAATCAAAAGCGTACTCTTTATTTATAGAAGTTCTAAAAAAATCAAAAAAAGTAGCAATAGCCAAAACAACTATGAGTAGCAAATTTTATTATTGTTTGTTAAAATATAGAGAAGGAAACATTCTGATGACAACACTTTATTTCGAAGAAGAAATAAATATACCAGAAACTCCTAATGAAGCTAAATTCACAAAAAAAGAATTAGAACTCGCAATGCAACTTGTAGAACACTTATCAAGTCACTTTAAACCAAGTGAATACAAAGACGAATACCAAAATGGTATAAAAGAAGCCATTGAAGAAAAAATAGAGGGGCATTCTATCACAAAAAAGAAACAAAAAAAGAAACCGTCGATGAAAGATTTAGTAACCTCTCTACAAAAAAGTTTGGAAGTGTAGTCAATGAAATTTGGAAATTTTTTTGCTCCGATGTTATTACAAGAAGTGGAAGAGTCGTTTGACTCCTCCAACTTTTTATATGAATTAAAATTTGATGGAATACGAGCCACTATTCATGTTGGGAAAGACACATTTATCATTTACAATCGTAGAGGAAAAGATATCACAAATACCTACCCAGAATTAAGAAAAATACAAGAAAAGATTCATAAAAACACCATTGTTGATGGAGAAATAGTATTGTTAGAAAATAAGAAACCAAATTTTTCTAAACTGCAAGAAAGAAGTCATTTAAAAGACAAAAGAAAAATAAACTATTTTGCAGAAAATCATCCCGTTTGTTTTATTGCATTTGATTTAGTATATCAAGAAAAAGAATTAACAAACTTACCCTTAATAGAACGAAAAAAATTACTAGGACAACTACCAGACAATAATTATTTTATAAAAACATTATATGTTATAAAAGAAGGAAAAAAATTATTTCAAAAAGTAAAAGAAAAAGATTTAGAAGGAATGGTAGCTAAAAAGATGGATAGTACTTATCAAATAGGAATTCGTACAAAAGACTGGCTCAAAATTAAAAATATAAAACAAGAACTATTTTATGTTGGGGGATACCAAGAAGAAGAAAACAAACCGATGGTAAGACTATTTTTAGGAGAATACAAAAATAATAATTTATGCTATGTAGGAAAAGTCATGGTAGGAAAAAAAAGTAAATTTTATAAACAACTAATAGAAGCAGAAAGAAAAAGAATCAGTCCATTTTGGAATTTCAAAGAGCCAAAAATAAAATACATCGTTCCAAAATTAACGTGTGAAGTAGCTTACTTGGAACGTACAGAAAAGAATGCATTGCGTCAACCTGTATTTAAAAAGTAATTTGTAATATTTTGTTGAAAGCCTTGTACTTTCTTTTTTTATTTTATAATAACAACTTGTTATTCAAAAAAATAGCGATAGCCTAAACACCAAGAATTTACTTGTTGTAAGGTATATCGCTCAAACAAAAAAACATGCGAGCATTATCTATTTGGATAACACTATACATGATATTGTCTTTAAATAGTAAATATAATGATTAAATGAAAAGAAGTATACACTAAGTACACTTCTATTTAGATAAAGCCTCACAAACCAAATTGCTAATTTCTGTTGGGTTTTCCAAAGAAAATCCTTCAATCAAACGTGCCTGCGCATAAAGAATTTTGGTATATTTTTCTAACGTATCAAAATCTTTTTTCTCATACAAATCTTCTAATTTTTTACGAATTTCATGATTTTCATTAATTTCCATAACAACTTCTGCTTTTACATTTTCTTCCTTATTAGGCATAGCATTCAAAACTTTTTCCATCTGCGCAGACATATCTCCCTTGCTAGTCAAACATACAGGGTGATTTTTAAGTCGATGAGTAAATTGAATAGAAGAAACATGTTCTTTCAAAGCTTCTTGCATTTTTAAAAACATTTCTTTACAATTTTCATTCGCTTTCTTTAAAACTTGTTTTTCTTCTTCACTATCCAAATCTAATTTTTCATCGCTAACATTCATAAACTTTTTGCCATCATACTCTTGCATGACTTTAAACACAAATTCATCCATATAATCGGTCAAATACAAAATTTCATAGCCTTTATCTTTCACAGCTTCTACTTGAGGAAGCAAATCAATTTTATCAATGGTCTCTCCACACGCATAATAAATATTTTCTTGTTTTTCTTTCATATTAGCAACGTATTCTTTTAAAGTAACATACTTCTTATCTGTAGAAGAAACATATAAAAGTAAATCTTTTAATTCCTCTTTTTTCATACCATACGTACTATAAATACCATATTTAAATTGCATTCCAAAAGCTCTAAAGAATGTTTCATAGTTTTCACGATCTTCTTCTAAAAACGTTTCTAATTCCTTTTTGATTTTTGCCTCAATTCCTGTCGCAATTGTTTTAATTTGATGATTTTCTTGTAACGTTTCACGAGAAATATTCAAAGAAATATCTTCGCTATCGACAAGTCCTTTTACGAAACTAAAATAATCAGGAAGTAAATCACTACACTTATCCATAATGAGTACACCTTTAGAATAAAGTTGCAAACCTTTTTCATAATCTTTACTATAATAGTCATAAGGCGCATGGTTGGGAATAAATAACAAACTAGTAAAATTGCACTTTCCTTCTACAACACTTCTAAAAATACGCGCTGGTTTTTCATAATCATAAAACTTATCGGTATAAAAATCTTGGTATTCTTCTTCTTTTACATCCTGCTTATTTTTTTTCCAAATAGGAACCATACTATTTAACGTTTTATCCTCTTCGTGAATTTCTTCTTCCTCACTATCTTCTTTTTTATGTGTATGAACTTCTAGCATTTTAATAGGATAATGAATATAATCAGAATATTTTTTCACCAAATGTTCTATTGTATACTCTTCTAAGAATTCATCATAACTAACTTCTTCCGTATTGTCTTTTAAATACAAAACAATTTCTGTTCCGTGACTCTTTTTTTCAGCTTTGGTAATAGAATATCCATCCGCTCCAGAAGACTCCCAAGTATAAGCATCCAAGCTTTTTATAGACTTACTTGTAACGCACACCTTTTCACTAACCATAAAAGCAGAATAAAAACCGACTCCAAACTGACCAATAATTTGAATATCTTCTTGTTTTTCATTGTTCTCTTTAAATAATTCAGAACCACTTTTAGCAATCGTACCTAAATTGGTTTCTAACTCTTCTTTCGTCATTCCTATTCCGTTATCACAAATAGTTAAAGTACGTTCCTCTTTATTAGGGGTAATTCGAATTTCTAAGTTTTCTTTCTTTACTTCTAGTTTATCATCTGTTAAAGACGTATAATAGAGTTTATCAAGAGCATCACTTGCATTAGAAACAAGTTCTCGCAAGAAGATTTCTTTATTGGTATAGATGGCATTAATCATCATATCCAGTAATTTTTTTGATTCAGCTTTAAATTGTTTTTTCATTTCATCTCTTCTTTCTAACTAGTATAGTAACACTCGGGTGTAGCACCTGTCAACATCGAGTGCCAAAAAATGTATCATTTATAAATGACTAAAATAAAAAGGAAACACAATAATTTCTATCAAGCCAAATTGATAATCTCTGCAGTGTGATTTGCCATTAGATAATAAAATTTTCTTTAAATCTTCTGTATTATCATAACTTGGATCTTCTTCTAAATGAATTTTTATATATTTAAGTTCATTTGCTGTTTCTTTTAGCTCTTCTTTAGAACAATAATTGTTTTTATTAACTTATCTCCAATTATACATTTATAATAGAATAACATTTCAAATAAAAAAGCATTCTTACCTTGTCATTGTTTGGTATAATATTTACAGAAATAAAATGAAAAAAAGAGTACTAATTTTAAACTTTAGAAAGGAACAAAAAATGCGCATAGGAATAGATATAGATGGTGTACTAACCAACGTAGAACAATTCACAATAGATTATCTAACGAAATATTGTGTGGAAAATGAAATAGAATATCACATAGATTTGGAAAAAAGCGATTATGATGCATTCAAAACATTGAACATAACAGAAAAACAAGAAGATGAATTTTGGAATAAGTATATTGAATTTTACGCCACAAAAGAACAAGCAAGACCTTTTGCCTCTGAAGTTATAAAAAAATTAAAAGAAGAAGGCAACGAAATTTATATCATTACAGCAAGATGGTTATCCAATAGGGAAGATAAACTAGGAGAACACATGAGAAATTTAGTAAAAAACTGGCTAAAAGAACAAAATATTATTTATGATAAATTAATTTTCTCTAAAGCAAAAAATGAAAGAAAAAAAGAAGAAATAGAAGAGTATAAAATAGACGTTATGATAGAAGACAATCCCAATAATATAAAAGAACTATCCAAATATTTACAAGTATTCTGTTATGATACAAGTTACAATAGAAATTGTAAAAATAACAATATTATTCGCTGTTTTAGTTGGTATGATATTTATAAGAAGTTAAAAGAAATAAAAAAGAAAGAGGAAGAAAAATGTTAAAAGCCTATTCAATAATCCCAGATTTAAATAAAAAAGCAAAAGAAATTTTAGAAAAAAATAATATAGAACTTATCCTAAATGATGCGGGGGACATACCAAGTTCAGAAGAATGCATAACTTTATTAGAAAATTATGATATTTTAATTATCGGTGTAAAAACTAAAATTTCAAAAGAAATACTAAAGTCAATAAAAACTCCTAAAATAATTGCAACACTTTCTATTGGATTAGACCATATAGATAAAGAAGTAAGACA
This sequence comes from uncultured Mycoplasmatota bacterium, assembly GCA_947649365.1. Classification (GTDB taxonomy): domain Bacteria; phylum Bacillota_I; class Bacilli_A; order RF39; family UBA660; genus MGBC108787. Next base: position 23,190 of record CANSRH010000013.1, on the reverse strand, counting down.
GAGCAAAGAGATTCATGTGATAAATATTAAAGATGCCAATACTATTTCTGTTGCAGAACACATATTTTCTTTAATTTTAGCACTTCAAAAAAGAATTTATGAATCAAATGCATTAGTGCTCAATAAAAAAGGCAACAAGAAAAATCTCCATGAAAGACCAGAAGACATTACAGGTAAAACTTTAGGTTTAATTGGTGCAGGGAATATCACAAAAGAAGTAATAAAAATTGCTCAAGTATTTCATATGCCAATGATTTGCTATACTAAAAATCCAGAAAAACATCAAGATTTATTAAACATGGGAATTGTATTTAAATCTTTAGAAGAAGTATTAAAAGAAAGTGACATTATAAGTGTAAGTATTCCTTTAAACGATGAAACAAAACACTTAATTTCAAAAGAAAAAATAGAACTGATCAAGCCAACTGCTACATTTATAAATACTTCTAGAGTGAATGTTGTAGACATGTATGCTTTATTAGAAAAATCAGATAAAAATCCATCCTTTTGTGTAGGTTTAGATATTGACACAGAAGAATACGAAGCATTAATATCTACCTATAGAAGAAATGTTATAGTAACACCTCATACTGCTGGTGTATCCAAACAAGCAATTGATAGAATGGATGTAGAACTTGCAGAGAAAATTATAAATGAAGCAAAGGAAAGAATTAGAAAATGTTAAATACAAGAAAAACCTTAATTGATAATTTTTTAAGAATTGCGAAAGTTCCAAGAGAATCAGGAAATGAAGAACAAATTGCAAACTTTTTTGTAAACATTGCCAAAGAAAATAATTTATATGTTTATAAAGATAGAAATAACAACGTCCTAATCAAGAAAAAAGGAAACAAAAATACAGAACCCATTGCTTTGCAAGCACATTTAGATATGGTTTGTGTAAAAAAGAAAGATAGTATACATAACTTTGAGACAGATGGAATAGAGGTAATCATAAAAGGAGATAAAGTGACTTCTAAAGACACTTCTTTAGGGGCTGATCAAGGAGTAGGGTTAACTTTACTACTAACAATAATAGAAAATAAAAATTTAATACATCCGGATTTAGAAATTCTCTTAACATCAGAAGAAGAAACAACCTTTAATGGAGCAGTTACTTTTCCTTATGGAAAAGTTGTTAGTAAAAGAATGATTAATTTAGACAATGCAAAATACGACTCTATTATTATCGGAGCAGATGGAGATATATGTAATGAGTATTTTTATAAAGGAACTTTAATAGAAAATTGTATGCAAAGTTATAAAATTTTAATGGATAATTTTCCAGGAGGAAATTCAAGTGAAAATATGGAAGGTTCAAAAACAAATGCAATTAGCACAATGGCGAATTTATTAAAAAACAATGAAATTTATTTGAAAAGTATAAATGGTGGTATAAATGAAAATGATATAGCTACATTTTGTGAAGCAATAATAAACACAGAATTGAATATAGAAAACATAGCAAATGAAGAAAATATAAAAGTTACAAAAATAGAGAATACACTAAGTTTTACAAAAGAAGATACAAAAAATATTTTAAATCAAATAGTAGATTTACAAAGTGGTATCCAAAAAAAAGATGTTTCCTCTGCTAACTTAGGACGAATTAAAACAATTGGAAACAAAGTGAAAATGGAGTATGTAATGAGAAGTACCAACGAAAAAGAATTAATCTTTATGAATGAGAAAAGCAAACAAGAAAAAAACAACTTTCAAGTAAATGAAATTTATGAAGATTCGATATGGAAACCTAACAAAAAATCGAAACTATTAGAAGATTATAAAAAAGTATATATAGAAGAATATAGAGAGTATCCCAAAGAAGAAATATGGCATGGCTCTATAGAATGTTCGACAATAAAAAAAAGAATAAAAGATTTAGATATTATTTCCATAGGAAGTAATATAGAAAAATTTCATACCACAGAAGAAATTACTTATATAAAATCATGGATGAAAACGTATAACTTACTAATTAAGTTATTAGAACAAATATAAAAAATACCATCAACAAAAATGGTATTTCTTTTTATTTACTAAAAACTTGCATAATCTTTCCAACCATCAAAACGATTCCATCACTATTTTTCGTAGCGATGTTTTTAAAATAAGCTTTTCCACCAACGGTGAATGCAGAAATAAAAGAAGTAACCAAGATAGTAGAAAGTAGGGGATGAATGTGAAAGTTCCCTATCAAATAGAGTGTTAATGTTGCACCCAAGCTACCACTAACAATCCCACAGATATCTCCAACAATATCATTACAAATACTAGATACTTTCGTACTATTTTTTATTAATTTTAAAGAAGCCTTTGCTGAATTTATTTTTTTAGCACTTCTTGCATGAAATGGAGCTTCCTCAGCAGTTAATACAGCAACACCAATCATATCAAATAAAATCCCAATACCAATAACGATGAAAAGAATAACAATTAACAAAATAACATTAAAATCAGAGACAAAAGAAGAAAGACCACTAAAAACTGCTGATAACAAAAAAGAAAGAACAAAGACTTGTAATATCCATTTATATTTCATAAGTTTCACTCCTATGCTACATTTTTCTATGAAAAAAAGTTCCGAAGAACTTTTTAAAAACTATATAAGTGGTATCTCACAAATTAATTTTACGGCTTAGGTCGAGTCGAATTTCTCTATTTTCTCTCCTTTGGTTACCCTCCGGCGATTTCCCCTTTATAGAAAATAATTAAATGTCACCATATTAATTACTCGATTGCCACTTAGTCCGTACCTTAATCCTTGTGATGTTGACACTCTAGAGGTTTTCCCTAACGTAAGAAGAATAATACTTATTCGCTTTTGCAATAATGTTTTCAAAGATTAACTTATCCCACATTACCACGCACGACATGTGCTTTTATCGTTTCACGCGCCTCGATAAAAGGATATAGTTATATGCCATTATAACGTTTCCTTAAATCTAAAATTATATACCCACCCTTCTCTGGGCGAAAAAAGCAGAATATATAAAGTGCTCTTCACACAATTGGTAGATTTTTAGCCCTACCTTCATATTATCTTGTACGACTAGAATAATGCACCACGTAATTAAAGTATATCACATTTACATTAAAATGTCAAATAAAGACAAATTTACAAGTAGAATAAAAGATTTAAATTTTTAAAATGAAAAAGTAACTTATGATATAATGAGTTATATAAAAAATCTAGTTAAATAGCTTAAATTATGAAAATATCAATCCATAGTGTGGGATTTAGTATAATTTGAAAAGTATAATAAATTAAAAAAATTATATAGAAAGGAGAAAAATCAATTTTTGGAATGACATTTCCTTTAGATTGATTCTATAAGAAATTATGAAAGGAAAATATTTAAACTTTATTAAAATAGAAAAAAATAATGAAATTCACTATAATATATTAAAGGAAATATCTAATTCTACGCCATATTTAGGAAAAATAGAAAATGGCAATTCAGGGGGGAGTATAATTACCTTGTTGAAAGTAAAGAAGGAATTATAAGATATTTAGGATTAAGTTCAATTGTAAAAACAATTAAGGGAAGAACAATATCTATTTATTACGCAGTTTTAAAAAAGTATTATGGAAAGGTTATGGTAAATTAATTCTAAATGAAATTTCGTTAATTTTAAAAACACAAAGAAATGTAGATTTAATAATTGCAAATGTTGATAATACAAATAAATATGGTTTAAAAACTATAGAATCAGCAGATTTTAAACAAATTTTAGAATTAAGTGATGAAGAAGAAACACAATATCATAAAACATTAAAATAAAAAATAAATCTTAAACAGTGATTTGAACTAACATAATTATAACGACGATTTTACTTTAAAAAATATGAATGTCTTAGAGTATAAAGGAATTGAGTATGAACCTATTTATGAAAGAACTATTTTAACTGATAATCTTCATAATTTCTCTAATTTTAATACTGATTTTGAAATCATAAGTTATAAAAAAATGAAAAAAATTTTTAACACGATTAAAATCCAAAAATAGTACGCATTTTTTTTAAAACAAAAATCTCTAGTAATCTAGCTTAAACACTAGGTTTGAGAGATTTTTACTTTTTTAAATTGTCAAAGTCAGGAGTATATCAAAAATACAATAAAAAATAAAATTTTAACTGAAAATCTTATCTAATAAATCATCGATTAGTTTTTTCGATTCCATTTCATTAATAGCAAAACACTTTTTGCCTAAATCCTTAAATGATGCTCCACAAGAATATAATTTTTTTCTATCTATAATTAAAAATCGATCGTGGAATATATCAAGATTTTTGAATTCTATATTAGAGTATTCACTATTGTATTTTTTAACTAATATTTCGTCTAAATTTTTAGAAATAAGTAGTATTTTTTTGTCAATATTTTTAAGGATTTTTAAAAGTTCTTTGGAAGCATAATTATCAATAATAATTATTTCTTCTTTAGCATTATCAAATAGGTCTAGTAGTAATGTATAGGCATCAAATATTTGACCCTCAAAGAATATAGTGTTTATTTTTTCTTTTTCTTGCATTTTATTAAAAGTGTTTTCTAACTTTAGTATTCTGTTTTCATGATTTAATAACATTTCTTTATTTATTAAACTATTAGAAACATACCTTCTTAATTTTACAAATGCATCAATAATTTGTACATTTACTTTAACTGCTATATCACTTTTTAAAAGTCCTGATAACATCATTATTCCTTGTTCTGTTAAAACATAAGGTAAATATCTTACACCACCATGACTATTTTCACTTGAGATCGCAAATTGCGACCTCAAGTTATAAAATTCATTTTCTGTTAATTGAAAACAAAAAGTATCAGGAAATCTTTTAATATTTCTTTTAATAACTTCATTAATTCTTCTTGTTTCTACTTGATAAAGCTTTGCCACATCTGATGATAGCATTACTTGAACTCCTCTTATTTCATATATCATATTTTCTACATTATTGTTAACATTAACAATATTATTTTCTTTTTCTAAAACATTGATACTCCCCATTGTTACCTCGCTTTCTAAAAAAATAAGAGATAAAAGCCCATAGATACATCTACTACCTTTATCTCTTCAACTTATGTTTTTCTAAATTGTGTACTTCCAAATCATAACCCCATTAAAAAGATTTGGTATGTAAATAACCCCTTATTCGCCATTATAATAAAGTTTTTAAGAGAAAAAGTCAATATCATTTGCTTATTTTATTCGTGTTTAAGCCATATTCTTTATGTAATCTTCAAGGTCTACTAATTTAATCTTTTTACCTAAATTACCTATATAAATATCAGTAGAATAGTTAAATGCTAGAAAAGTAACATTATTTACAATAATTTTGTGTGGTTCTAGGTAGTTTAAATTAGTTTTATCAATCTTTCTAATATTGCCATTAATAAATGTAGGTTTGGTTTTACAGAATTGACAGATAAACTTTAATCTTTGCTTTAAAGACTTCTCAAAAGGTATCTCTTGTGTGATAAACTTAATCATAACACCATCCTTCCTTTAAGATGATTTCTTTGTAACAACAAAAAAACCAATTCAATTGAATTGATTTCTATATACCAGTGTCCGAAAAGTTCGAACAGATTCGTCAATGGAGCGAATCCCATACAAGTTACGAACTTTGTTCTCTTTCTAAAAATATTATATATGAATTAGTATTAAATTTCAATGGGAGTATATGAAAAAATTGACTTAAATGCTATAATTATTATGGGTGATTACTTTGGAAATAATAAATTATTCTAACAAGTATAATGAAGCAATTAAAGATTTGCTAGTTGAATTACAAGAATATATTGCAGAGATAGATAAAGAAAAATATAACATCTTGACTAATGAATATAGAGAAAAATACTTTGAAAAAACGATGAATGAAGTAAATAAGTACGAAGGAAAAATATTTTTAGCAATAGAGAATGAAAACGTCATGGGATTAATTGTAGGTCTTATAAATAATGAAGAAGAAAGCACTTATGATTTTAAGGCACCTAAACGAGGTCGTGTGACAGAACTAGTTGTAGCAAATAAAAGTCGTTCAAATGGGATTGGTAAACAATTATTAGATGAAATGGAAGAATATTTTAAAGAAGTTGGTTGTAAAGGTGTCTTAATTGATGTTTTTGCTTATAATGAGAATGCTCAAAAATTTTATTATAAAAATGATTATTTCAATAGAAATATTGAAGTAATGAAGAAAATATAAGGAGGAAAAAAATAATGATAACAATGGAAGAAAACAAAATTTCAGTAGCCAATTTTAATCGTTTAACAGACAAAGTTGGTTGGGGAACTAGAGACGAAAAAGTTGTTGAAGAAGCATTAAATAATACCTTATATTCAGTAAGTATATATGATGATAATAAAATTGTTGGATATGGAAGAATAATTGGTGATAAAACAATTTTTCTTTATATTCAAGATATTATGGTGATTCCTGAATATCAAGGTAAGAAAATTGGCACTAAAATTATGAATGTTCTTTTAGATAAAATAAATGAATATAAACTTATAAATCCTAATATTAGGACTTATTTAGGGGCATCCAAAGGAAAAGAAAAATTTTATGAAAAATTTGGATTTAAAACTAGATCAAATGCAGATTTAGGTGAAGGAATGATTTTATTCTAATGGACTTTGGATTTGGGAGGAAAATATGATAGAAGCAAGTCTTGATAATTTATTAACAATATTTAATGAAAATAGCAATAAAAGAATTTGTGTTTTAGGAACTACCTGTACGGGAAAAACGACATTGATAAATAATTCAGATATTGGTTTGGATATGGATAAAGAAATATTTCCATTATTAACAAAAGAGGAAACAGATTATGTTTGCAGTACTCCTTGGACTGAAGAAATTGGAGAAAAAATGAATGAACTTGTGAGAACTAAATTATCTATTAGACCAGGAACTCCAATGTTTGGAACTGTTTTACTTGATTGTGATTTAATTGTTTATTTGCATATAAGTGATGAATTACTATTAGAGAGAACTAAACTTAGAAATGCTGACTTTACGAATGCTAAAAATATGCAAAAGAAAATAGAAGATGAAATAAGAAATTCAGGACTAGATACCATAACTTTAGAAGTAATAGATGATAGAAAGAAGGTTATAAGATGAAAAAGATACTTTTAACAAGTACAGGATTTGAAAATGATAACATTAAAAATAAATTTTTAGAATTATTAAATTGTGATGTTACAAAAGCAAAAATTTTGTTTATTATAACAGCGGCAAATAATCCAGATGCGGTTAGGATTTTATCAAAGTGCTTAGACGACTTAACTAATTGTGATATTCCAGATGAAAACATAACTATTTATGATATGTATAGGTTATTGAATCAAGATGAAATAAATCAATATGACGCAATATATGTTTGCGGTGGTAGCACGAAATATTTAGTAGATAGGATTTCTGAATTAAATTTTAAATCCGTTATGGATAATTATGTTGAAAATGGTGGGATTTACATTGGTGTTAGTGCAGGAAGTGTAGCAGCCAGTGGAAATTACCAAAATGGACTTTGCTTTATCCAAAATAATTTAAACGTTCATTGTAAGAGTGGAACAAAAAATGGAATTATTACTACGAATGATGAAATACTTTTAACCGATAATCAAGCACTATTAATAGATGGAAACGAAAATATAATTTTTGAATAATAAATATTTCTTGTTCTCATTAAAAAAATATTCCTTTCATGATTTCTAACAATTTAACAACTTGGTTTAATTATGTTAGTAAATCGAATTTGACATAAAAAGTTAGCGTTCCTAAAAAGAGAGAGTTTCTTATATAAATAAAAAATTTACGACACCAATTGGTTTGTAAGTTGTCTTCAATTGAATGATGACAAAATGAGAAATGCACATTAATAGCTTTTATATAAACGTTTTTAATACTAAATCTATTAGAAAAGAAATGATTTTAGATTTTCCATAAAATCGATAGAAAAAATTTCTAATATATGTATTGTAAATTAATAATTTAGAAATTCTATGACTAAAAATCATAAATCTATCTTTACATATTCTAACCTTATAAAAAATGTTCATAGATTTTGATAAATTATAGGCTGAAGAAAGAGCATAATATATTCCTTCGCCAATGACAGGAGATGCGAGTCCTGCTGCATCCCCTATAAAAAAAGTTGTATCTTTTTTTAAAAAAATATTATCCCCTGTCGGAAGAAAAGCTCCTCTCATAGAAACATTTTTATCTAAATGGAAATAATCTATAAAAGTATTGCTAATATTTTTGGCTTTTGAAACATTTCCTAATCCAATTAAATTAGTTTTATTATTAGAAATAGTCCAAGCATAACCATTGAAATCCTCTAAAAAATCTATTTGAAGCATTTCAGTTTCTAATAATCATTCACTTTCAATAGCAAAATTCATTTTTTGTGTTTTTTTTGTTAAGTCTTTTCTTACTCTACTAAAAACTCCATCAGCACCAACTAAATTATTATACTTAAAGGGCTTGCCTGAAATATAAATAATATTATTTTTAAAATCAATTTTATCATAATTAGTTTTGTCTAAGATAATTCCACCATTTTTAATATATTCATCGACTATAAAATCATCTAAATCTTTTCTATATACTGTATAAATTGTTTGATTCTTTATTTCTTTTGTAATTTTATTATTTTTAATTTTAAAGGTGGTATATTTTTTAAAGTTTATTTTTTCAATATTATTACCATATATTTTAAATAAAAGTCTATATGCTTTTTTGGTAACAATTCCACCACATAATTTATTTTTTTTTAATTAAATCTTGCTTTTCAATAATCAAAACATTCTTATTAGTTTTTTGCAAAAGATAACCTAAAGTACATCCTGCTAACCCACCACCAATTATTATAGTTTCATAGTGTTTCATTTTAATTTCTCCAATCATTAAGCATAAACTATAAACTTTAACTTACCCTATATATTTTAACGCAAGCATCAAAATATGGGAGATATTAAATAAAAACTCGCTCTACTATTTCTAGTGTGCGAGCTTCAATTTCAAATGGAGCAAGTGAGCGGGATCGAACCGCCATCTCAACCTTGGCAAGGTCGTATACTAACCATTGTACTACACCTGCATGTCTAAATAATAACAAAAGAAAACGTAAAATGCAAGATGTTGAATTGGAAAACAGACAAAATAATGTTATAATAAGCAAAATAAAAGGAGTCACTAAAATGGATAAAAAGAAAAGAAAAAAGAAAAAGATAGTCTTCCTCATTATATTATTAGTAGGTATAATAGGAAGTGGAATAGGAGCTTATTTCTATTTTCAAAAAGAAGAACCACTACCAGAACCTAAAAAAATAGAAGTATTAGATAAAATCAATGGATTTGATTACAGTCTAGAAGATAGAGACACTGCCTTATACAAAGAAACTTTTTTAGAATTAAAAAAAACACTAGAAAGTGAAACGTACGAAGACCAAACCTATGCTGAACTTTTAGCAAAATTATTCGTGATCGATTTATACACCATGGATAATAAAATAAGCAAATACGATGTAGGTTCTTTAGACTTTATTTATCCAGAAGAGAAAGAAAAATTTCAAAATAAAGTGTTAGATACGATGTATAAACTAATAGAAGACAATAGTTACAATACTAGAAAACAAGAACTTCCTGTTGTAAAAGAGGTAGAAATTTTAAAAACAGAAGAAACCAAATACAAAAAAGGAAATACAAATTTAGAAGGATACATAATAAATGTTGCTATTACCTATGAAAAAGAGTTAGGGTATGATAAAAAAATGGCTCTTACTCTTGTAAAAGAAGACAATAAAATTTACATTGTTCAAACCAAAACTTTAGATGCATAGAAAAAAAGAAAAGATTGTATAATCTTTTTTTCTTTAGTATAATAAAAAAGAGAATAGGTGGTAAAGAATGAAACAAAAAAAGAATGGCTTTGCAAAAGTAATAATTCTTGTTGTCTCTTTAATTGTAATAGGAATTAGTGGAACTTATGCTTATTTTACCTTAAGTATGAGTGAACCACAAACAACTAGTGCCAAAGCAGGTGTTTTTAAAGTCGAAAGTTCTTTAGAAACAACGAATGCTATCAACAATAATAAAATAAGATTAATTGACAATATAGAAAAAGAAACCAAAGCAGAAAAAGTAACATTCACTGTAACAAGCAAAGCAGAGTCTACTGTAGATGGAGAATATTACATTTATTTAAAAGATATACTTTTATCTAAAAATCTTTATACCAAATATTTGCATTGGGAATTAGTTCAAAATAATGTTGTCAAAGCAAGTGGTGATTTTGCAGATATTGCAAGCAAAAGAACCGATACTCCAGTAGCTGGAGAAGCAGATAATGTAGTAACCAATATTAGTGAAATAAAATTGAATGAAACACCTTTTCATTTAGATAAAAACTCCCAAGACACATTAATCTTTAGAATGTGGTTAGAAAATGATCCAAACGTTAATCAAATAGCAATCACTAATGGTAGTTTTGCTGGAAGATTGTATTTGGAAGCATTTCCTATTTCTGAAATCAATGGAACAGTCAATCAAAATCAATAAAGAGGAAAAAGAACCTCTTTTTTATTTTTCTAATTATGTTATAATGTCCTTAGAAAAGTGGAGATGTAAATGACAAAAGCCCTTCTTTTAACTTTAACCGTAGGAGTTTTTTTTGGAATAGGACTTGCAATACCTAAATACATTCATAACAAGAAAAAGCTACTTGCTTTTACAAGTGGTATGACTTTTATAATAATGTTATATTTAATGTTCATAGACTTATTACCTGAAATAATAGAAGAATTTGAAATACTAGAAAACAAAGTCAATTTCTTTTTAATGTTTATAAGTATAGGAATCGGTTTTTTTCTTCTAAAAGGAATAGACTATTTTATCCCCGAACATCATCACAATCATAAAGAAGAACATGATGATTTGATAGAACACAATAATCATCACTTTCATATTGGATTCATTACAGCATTATCTTTAATAATTCATAATGTACTAGAAGGAATATCCATATATATAGCAGGAACGAGTGACTTGAAAACTGGTTTAGTAATGGCTCTTTCAGTCGGCTGTCATAATCTTCCTTTAGGCATGGAAATTGCTGCAAATATGGAAGCAACAACAAAAAACAAAATAACAAAATACATAACCTTTTTCTTACTTGTTTTTTCTAGTTTTTTAGGAGCCTTTTTCTTATTTATAATTAATCAAGAATTAAATAAATTTATAGAAGGAATACTCATGTCAATAACATTAGGAATGTTACTTTATATAAGTGGAGTAGAATTAATTCCAGAAGTAATTAAAAACAAAAAAGAAGCAACACAAAAAATAGGGTTACTAGTAGGAATGATTGTATCTATCCTTTTATTCTTAATATAAGGAAAGGAAAATCGTATGATTGGATTAGCATTACAAGGAGGAGGAGCTAGAGGTTCTTATCAAATTGGAGCCTACCTTGCCTTAAAAAAAGCGCATATCAAATTTGATGGTGTTTGTGGAACATCCATTGGTGCCTTCAATGGAGCAATGATTGCATCAGGAAAAGAACAAGAACTATTAAAATTTTGGACCAACATCTCTATTGGAGAAGTGCTAGGGTTTCCAGAAAATTTAATAACAAAAAAAGTAAACAACGAATACGACTTATCTTATATAAAACTAAGTATAAAAAACATGATAAACATAATAAAATCACATGGAGTGCGTACAGAAGGTCTAAAAAAAATTCTAGAAGAACATGTGGATAAAGAAGCACTTATTCACAGTAAAATGGATTTTGGAATATGTACAATAAAACTTCCCAACTTAACACCACTTTATATATTTAAAGAAGACATGCAACAAGAAAAAATAGACGATTATATTTTTGCAAGTTGTTACCTTCCCATTTTCAAAATGGAAAAAAAGATTGATGAGCATTATTATTTAGACGGAGGATTCTATGACAATACTCCCGTCAATATGTTGATAGAAAAAGGATATAAAAAAATTTATGTCATTGAACTAAATCCACTTATCAACAGAAAAAGGAAATTAATAAAACCAGTAGAAATTATCAAAATTACTCCTCGAAGAAGCTTAGGTGGCATATTAATCTATGACAACAAAACATTGGAAGAAAATATAAAAATGGGGTATTACGATGCCTTAAGAGTCGTAAAAAAACTAGATGGATACCATTATTGTTTTAAAAGAAAAAAAGACTTTCTTTACAAATGGCTTCTACGAAAAATAAATAAAAAAGTAATAAATAAAATAATGGGATTTTTCAACGCAAAAACAGAAAAAGAAGCAATAATAAAATCATTAGAATATATAATGAGAAGAGAAGAAATAGACTTTTACCAAATTTATCATCCTTTAAAAATGTTAAAAAAATTACAAAAAGAAACCAATAAAACACACTTTGTATATGAATTTATAAAAGGATTGACATTTTTTTAAAAGAATAGAATTTTACATCTAAAATATTCTGTGATATCATAAAATGGAAAAAAGTGAGGGATAGTTATGGGAAGATTTCCAAACATAGCAGCAAGCAAAGCCAAAACAGGAGCGGCGAAAGCCAAAGTGTATTCTAGTTTCGCCAAAGAAATATATCAAGTTGCCAAAAATGGTGGATTTGACCCAAGTGGAAACTTAAATCTTAGAAGATTAATAGAAAAAGCAAAAAAAGAGCAAGTACCAAGTGATGTCATCAATAGAGCCATAGAAAAAGCGAAAGGTTCAGGGGGAGAAGATTACCAAACAATTCTTTATGAAGGATTTGGACCAGGGGCATCAACACTCATCATTAAAACCATGACAGACAACGTAAATAGAACGGTTGGTGAGGTAAGAGCAGCATTCAATAAAGTTCACAAAAGTTTAGGAGTTACTAATTCTGTTTCCTATAATTATGATTACTTAACCCTAGTTAGCTTTCGGTATGAAAACGAAGAACAAATATTCAATGCTCTAATCGAAGGAGAAATAAATGTGATTGACTTTGAATCAGAAGAAGGAGTACTTACCATTTCTGTAAATCCAAACGAACAGCATAAATTAAAAGATGTATTAGAAAAATTGCTTCCTAATATCGATTACTTAGTAGATGAAACAGGATATTATCCCAAAGACAAAGTAACATTAACAGGAAGTGATTTAGAAGACTTCCAAAAACTAATGCGTATTTTAGACGAGGTAGAAGACGTAACAAATATTTACCATAATGTTGAAAATGAAATGTAAATTTATTTTACAAAATAACAAAATTTCTTAAAAATAGGAATTTTTTTTGTTAAAAAATGTCAATGTATAAATTAATAATATACAATTCATAGTAACCCCCCCCAAAAAAGAAGAATTAAAAAGAAACATAGAAAAGAAAAAAAAGAATGACTGAAGACAAAAAGAATTTAATAGACTAAGTATAGAAATTTATAATAAACTTTGTTATAATAAAAAAGAACATAAAAGGAGTTGATTCAATTGTCTTTACAAGCTTTATGGTCAATACTCACAAAAATTATGGATATTTGTGTAGTATGGCTATTATTTTACTATATCTTAAAAAACATAAGAAACAATGTAAAAATGATACTAATTGTAAAGGGTGTTATTTTAGTTTTATTTATAGAAGTAATGAGCAAAGTATTTAACTTATACACAGTAGGCATTATTTTTGAATACATATTAGAATGGGGACCACTAGCGGTTATCATTATTTTTCAACCAGAAATACGAAGTGTTCTAGAAAGCATTGGACGTACCCAACTATTAGGACGACATAAAACACTTACTGGTGATGAACGTGAAAAAATGGTTTGTGAAATCATGGAAGCAGTAGAATACTTAAAGAAAAACAAAATTGGTGCATTAATGGTCATTGAAAGAGATATTTCCTTACAAGAATACATTGAACCAGCCACCAAAATTTATGCAGATGTATCGAACGAATTATTATGCAATTTGTTTTTCCCTAACTCTCCTTTACATGACGGAGGAATCATTATTCAAGGGAATCGTATCACCTGTGCAGGAAGTGTTTTTAAAACAAGTATGGATCCCAATGTGAATAAAAAACTAGGAACACGTCATAGAGCGGCTTTAGGAATTGCTGAAGAAAGTGATGCGCTAGCTTTAATCGTATCAGAAGAAACAGGGCGGATTAGCATCGCTTGTGATGGAGATTTAAATTATAATCTTTCTTTAGATGAATTTAGATTACGTTTGATGGAAGAATTAAAACCAAAAACAGAAGTCTTCTATGAAGCGGATTATGAAGAAGAAGAAAGCGATGGTGAAGAATTAGATGACTAAGAAAAAGAAAAAAAATAAAAATGTTTTCATCGCTTTTATAAAAGGAATTTATACATTTTTAGATCGATTAATAATCACACCAATAAGTAGAATAATTTTTAAAATTTCTGACAAGTTAAAAAATAACTCCAATAAAATTGAAAAGATTTTAAATCGCCCTCATATTTTACTTTACTTATCTTTAATCTTTGCAGTTGGAATGTTTTTCTTAGTAGACAAAGAAGTAATTAATTTAGTCCAAAACGAAGCGGAAGTCATTCAAAATCAACCAGTCAAAGTATTATACAATGAAGAAGCCTATGTTGTAGAAGGGCTAGTTGAAAGTGTAGACATAATTTTAACAGGAAACAAAAGTGCTATTTACTTGGCCAAGCAATTAGGAAATCATGAAGTAGTTCTTGATTTAACAGATTACAAGCCAAGCAATACACCTTATCGTGTAAAATTAACCTACAATCAATCCGTAGACTCAATCAAATACAAATTAGATCCTACCTATTTGAATGTCACAATTAAAAACAAAGTAAGCAAATTGTATTCTATTTCTTATGAATTATTAAATGAAAACAAACTAAATGAAAAATTAAGTGTTGAAAATGTAGAATTATCAAAAAGTGAAGTCGTTGTAAAAGGCAGTGAAGATGCATTAAATAAAATTGCAACAGTAAAAGCCTTGGTAGACTTAAATAATCAAGAATACAAAGATGCAGGAACTTATGAAACGGATAACATTCCACTTGCTGCATACGATGAAAAAGGAAACTTACTTTCCAATGTTGAAATTGTTCCTACATCTGTATCGGCAACGCTTACATTAGATACTTATAAAGCAACCGTTCCAGTAAAAGTACTAACAACAGGAGCTTTGGTACCAGGAAAAGCCATATCTTCGGTTACGATTAACGGAGCAGAAAATTATTCTGTAGACATTTATGGAGAAAAAAGTGCTATTGATGAAATAACAGCCGTGTATGTAACCATTGATGTAAGTAGTATGGGAAATAGTAATTCTAGAACCTACAATGTAACCATGCAAAAACCAGCAGGAGTTCGTTATATTAGTGAAACAAGTGCTAAAATTACTCTAGCATTAGGTGAAGAAAAACAAAAAACATTAAATATTAGTGCAATAACGAATAAAAACTTAGATAATAATTTGAGCGTCAATTTAACGGATGCAAGTGCTATAGCAGTCCAAGTAAAAGGAGTAGAATCAGTAATTAATAACATAACAGAAGAAAATATTTCTGCTTATGTCGATTTAGCTGGATATTCTGTTGGAGATTATGAAGTAGATTTAAAAATTGATAGTGACGACCCAAGAGTAAGCTTTGTTGTTACAAACAAGGTAAAAATAAAAATAGGTGAAAAATAATAAATAACCTATTTTTTTTTCACAAAAAAAGTACCTTTTAACAGATACTTTTTTTATTTTTTTATTGGGTCATAAGTAATGTGGTTGAACAAAAGTCCTACATTGATAAGTCCACAAATACCTACTAAACTATAAACTATTCTAGCAATAGTATTATTTTCCATAAATAAGGCTTCTACTAAATTGAAATCAAAGAATCCAATTAAGCCCCAGTTAATGGCACCAATAATAGTAAATACTAGACATACTTTATGTACTGTTTCCATTTTATCACTCACCTTTATTTTTATTATGAGCAGATTTAAAAGAATTATTCATGAATATTTTGTAGAAAAAACAAATATAGTTAATTAGAAAAGGAAAGTGGTTAAGTGAAAAAAATAGGTATATTATCATTATTATTACTCCTATTAACATGTGGTTGCGGTAAAGTGGATGTAACAAAAGTAAAAAGTGACTTTGAAGACAAAGTAACGAAAACAAAATCGTATGTATTAACAGGATCGATGGAAATCATAAACAACGAAGACACCTTTGTCTATGCAGTAGAAGCATCGTTTTTAAAAGACGATTACTACAAAGTACGCCTAATTAATCAAACAAACAATCATGAACAAGTCATACTAAAAAATACCGATGGAGTTTATGTTGTAACACCAAGTTTAAATAAATCATTTAAATTCCAAAGCGAATGGCCAAGCAATTCAAGTCAATCTTACCTGTTAGCATCCTTATTAAATGATGTAAAAAATGATACAGAAGGAACAATGGAAGAAACAGACAACAATTACATCTTAAAAGCCAATGTAAATTATCCTAACAATAGTGAACTTATTTATGAAAAAATTTACTTTGACAAAAACATGAACTTAGAAAAAGTAGAAGTATTTAATAATGATGATACAGTAAAAATTAAAGTAAATGTAAAATCATTAGACTTAAAAGCAGGCTTAGAAAAAGACGATTTTGTCCTAGAAGACCTAATTGACCAAGATTGTTGCAACACCAATACATGTGAAGAAAGTGACAACAAAACTTGTGAAAAAACGCCAAATAGTGACAAAAGTGACAAGAAAACTGGAGCCATTGAAGACATTATCTATCCATTGTATATTCCAAGTGAAACGTATCTAACAAACAAAGAAGTATTAGATACAGAAGCGGGCGACAGAGTTATACTAACCTATAGTGGAAACAAAAACTTTGTACTTGTTGAAGAACAAGCAACATCAAGTAGCGACTTTGAGATTATTCCTGTCTACGGAGATCCACTATTATTAAATGATTCTGTTGCGGCACTACAAGCCAATTCCATCTATTGGACAAGTAACAACATGGAATACTATTTAACAGGAAATGATTTATCAAGTGAAGAGTTACTATCTATTGCTACCTCACTTACAAATGTTGATTTAGTAACTAGTAACCAAATTGAGAAATAGAAAAACTCTATTTCTTTTTCTTTTAATAAAAAATAACACTTTCTATCAGGTGACAACGAAAAAAATATAATAATTTTTTTAGAACAAATAAATATAAGAAAGAACAAAAAATAGTAAAAAAATTTTATATGCATTTGAATCACCAACAGAAAAAAACTAGTGGATAATAAAATAAACAAATAGCAAAAAACTATATTTTACAATCCAACAAAGATATGCTATACTTAAGCCAATCAAAGGGTGATACAAATGAAAAAAATAGAACAAAGTTGGAATAAAATTATTATATCAGAAATCATTTATTCTATGCTTTATGCAGTTTTAGGAATAATTATATTTTTAAAACCGGAAATAACAAACAATATAGTGGGACTCATGATCGGAACTTTTTTACTTATTTATGGTTTCTTTGCTTTATTCACATTTATTGAACGAAGCAAAATAAAATTATTTCATTGGAACTTTATATTTGGTCTCTTAAGCATTTTGCTAGGAATATTTATTATGTTTAATCCTCTATCTATTCTTCACTTTCTAAATATTACTTTTGGAATCTGGTTAATGGTGGAAGGAATAAAGAAAGCAGTTTACTACTTGTTTATGAAAAAAATTGGAGAAGAAAGTAGAAAAATCGTACTAGCATCCGCTATCCTTTTATTCACTCTAGGTCTTTTATTAATTTTTAATCCATTCAAAACAATTATAATTTCAAAAACAGTAGGAGTATTTATAGTTTTATTCAATGTAGTGAATATAAACGATTTAGTTTTATTAAAAAGAAGAGGAAAAAGAATTTTAGAATTATTAAAGTAAGCGAGTCAAATCGACTTGTTTTTTATTTGCTATTTTGTTTTACTTTCGATATACTTATAAATAGAATAAAGGGTGAAAGCATGACAAAAATACGTGATTTAAAAGCAAGAGAAATTCTGGATTCTAGAGGAAATCCCACGATTGAAGTAGAACTATATTTAGAAAATGGGATATCTGCAACAGCATCCATTCCAAGTGGTGCATCAACTGGAAGTAGAGAAGCTTTAGAATTAAGAGACAAAGACAAAACTCGTTATCAAGGAAAAGGCGTTTTAGCAGCTGTTATCAATGTAAATCAAATTATTAAACCGCAACTCATTGGAAAAGAATTAGACCAAAAACAACTGGATGAATTTTTAATTAAGCTAGATGGTACACCCAACAAAAGCAAACTGGGAGCCAATGCAATACTAGCAGTATCATTAGCTTCCATAAAAGCACTAGCCAAAAATGAAAAAAAAGAGTTATACGAATACTTATCCAGTGGAAAAGTATCTTTACCTATTCCGTTTATCAATGTAATTAATGGAGGAGCACATGCGGATAATAATGTTGATATTCAAGAATTTATGCTTGTCCCAGTAAAAAAAGGATTTAAAGAAAAAATCCGTTGTGCATCAGAAATATTTCATACATTAAAAAAAATCTTAAAAGAACAAGGATTAAATACAGCAGTTGGAGATGAAGGAGGGTTTGCACCAAATTTACAAAATAATAAAGTTGCATTGGATTTGCTTCTAAAAGCAATCAAAGAAAGCAATTACCTTCCTGGTCAGGATGTCTTTATTGCTTTAGATGTAGCAGCAAGTGAACTATATAATAAAGAAAGAAACACCTATTGTTTAGACAACCTAGAATTAACAAGTGAAGAACTAACGAGTTACTACATTGATTTAGTAAAACACTATCCTATTATAAGTATTGAAGATCCTTATTTTGAAGATGATTTTGAAAGTTTAACTCGTTTAACAGAACGAATAGGTGATAGAGTAATGATTGTTGGGGACGATTATTTTGTAACCAATGTCAAATATTTATCCTATGCCGCGGAAAGAAAAAGTGGAAATAGTATTCTTTTAAAAGCCAACCAAATTGGAACAATCTCTGAAATGGTAGAAACTATTTTATTTGCAAAAAAAAATAACTACAAAACAATCATTTCTCATCGAAGTGGAGAAACAATGGACACATTTATCGCTGACTTTGCTGTAGGACTAAATTTGCCTTTTATAAAAAGTGGTTCCATGTCAAGAGGAGAACGAATTGCAAAATACAATCGTTTGATGAAAATTGAAGAAGACTTACAAATCAAACTAAAATAGCAAGAAATTGTTATTTTTTTTGTAACTATTTGTCAAAAAAAGGAAATAACCAATTTAGCTTGTATATATAGAATAGAAAGGAGGAAAAAATTGAAAAAATTAAATGTCCAAGAATTAACAAATCTTTCTGGTGGATGTATCATTGGAATAGGAAGCTTTTTAAAATGTTTAAAAATGTTTCTAAGACATTTTCGTCTAATTTAGAAAAGGAACAATTAAGATTTGTTTTTCTCCTGAATTTTGTGCTATAATATCTTACAGGTGAGACAATGAAAATGAAAAACAAGAAAATAGAAACAGAAGAACAAAAAGAAATTAAAACGTTTATATTTGTAATGCTTGGACTTATTATAGTGCTTATTGGAATTTATTTCTTTACTAGAGCTTTTGTAACCAAAGATTTATTTAAAACAAATGAAAAAAATTACCAAGAAGGAGCAGTGAATTACGATATAGCGATTGTTGGGAATATGTTAACAAGACCTAACAAAGAATATTATGTCATAGCTTTTAATAGTGACACTGCGGATGCTATATATTATAATGCATTAATAGGAAAATACATGCAAGAAGAAAAATCTTCTAAAGTATATTATATGGATTTAGAAAATGAATTAAATAAAAAATATGTAGCAGAAAGTGAAGAAGAAAAAAGTACTTCTTTTAAAACAATCAAAGATTTAAAACTAGGAGAAATAACTCTTTTAAAAGTTAAAGACGGAAAAGTTACAAAGTACATTACAACGGTAGAAGAAATAAAAAAAGAATTAGACATATAAAAAGGTCTAGAAAAATGAAGTGAAGCTCAATAGGGACACTTCAAAACAAAAAGACCTTTTTTTGATGAAAAAATTTATAATGTCTAGAAAAAGTACAAATCTGTAAACTAAAAAGAAGAAAATAGAATTTACCCGCTTTTTCTTTGAAGCATTTAAGAAATATGTTATATTAAAAGAAAGTAGAGGGTGGAAGCGATGGATAAAAATACAAAACAAAAGATAGGTTTTAACTTAAAAGAAATAATTGTAGTGATTGTTATAACGGCACTCATTACTAGTTTAACGACAGGAATTATAGTTTACAATCAAAACAAATTAACAAAAAATTTGACCTACCAAGATTTAAATCAAGACACCGCATTAAAAGAATTCCTAGCGGTCTATGCAAATCTAATAGACCAATATTATGAAAATGTGGACAAAACGGCTATGTTAGAAAGTGCTATAGGAGCCATGTTTAATTATTTAGGGGAAGATTATTCCACTTACATGAGCAAAGAAGAAACTGATGCATTAGCAGAAAAACTAGAAGGAGAATACAAAGGGATTGGCATAGAAATTAGCAAGCAAGACAATACCATTGTAAATTTTATTGAAGGAGGGGCAGCGAAAGAATCCGGTCTACAAGTAGGAGACAAGATTACTCATGTAAACGGAAAAGAAATCACAAATACAAATGAAGTTACAGAACTAATAAAAAATACGAAAACAGGAGAAAACATAAAAATAACTGTCCTTCGTGGAGAAGAAACTTTGGAATTTACGATGGAAAATAAAAAAATATTTTATCCAAATGTAAACTCAGAAATGAAAGAAGAACATATAGGTTACTTGCAAATCAGCACATTTTCGAATAATTTAAAAGAACAAGTACAAATGGCATTAAATAAATTAGAACCAAACGATTTACACACTCTAATTCTTGACTTAAGAAACAATACAGGAGGATACTTATCTGCTGCGAAAGAGGTAGCTAGTTTATTTTTAGAAAAAGGAAAAGTGATTTACTCATTAGAAGAAAAAAATGAAACAAAAACCTTTAAAGATGAAACCGATGAAAAAAGAGACTACAAAATAATAATAGTAATGAATGAGGGAAGTGCATCTGCATCAGAAGTACTCATCGCAGCATTAAAAGAAAGTTATGGTGCAAAAACAGTGGGAACTCTTAGTTATGGAAAAGGAAAGGTACAACAAACCCATACATTAGAAGATGGTAGTATGGTTAAATACACGTCTGCAAAATGGTTAACACCGAATGGAACTTGTATTGATGAAGTAGGAATCACACCAGATTATGAGATAGAAAATACCAATATAGGTATAGATGAGCAGCTAAATAAAGCATTAGAACTTGCTCGAGAATAAAAAATCTTGATTCACAAACAGTGTCAAGGTTTTTTTCATATCATTTTCTTTTTCCTTATAATAGTGTATAATACCTAATGAAAGAGAGAGAAAGATGAACATAAAAGTAGGAGATTGTCTTACTATACATTGTTATAAGCATAATGGAATGCTTCATCGAGTTTGTGAAGAAGCGATTGTATTAGAAAATACAGAAGAATATTTAGTCTGTGCAAACGACAAAACAAAAATTACAGAAAACGATGGCCATAGTTATCGTACAGGAGAGCTAGCTATTCTTATTTTTTATCGAAAAAATTGGTTTAACATTATTGCCCAATTAAAACAACAAGGATTATTTTATTATTGCAATATTGCTTCTCCATTTATTATTGACGACAATATTATTAAATATATTGATTATGATTTGGATTTAAGAGTATTTCCAGATGGAGGATTTCGTATACTAGATCAAAATGAATACAAATATCATAAACAAATAATGAAGTATAGTAAGGATTTAGAACGTATTATAAAAGAAGAATTACAAAAACTAATTTCTCTAAAAAAAGCAGAAAAACCGCCTTTTGATAAGGAATTAATTAATAATTACTATCAAAAATACGTAAATTTAAAAAAAAATGCTAAATTTTAGCATTTTTATATTGCATTTACATAGAATATAGAGTAAAATGTAAAACGTGCTGAGGAAAAAACAGCATAAAAAAGATACCAAAATAAAAACATTTTACAATAAAAAAAAGAGGTCAATGTAAATTGTCGAAAAAAGTTGTAAAAAAGTGTTGACATCAAAAAGTAGTTTTGGTATATTACTAATGCGCAGACAAAAAAAGCGCGAGAAAATGATCTTTGAAAACTAAGTAAAAAAGTCAATTTTGAGTAGCTAAGATTAAACAAAATAAATATTGATTTATAAATAAATCTTTTTATTGAGAGTTTGATCCTGGCTCAGGATGAACGCTGGCGGCATGCCTAAGACATGCAAGTCGAACGAGGTGGCCCATTGAAGTTGGAGTGCTTGCACAAAAATGGATTTGGATTTTCCACCTAGTGGCAAACGGGTGAGTAACACGTGGGTTACCTGCCCTTAAGTTGGGGATAACAGTTGGAAACGATTGCTAATACCGAATGTGCTCTTCGGAGTAAAGAAGCCCTTAAAGCTTCGCTTAAGGATGGGCCTGCGGTGCATTAGCTTGTTGGTGGGGTAATGGCCTACCAAGGCAACGATGCATAGCCGAACTGAGAGGTTGATCGGCCACACTGGGACTGAGACACGGCCCAGACTCCTACGGGAGACAGCAGTTAGGAATATTCGTCAATGGGGGAAACCCTGAACGAGCAATGCCGCGTGAGTGATGAAGGCCCTATGGGTTGTAAAACTCTGTTGTTTAGAAAGAATTGTAAGATTAGGAAATGAGTCTTACTTGACGGTACCATTCAAGAAAGCCACGGCTAACTACGTGCCAGCAGCCGCGGTAATACGTAGGTGGCGAGCGTTATCCGGATTTATTGGGCGTAAAGCGTGCGCAGGCGGTTTGTTAAGTCTAAAATCAAAGCCCGAAGCTTAACTTCGGTTCGTTTTAGAAACTGGCAGGCTTGAGTATGGTAGAGGCAAACGGAATTTCTAGTGTAGCGGTAAAATGCGTAGATATTAGAAGGAACACCAGTGGCGAAGGCGGTTTGCTGGGCCATTACTGACGCTCATGCACGAAAGCGTGGGGAGCAAATAGGATTAGATACCCTAGTAGTCCACGCCGTA
>CANSRH010000012.1 GCA_947649365.1 uncultured Mycoplasmatota bacterium | reverse complement strand
CCTTTATAGGTGACGATAGCTCAGTGGATACACCTCTTCCCATCCCGAACAGAGAAGTTAAGCACTGAAACGCCGACAATAGTGTAAGCGAAGATAGGAAGTTGCCTATTTTTTTTTGCTCTAAATACGCTGTTAACTAGGATTTTGGATAGAAGGACATCAACAAAACATATACATAATAAGTCAAAATACAAAACTTTACATATGTTAATTAAATATTATTTTTTACTTTTGGAAGTAAATATGATAATCTAATAATAGAGGTGTTAATATGAATTATGATTTAGAATTTGAAGAGGATATTCATAAGGAATTTATTTATAATAAACCTGAATATCAATTCAGAAAATTAGTAAATGGTTATATTAGTTTAGAAAAAGCAAAACAAAGACTATCCAAAGATGAATTTTATGTTTTAGTAATTTATCAAGATGGTGAAGAATTACCTAAAGAATATGTGCCTATTAGCAAAGATTTAGATAATGAACAAGACCATTTTGCTACTGTTAATGATGAACTCATTTTTGATGTATTAATAAATCCTGGAATTCAAAAAATAACAAAAGCAAGCAAGCCAAGCGATTCATTTGCAGCATACTTTAAAAATCCCAACTCAGAAATTTTCTTAGTCTCCGACTTATTAGAAGAACAATTGAGTGCTTATCAAGATGAAAAGAGAACAATATGATGAATTTCGTTTTTAATTTTTCTAAAAAACATAAGTTGAATGCATCCCTCTAATTATAGTTTTTCATTAGAAATCAAACAACGATGATATTCCAGATTGAAAATAGAAAATGGAATCCTTTTAAAAATACTAGAAATATGGCAATTGAATTTTAAAATAACAAAAAAAGAATTCATTTACAAATATTTAAAGTTCCGTTATAATGGAAATATCCTATAAAACAAGGCGGTAGTAGTATGAAAATAAAATATAAGGCCATTACAAAGCCATTTAACTTTTCTGGAACAATGATAAAAGAAGATTTTCCAGCTTATGTTAAGCAATATGTAAGAGAAGAAGTAATACTTAGCGCTTATAAAACCAAAAGGGATTATGGAATTTTTACAGATAAAAAGATTGTATTATTTGATAATTATGCCAAAAGAAAACAAATTTATACAATACCTTATCAATCCATTTCTACGTTATCAGTAATTTTTGATGAAAAAGAATCTTTTTTAGATTTATTTTTAAATTCAGGATATCCTGTGAACTTACGATTTATTGATATGACAGGGGAAGATAAATTAAGACTTCGGATTTTGTATACATGTATAAGTAAACTGGTAAATAACCAAACTCCAGTAAAAATGGACATTGACCGATTATTAAACAATGACATACGTTTATCAAATAATAAATAGAGGAAAGAAAAACTTTCTTTTTTTATTTTCTTGCAATATAATAAAGCAGACGAAGGGAGAAAAAAGATGGCAAATATCACTGATTATTTAGAGTGGAGAGGAGATTTATCCTTCAAAGTAAGTCCTTTCAATGAAGTAGATAATTTAATATTAGCAGAATTATCTTATATACAATTAGAAAAGAAAGAAAAACAAACACCAATTACCATTAAAGAAGCTATTACAGCTTATTTTGAAAAATACGACGAAAAGCAAATTCAAAGCCAATTTGCCTTATCAAAAAATCCCATTCCTTTTTTTAAAGCATTACAAAAATCCAAACGATTTGGCAACCTAATTATCGAAAACTATGTAAATAAAATCTCCAAAAAAGAAGAAAAGCAATTTTCTGCTATGGTCATTCATATCAATTGGAATACAATTTATATTGCCTTTAAAGGAACAGATAATACGTTAGTAGGATGGAAAGAAGACCTAAACATGAGTTTTCTTCCTAAAATTCCAGCACAACAAGAAGCTGTTGCCTACTTAAATAAAATAGTAACATGGAAGAATCGTCACATCTATCTAGGTGGACACTCCAAAGGAGGCAATCTAGCAATCTATGCTGCAGTAAACGCTAGGAAAAACATAAAAAAAAGAATCAAAAAAATCTACAACAATGATGGTCCAGGATTTCAAGAAGAATTCATAGCACAAGCTACTTACTCCGAGTTACTACCAAAAATAGTAACGATATTACCTGTGACTTCCATTATAGGGATGTTATTAACCCAAAAAGGCGAATACAAAGTCATAAAAAGCAACTCCATTGGAATATGGCAACATGATTGCCTAACGTGGCAAGTAGAAAACACCAAGTTTGTTGCACTAAAAGAAGTAGATGAAACAAGTAACAAAATAAAAAAAATGATCACGGACTGGTTATTAGCAGTTGATAAGAAAAAAAGAGAAATCTTCATAAATACTTTATTCACCATTCTTGTAAACAACAAAATGAACACAGTAGAAGACCTCTCTAAATTAAAATTAAGAAAAATACCAGGGCTAGTAAAAGAAATTACTAAATTAGACGAAGAAACTCGTAAAGTCATAACAGAAGCATTAAAAGAGCTCATGAGAGAAGCGAGTAGAAACTTTGATCGAAAAACGATTTTACACAGTATCAAAGTAATGAATAAAAAAAATCTATAATTCTTGTCAACTATGCAAGATAAAGATTGAATAGGTTAATTTTTGTTTGTTATAATAAATACAGGTGATCAAAATGAATTATAAATATACTTCTAGAAGCGAGCAAGATACATTACAAATCGCTGAGAATATAGAAAGTGAAAAATTTCCCAACATGGTAATTTGTTTAGAAGGAGAATTAGGAAGCGGGAAAACGGTATTTGTAAAAGGATTTGCCAGTGCATTAGGAATTGACGAAACCATAACATCTCCAACATTCAATCTAGTAAAAGAATATCCGCATGGAGAAATGCCTTTATACCACATGGATGTTTATCGTTTAGAAGGAACATGTGAAAATGTTGGATTTGACGAATACTTTAGTAAAGGCGGCGTTTCTATTGTAGAATGGTCTGATTTAATCTGTGATTGTTTACCAGAAGAAAAATTAATCATCAAATTCAAAGTCATTGACGAAAATACAAGAGTATTGGTATTTGAACCCTACGGAAAACAATATGAAGATTTATGTGCCAATGTATTATAATAGAGCTCGCAGTTCCGAGTTTTTTTGTGCAAACTTTTGAAAGGAGAAGCCTATGTACACATTATTTTTAGATACCCACAGTAGCAAGACAAGGATTGTTTTATACAAAGAAGAACAACCCATCATAAAAAAAGAAATAGAAACAGAAAAAAATCAAAGTAGCAGAATCATGCCTATTTTACTAGAAGTTCTAGAAGAAGCCAAAATAGAAATAAACAAGATAAAAGAAATCATTATTGTCAATGGTCCAGGTTCTTTTACAGGAGTAAGAATTGGTGTAACCATTGCAAAAACATTAGCTTATACGTTAAATATTCCAATAAAAGAAATGTCAAGCTTACTTGTAAAAGCGGTGTCTATTCCTCATGAAAAAGTAAACGTAATAGAAAGAGAAAAAAATGGTATATTTTTAGGAACATTCAACAAAGAAAATCAATTAGTAGGAGATTACCAATATCTTAGCAACAAAGAATACGAAGATATGCAAAAAGAAAATACGTTAGAAGAAATTGAGCTAAATTATGAAGCCATTTTTGCCTTTGCCAAAACTCTATTAAGCAAAAATCCTCATGCTGTTAATCCATTGTATGTAAAGAAAATAGAGGTTCAAAAATGATACGTGATTTAAAAGAAGAAGACTTTGAACGAATTTATGAACTAGGACAAGAAATTACCCCCAACTTTAAAAAAACAAATAAATTGTCAGAAATGATAAAAGACAAATATACGAAATTGATAGTTTATGAAGAACAAAAACAAGTTCAAGGTTTTCTTATCTATACGGAATTACCGGATATTGTAGACATTATTGATATCATTGTAGCAGAATCTTTTAGAAGAAAGAACATCGCCAGTTGTTTACTTGATTATATGTTTACAGAGATACCTACAAGTGTACAATTAGTTACATTAGAAGTGCGAGAAAAGAATATTCCTGCCATTAACCTTTATAAAAAATTTGGTTTTGAAATTATAAATACACGCAATAAATATTACGGGGAAGAAAATGCCTATTTAATGGGAAGGAGACTAGAAAAATGAAAGAAGTCTATATATTAGCAATTGAATCTTCTTGTGATGAAACAAGTATGGCTATCGTAAAAAATGGTCATCAAGTTGAATCGTTTACAGTTTTAACACAAATGGACACCCATGCTGCCTATGGAGGTGTCGTTCCAGAAATTGCCTCTCGAATGCATACAGAAAATATAACCATGGTATTAGAAGAAACGCTAAAAAAAAGTAGTATTCCAATAGAACAAATCGATGCCATTGCTGTAACCTATGCTCCTGGATTACTAGGAAGTTTACTCGTAGGAGTAGAATTTGCGAAAACCTTAGCACTAGTCTACAAAAAGTCATTAATTGCAGTCAATCATACCATTGGCCACATTTATGCCAATAACATTGATAATGAATTAAAATTTCCCTTGCTTGCTCTAGCTGTGAGTGGAGGACATACAGATTTAATAAAAATGGAAAAAGATTACCAATTTGAAATATTAGGAAGTACACTAGACGATGCCATTGGAGAATGTTTCGACAAAGTGGCTCGTGTTTTAGAACTAAAATATCCAGGCGGACCAAATGTAGAAAAACTAGCCGCTTTAGGGACACCTAGTTATCCTATGCCTATTCCTGTAAACGACAATACGTATAACTTTAGTTTTAGTGGGTTAAAAAGTGCAGTCATTAATTTAGTACACAATGAACGACAAAGAGGAAACGAAATTCGAAAAGAAGACTTAGCTTGTAGTTTTCAGACAGCAGCCTTTGATGAATTAAAAAGAAAAGTAGAACTGGCATTAAAAAATACCAACATCAAATCCTTAATCATTGCAGGTGGAGTTTCAGCAAGTAGTAAACTAAGGGAAGAAATAAACAAAGTAGCAGAAAAATATGGAGTAAAAGTAAGTGTTCCAGAAAAGAAATATTGTACAGATAATGCTGCTATGATTGGGGCTGCTGCCTATCCGTTGTATCTCCAAAAAAAGTTTGCTAGTTTCGACTTAAATGCCATGAGTCAAACTCCACTCACAGAAAAAAAAGAGCAATAATTTTGCTCAAAGAGATATAAAAATAAAAGAATTGTAAACCTTACAAGAAAATGGTATCCAATTCTTTTTTTATTTATAAATCTTTCTAAAGAAAATAAAAAAGTACACTTTACTTTTGTTTGGTTTGGTCAAATTTTTCCCATAATTCTTCAACAGAGTAAATTCGATTGTTTTGTCCACGTTTTTTTACGTACTCATCAAAAGTACCAATCACCTTAGCAGGAACACCCGCAACAACGACACCTGATGGTATGTCTTTTGTTACTACACTTCCTGCAGCAACAATTACATTTGGCCCAATGCGTACATTTGGTAAAATAGTACTATTACACCCAATAAAAACATTATCCATCACTTCAATACATCCCGCTTGATAACAAAAATCACCTTGACCTAAATGGCGAAGACCCAAATGAAAAATATCATGAGTAACAAAAGTAACATTGCTAGTAACAACCACATTATTATGAAATTTAATAAGCTGTGGATCAGAAGGAATAAAACGTGGCTGAAAAAAGAAATGATTTCCTACTTCGCGAAAAATTTTGTGTTTAATAATATAATGATTTCGTTTATCGCTATTTAATATCATAGCGATTCTAAGACGATGCAATTGATGTTTAGTCCATGATTTCATATGATTACCTCTTCTCTATGATACCAAAAGTAAAACTTTTTTACAAACAAAAAGCAGTGCTAATCTTCACTGCCATTGTCATCAGGTCCTCCAGGGATGACAGGGTCAGGGTCCGGAGTGGGATCAGGTTGATTATTTTCTTCTCCTTCGCCAGGTCCACCAGGAATAAGAGGTTCATCTGGTTCTTCTGGATCTTTATCTCCAGGAGGAGTGGTTGGTTTCTCTGGTTGATTTGGTAGAGTCTCTTCATTATTTGGAGGCTCTGTATCAGTACAAACTTGGTTAATAGAAATCACGATAGAAGAAATACTTCTAGTAAGTGTACCAGCACTCACACTTTGATTACTAATGATTCCAGGAATACCATCACTACAAACAAACGATTTTGATAAAGTAATTCCATGACTAGAAGCCCAAGATTCTACTTCTCCAATTGTTTTTCCAATAAAATTTGGAACCACAGCTTCTTTCGTTCCACCCTTTATACCTTTACCAATAATAGGGGAAGAATACTCCTCATTGTAATCATAAGAAAATGTTTTTACCATTGCTTCCTGTTTAATTCCTAAATTCACTTCCAAAGCATCATGAATAGCTTGTAAGCTATCTTCATAATAGCCAAGAGCAGATAACCGCATCCCACCAACCATAACAGGTAAATTATAAACTTCCAAATAAGTTTTTTGGATGGTAATAAAATCATTTCCCTTTAATCCTTGCAATAACATATTTTTTAGTGTTTGATAGAAAGATAAAATTTGGGTAGTAGACAAATTGGTAGCAATGTTTTTCCCCACAACATCAAGCAACTTTTCAAAATCAGAAAAACTACTAACATTCATTACTTTTTTAGCAAGCGCTTCAACAATTTGCTGTTGATGTCTATTCCTTGCCAAATCACTTGCCAAGAAGCCATGTCTATTTCTTGCATAAGCAAGAGTTTGTTCACCATTCAAATGTTGCATCCCTGTATCCATACAAACCAAATTGGCCATATCACGATAAGAATTACTTTCACAAAGTCTTCCTTCTCCATATTTTTTTACATAAACACTATAATCTGGTTGTTCTACAAAAACATCAATTCCCCCAAGAGCATTCACTAAATCAATCACACCATTAAAATTAATCTTCGCATAGTAATCTATTTTTACATCCACTAAATTTTGTATCGTATTAATAACACATTCCGTTCCATAAGCAGCAGAAGAATTAATCTTATGATATCGATTATTATTACAAGCAATAGGGACATAAGTATCTCTTGGAATACTAAACATAGTAGCAGTTAATGTATTAGGATTAAAAGTAACAAGCATTAACGTATCACCATTAAAAGCAGCATTGGCATTTAAACCATCTCGTTCACTATCTACACCCATCAAAAGTACTGTGAAAGGTTCAGTCAACTTTTTATTAGAATTCGTAATTGTTTTGGTTTTCATTTCCTCGCTATATTCATACAAAACTTTGGTCTCTTGACCAATCATTTCAAAAACTTCTTCACTACCAAAAATAATTGGATAGTTGCTAGAAACAAACACGGCGTCAATTTCTTTATTATACAATGCATTCAACATAGTAAAATAATCGTCATAATATTCTATTTTTTGTTTCAAACCTTCTTTATTCAATAAAGTATTCGCCAAAACATAGCCTTCTATATCTTCATTGTTGCTAATCATTCCTATTTTACTTGTAGAAGTAAACTCTGTTGCATTTAAAGCAATCAAGTTAGTGGTATATGTTGTATATTCTTGATTTGTAAACATCTCTAATTTAGAATAAAGTTTAGAAATAATAAGAAAAGCAAACACCATCACACCAATCAAAAGAAGATGGACAAATGTAAGAGCAGTAAACTTTTTAAATTTCTTAGTCAGTAATGTAGAAAGCCCAAACAAAAAATAAACAAGGAACCAAACAAAAAACAAAACGAGTAAACTAACACGAAGAAAAGTTTCAATTCCTACTAAACTTAAAACGCCTTTAACAAAAAAGCCAAAAGCAACTAAAAAGCCAATCACAGACAAACTATATATAGTCAAAGCAAACTTATTTGCTTTTTTCATTTTTTTAAACAATACTTTCATAAACGACCCTTTCTTATTATATAGTATTATATAAAAAAAACAGAAAATTTACAAGTTCCACTTACTTGACAAATGAATGTCTATGAAAAGTGGATAACTAGCAAAATTTGTCGAATTATGGTACAATTTAGAATAGATAAAATAGGAAGGTGAAGAAGATTTGAAAAAGTCTACAAAAAAGAAATTTTCCAAAGCACTAAAAATAGAACTTGTATTGGGTATGGCAATTTCTAATCTTTTTTCATTTCCTATTCCAGTAGAAGCAGAAGAAAATGTTTTAGGAGTCCTAACGGCGAATGATGTTCGTTTGCGTTCTACCCCTACAACAGAAACAAAAGAAAACGTGATTATGTACACAGACATTGGAAATATAGTTACGATTTTATCAACAAACAAAGTAGCAGGATATGGATGTAACGAAGGATGGTATCGTGTGAGATACCAAGGAAAAGAAGGATACCTTTGTTCTAAATATATTAGTCTAGATGTAAAAACCCCAACGGATCCCTATGATCGACCATGGACGACTCCCAAAAAATCAATTGTAGGAGGAGCAAAATTTATAGCAAGTTCTTATATTTCGAAAGGGCAATTTACAAGTTATTTAAAAAAGTACAATGTAAACCCGAATGGTTACTATCATGTGTACAACCACCAATATATGACGAATATTACGGCGCCATCGAGTGAAGCAAGAACAAGTTTTACAACTTATAACAACAATGGGTTATTTAATTTACCACTAGCCTTCAGTATTCCGGTTTACCAAAATATGGGAGATGTCTACAATCGACCTGGAGGAAATTTAACAAACATAGAAAAACAAGGAAATGTGACTGACCAAGCGTTTGAAGACGAATTAAATCGTCAAGGATTTCCTGAAAGTTATAAGCAAGCCTTAAGAGCTTTACACCAAAAACATCCAAACTGGACCTTTACAGCAATGCATACAGGACTTGATTTCTGGACCTCTGTCGTTACAGAAAAAAATGTGGGAGCCATTCAAGGCGGAAATCAATACTATGATATGAGTGAAGGAGGACCACACCAAGCAGGACATGACACAGGCTGGTATATCCCAAACAACGAAACAACTGCCTATTATATGGACCCAAGAAACTTTCTAACTGAACGTTACATACTTCAATTTGAAAGTTTAGAATATTCTTCCAATTACACAGAAGGAGTAGTACAAGGTGTTTTAAATAATACCTTTATGGGAGGTCTATCCATTTTAGATAACCAACCTTACTCAAGTATTTTTGTAGAAGCAGGAAGAACCGCCAATGTAAGTGCAGTGTATTTAGCATCTCTTGCAAGACAAGAATCAGGAGTCAATGGAAGTACTAGCACCAAAGGAGAAAGTTTTACATACGAAGGAGTACTATATTCGGGACTTTATAATTTTTATAACATTGGAGCAAAAAGTGGAGCTTCTAGTCCTGTACACGCAGGGTTAGTTTATGCAAGCGGTGGATTGTGTACAATTTGTTCCCCAGGAGGAAACAATCAAAATCCTGGAACGGATGTAACAGTACCACTTCCTCTTGCCAACTACTTAGTAAATGCTGGATACAAAATCAACAATAGTTATGTCACAGGATTTCCAGAAGGAGAAAATATAGAAAATGTAAAGAAAAAATTAGCAAACAACGATATTTCTATAAGTTCAAATACAATAGGTACAGGAACCAACATTTCTTACAATGGACAAACCTATACCATAGTGATATATGGTGATTTAACGGGAGATGGAAAAATCAATTCAGCAGACCTTTTAAAAATGCGTCAACATTTACAAGGAACAATAACGTTAAAAGGTGCAAATTTAGAAGCAGGAATGTTAACAAATAACGGAAAAGTAAACTCAGGAGACCTTTTAAAAATGCGTCAACATTTATTAGGAACAAATAAGATTTCACAAGGATAGGAGGATAAGAATGAAGAAAAAAATCATAGTATTGCTAAGCATTTTACTATTCCCTCTAGGAGTACATGCAGCAGGAACTGCCACCATAGGAGGAGCAAGTCAAGTAGAAGTAGGAAGTTCAGTTACAGTAAATGTAACCTTAAAAAATACAGCAGCTTGGAATATCCGAATCAATTCCTCTGGATCAACAAGTGGTTGTAGTCAAAGTTTTGCAGATGCAACCTCAAATGGAAAAAACGCTACCAAAACCTTAAGTGTTACATGTAAAGCAACAAGTTTAGGAACCATAGGATTTACAGTAACAGGAGACATAACAAGTGCGGATGGGACAACCAAAAATATTTCTTTAAACAAACGAGTAAGTGTCGTTCCAGTAAGAGAAAAAGCAACGGACGCAACATTATCTTCTTTAACAGTAGAAGGATATTCTTTAACACCAGAATTCAAAAAAGACGTATATGAATATACAGCAACGGTCCCCTCAACCATTAATACTATAAAACTAGATGCTAAAGCAAATGAATCGCATGCAAACGTAACAGGAACTGGAGAATATGAAGTAACAGAAGGAATGAATACCTTTGAAATTATTGTAACAGCAGAAAATGGAAAAACACAAACCTATAAAGTGATTGTAAATGTAGAAGATACAAATCCGATTGAAATAAAAATAGGTGAAAAAAACTATACACTCATTAAAAATGCAAAAAGTTTACTAAAACCAGAAAGTTATGACGAAAAAACAATCACTATCAATAACACAGAAATTCCTGCATTTTATAGTGAAATCACCAAATTCACATTAGTAGGAGTAAAAGACGAAAACGGAAAAATTCTACTAGCCATCTATGATGAAGAAAAAGAAACCTATACTTTATATAATGAAATCAAATCAAATGTACTTACTTTACATTGTATTGAATTTCCGAATAGTATAGAAGGATATATCAAAACAACCATTATAATCAATGATATAGAAGTACCTGCATACAAAAAAACTGAAAATCATCGATATGCAATTGTGTATGGAATGAGTATAAATACTGGAGAATACAACTATTACAAATACGATACAGAAGAAGAAACATTCCAAATTTGGGACAATTCAGAAATAGAAGAGTTAAAAAAAGATTTACAAACCTATAAATATGCATGTTTTGCCTTTGGAGGAGGACTCTTATTTGCCTTTATTCTAATTCTTTGTTTATTAACTCGTAAAACAAAGAAAAAAAATCATAAAAATAAAAAAGATAGAGTAAACAAAGAAGAGAAGAAAAATATAGAAATCATTGACCACAGAAACAAAGAAAAAAAAGCAGAAGAAAAAGAATTACCAAAAGAAGAAAAACTACCGAATGCCAACCAAGAATTATTTGGCTTGACTGACAAAAAGAATGACTAAAGTTGTTCTTTTTTATTTAGCCCTCTTTATAAGTTACATTTTATACTTTTTCTTTCTATTTTTTTTTAGGTACGATATAATAAAGATAGAAAAATGGAAGTGAAAAAATATGTTTGTAAATGGACACGATATATTTATTATTGTTTTTGTTACATTTTTAAGTAGTTTAATAATAACTCCAATTGTAGAAAAAATTGCTTTTCATGTAAAAGCATTAGATTATCCGAATGCGAGAAGACTAAACAAAAGACCGATGCCTACACTAGGAGGACTTGCTATTTTTTTCTCCTTCATGCTAGGATACATGTTGTATGCAAGAAGTAGTACACAAATGTTATCCATTTTAATGGGGAGTTTCTTACTTATCTTTATGGGATTTATTGATGATATCAATCCTTTAAAAGCAAAATACCAGTTATTCGTTCAATTACTTGCCGCAGGAATCATAGTTTTTTATGGAAACATTACTCTAGATTTTGTTAGTTTTGTTGGTTGGAACATAACATTTGTAGTACCATGGAATTATATCATAACCATAATCTTAATCATTTCCATTATTAATACGATAAATCTTTCTGATGGGCTAGATGGTCTTAGTTCAGGAGTAAGTTCCATTTATTTCTTAACCATCGCAATTATTGCTTATATCATGAATGCGATGGAAGGGTTAGATACGACTCTTGCACTTATCATGCTTGGGTCTACTTTAGGATTTTTAGTTTATAATTTTCCTCCTGCTCGTATATATGTAGGAGATACAGGAAGTAATTTTTTAGGTTTTATCATTGCAGTCATTTCTCTTTTAGGATACAAAACAGCTACCTTTACTTCTTTAATTATCCCTCTTATAATTTTAGCAACTCCTATCATTGATGTCGCATTTTCTATAATAAGGCGTATTTTAAAAGGCCAAAATCCTTTCAATACTCCTGACAAATCGCATTTACATCATCAACTATTAAATATGCAATTTTCTACACGTTCTTCCCTTTTAATTATTTATGCAATTGATATTTTATTTGCCATGACTTCTATCTTTTATGTTTTAGGAGATACCTATTACGCAATATTCATTTATATTGGGCTCATGATTATCTTCCTATTTATTGTTTTAAAAACCGATATCTTATTTAAACGAAACAAAAAGAAAACAGAAAAGCAATAGATGGTTACTAAATTTTAAAAAAACAAAAAAGAATTGATCGACCAAAAAAAATAAAATGGTCAAAACAATTCTTTTTCTTTTATAAAAAAAACAGTGTGTTATAATTATAATAAGAAAAGGAAAAGGAAGTAGAAAATGAAAAAGGTAAAAGAACTATATAAAAAATATGAAGAAATAATAAGATACTTAATTGTAGGAGTATTAACAACCATTGTCAGCTTAGCCACTTATTTTATATGTGTACACACCTTTTTAGATGCTAATAATGCAATAGAAATCCAAATTGCCAATATCATATCTTGGATATTTGCAGTCGCATTTGCTTATATCACCAATCGTATATTTGTATTCAAAAGCAAATCAAAAAATTATTTAAAAGAAATAGCAACGTTCTGTACCTCTAGAGTGTTGACTCTTTTAATGGATATGGCGATTATGTTTCTTTTTGTAACCCTTCTAAAAGGCAGCGATACAATTGGAAAACTAATCAGTCAAGTAGTAGTCACTATTCTTAATTATATCTTTAGTAAGCTATTTGTTTTTGGAAAGAAAAAAGAAAGTAGGAAATAACATGAAAAAATTAAAAAGCAATTGGTTACATTTCTTTATCCTTTTATTACCTCTAATTGACTTTTCGACATCCATAGCATCTTGGGAACATTTTCCTATCAGTATTGGCTTAATTATAAAAGGTCTCTTCTTAATGTACGCGTGTTGTTATTTAATAAAACATCTACCAAAGAAAAAAATCTTAGTTTTAATGAGCATTTATATCCTCACTTATTTCGGGTACTTATTAACAACAGACAATCGATTAGCAACAGAAGCAATCAATCTTATAAAAATATTTTATCTTCCAACCTT
The DNA here is from genome assembly GCA_947649365.1 of uncultured Mycoplasmatota bacterium. Taxonomy (GTDB): domain Bacteria; phylum Bacillota_I; class Bacilli_A; order RF39; family UBA660; genus MGBC108787. The sequence continues at coordinate 37,149 of CANSRH010000012.1, read as the reverse complement.
AATTCTTTTCTTTAGTGAATACGAAAGCAAAAGCATCACTAAAAAAACGTTAACAATAGTTTGCTTAGAATATTTACTCTTATACATAGTTCCTTTTTTCTTTGGAGGAGGGCACAACATTAGTGAAGTTTATCCCAACAAAGAACTTTATTTATCGTACTTTTATATTGGTAATGAACTCTCTAATGTATTTATAATAGGTGCTCCTATCGTAGTTTTATATCTTTTAGAAAGCAATAGTTATCTACTTCGTGGAATTTTTATTATTCTTGGACTTATCACCATGATATTAATGAGTACCAAAACATTTTATGGTTGTCTATTTATCATTCTAATTTATTTTTTTATTACCAAACGAAAACATTTATTACGCTTTATCAAACAGAATCAGTTAAAGTTTTTAGTAACAATAGTGGTAGTTTTAGTTGGATGCATTGTCTACGTTCCTAAAGCAGATTTAACAAAAAACATAAAAGCCTCGTTAGAACATTACGAAATTAACAATGTAGATGAGTTATTCACATTTGAAAACATCGACCATATTATATACAGCAATCGTTTAACTTTTTTAGAAAATGTCTACCAAAACTATAAAGAAAGTCCATTAAAAGAAAATTTCTTTGGTATAGGTAGAACAAAAATTAACGAAATCAAAAATGTGGAAATCGATATCTTTGATATTTTCTATAGCATTGGGATAGTAGGGATGACATTCTATTGTATTTTCTTCTTTTATGCTCTAAAAAGGAGTGAACTAAAAGGAGTATACAAATTTACGTTTATTTTGCTACTGATTGTCTCTTGTTTTACAGGACATGTATTGCTCAGTCCATTTACATCCACATTCTTAGCATTACTAGTACTTATTTCTAAAAATGACAAAGGAAGAATGAAAAAAGATATATTGTTTGTTTCCAATATGTATCCTGATAAAGCCTCTCCACATTATGGTATATTTGTAAAAAATAGTTATGAACTTTTAAAAGAAAATGGATTCAGTATAGACCTAGTCGTCATGTACAAAACAAAAGGAAAAATAAAAAAATTACTTGCCTACATAAAAATGTGTGGAAGTTCTTTGCTAAAAGCAACATGGAATAACTATGATTTTATATATGTCCATTTTGTATCGCACACAACTATGGGAGTTATCATTCCCTATATTTGTTCAAAAAATACCCAATTGGTCATTAATGTTCATGGCAACGATATTGTCGCCGATACAAATACCGATAAAAATTATTTAGTTTTGAGCAGATGTTTTCTAAAATTTGCGGATAAAGTCATCTCTCCATCGCACTATTTTGCTAGTATTTTAAAAAAAGAATACAATATACCAAAAGAAAAGATAGTGGTTTATCCTTCTGGTGGAGTAGATATAGAAAAATTTCAAAAAATAGACAAAAAAGAAGCAAAGAAAAAAGCAGGATTAGATGAAAATACAAACTATTTTGGATTTGTCGCTAGATTGGAAAAAGACAAAGGATACGATACGTTAATAAAAGCAATACATGAAATAAAAAGAGACTTAGAAAAGGTAAAATTCTTAATTGTAGGAAGTGGCAACGAAGAAGAAGAGTTCAATCAATTAGTAAAAGAGTACCAAGTAGAAGAATGGATAGAAAGAAAACCACTAGTAAGTCAAGAAGAACTAGTATTTATTTATAATGCATTAGAAGCTTTTATCTATCCAACGAGAAGAAAAAGTGAAAGCCTTGGTTTAACAGGACTAGAAGCAATGGCTTGTGAATGCTTAGTCATCGGAAGCAACAAATATGGACCAAGTGATTATTTAATTCATAAACAAAATGCTATTACCTTTACTCCTTACGACGAATTAGAATTAGCAGAAAAAATAAAAGAAGTCCTTCAAATAAAAAAGGAAGAGAAAAGGAAACTAACAAAAAAAGCAAGACAAAAAAGTGAAGAGTATAGTTTTGCAAATACAAAAGATACGTTAATAAATATATTTAAAAAATAACATATAGGCACCGATTCTATATGTTTTTATTTTATTTACACCAAATTATGGTAAAATAAAAGCAGAGGTAAGTTATGAAGAATGGAATAGTCATATTAAATTACAACGATAGTGAAAATACATCTCTTATCTTAGAGGATATCAAAAATTATAAAATACTAGATAAGATCGTAGTTGTGGATAACAAAAGTACAGATGACTCTGTAAAGAAATTAAAAAAATATGAAAATAATAAAATAAAAATTCTAGAAGCGAAAGAAAATAAAGGATATGCCGCAGGAAACAATATAGGCATAAAGTATTTAATAAAAGAAGAAATTATAGATAACATTATCATTTCCAATCCGGATATTATTGTGACGGAAGAATCCATAAAAACCTTAATCAAAGATTTAGAAAATAAAGACATTGATTGTGTAGCTCCTGTAGTAAAAGAACCAAATGGCATTTCAAGAGGATGGAAACTCCCTACCTTTTATTCAGAAGTTATCTCTAATATTCCATTTTTAAGAAGATTTGAACAAATGCTACTTAGTTATAAGAATGAAGAGTACCAAAGTGATTTAACAAGTGTAGAAGTTGTAAAAGGATGTTTCTTTATTATCAAAAAAGAGGCGATAGAAGACATTCATTATTTTGACGAAAATACCTTTCTTTATTATGAAGAGATTATCATGGGACATAACTTAAAGAGAAAAAGTTACAGAACCATGATCGATAATCGGGTAGAAGTCATACATGCTTTATCACAAAGTGTCGATAAAAGTGTCAATAGAATTCGTAAATTTAAACTGTTAAAACAAAGTCAATATTACTATGAAAAAAATGTAAACCACATGAATATTTTTCAACTAGGCATTTTAAGAATACTAGTGTTGCTCTATTCTTTTGGATTAGAAATAGAACGCTTGTTAAAAGGGGGAAAATAACTTGAAAAATATAATAATCATCGGAGCAAGAGGGTATCAAAACAACTATGGAGGTTGGGAGACTTTTGTTACCAATTTAATTAAGAACTACAAAGACAAAAATGTAAAATTTCATGTACCAGAGCTTACAAACAATAAAAAAGAAAAGAAAATCATAAAAGAAAAAGAAGGAGTATCTTGTTTACAAGTCTATTCTCCAAGCGTAGGATTTGTTACCATGTTTATCTATGCAATATTGGCTTTAAAATACATGAAAAAATATATAAAAGAAAACAAATTAGAAAATGTAATTGTATATGTACTAGGATGTCGTGTAGGGCCATTTTATCCTTTTTTAATTCATTCCTTAAAAAAACAAGGTATAAAAATATATTTGAATCCAGATGGACTCGAGTGGACGCGTGAAAAATGGGCGTGGTGGATTAAAATTTGTTTTAAAATTAGTGAATATTGTATGGTAAAACACAGCGATCACATTGTCTGCGATTCAAAAGCAATACAAGAGTATATTGATAAGAGATATATAAAGTTTCATAAACCGAGTAGTTTTATTTCGTATGGTGCCTATTTAAATCAAAAAGGTATGAAAAATGAGATAGTAAAAGATTTATTTAAAAAATACAAACTAAAAGAAAATAATTATTATTTGGTTGTGGGAAGGTTTGTTCCAGAAAACAATTATGAACTCATGATTAAAGAATTTATGAGTAGCAAAACAAAAAAAGATTTAGTGATTATCGCTAATGTCGAAGAAAATAAGTTTTATAAAGAATTGAAAGAAAAAACAAAGTTTGCGTGTGATAAACGAATTAAGTTTATTGGAACGGTTTATGATAAAGAATCACTTTTATACTTTAGAGAAAACGCCTATGCTTACTTGCATGGACACAGCGCAGGAGGAACCAATCCAAGTTTACTAGAAGCTTTAGCAACTACAAAAATAAATATTTTGTTTAACGCCATTTATAATGTGGAAGTAGGTACCTTTTCTTCCCTTTACTTTAGTAAAAAAGAAGGAGACTTAAAAAATATCATTGAACGTGTGGAAAAATTCGATGAGAAGACAATAAAAAAATATGAGAAATTGGCAAAAAACCGCATAAAAGAAGCCTATACATGGAAACTAATAGTAGAAAAATATAAAGAAATTTGGAAATGATTGAGGAATAAATATGAATAAAATTTGCGTTTATACATGTATAACAGGAAATTATGATAATTTAATTGAAATAGATAACAAAGAAAAAGGAATAGATTATTTATGCTTTACAAACAATAAAAAAATAAATTCAAAGACATGGCAAATCATTTATAGAGAAGATAAAAAATTAACAAACGTAGAATTATCTAGAAAAATTAAAATAATTGGAGATCCCATACTTTTAAAATATGAAATTACAATATATATGGATGGAAATCAATATTTTAAAAAGAGTGTACATGATTTTGTAGATACTTATATCTCAAATGCTCCAACGAATTTCATTTCTTTTAAACATCATGCTAGAGATTGTATTTATGAAGAAATTGACTCATGTATGCGTTTTAAAAAAACTAAAAAAGAAGATTTATTAAAATTTAAAAATTTTCTAATAAAGGAGAAATATCCTAGACATAATGGTTTAATAGAAGCTAGTATAATTATAAAAAAGAACAATGATGAACTCGTAAAAAAAACAATGGAGATGTGGTTTTATTGCTTTTTAAATTATATTAATCGAGACCAATTAACATTCAATTATTGTGTTTATAAGATGAAAATGCCTATTTCTTATATAGAATTAAATATTTGGGACAATGAATGGACTGGATATTCTAAGCATGCAAAAGTAGAACAAAAATTAGATAGTTATCGATTATATTTTGGGAACAGTGAAAATTTTGAATTGGAAAAATGTATAGATGGTACATATCAAAAATTAAAGGAGAATATTTATAGTTTAAATGTAATTATACCAGAAGATACTAAACAAATTGAATTTGAAATTAGTGAAAAAACAAATATTGTAATTTGTGACTTTGAAATTTTATATGAAAAGAAAGTCGAAACAATAAAATTCAATTCATTTGAAATAAATCAGAAATTTTTTTTCTATGATAAGCCTGTTTTTTTATTACGAGGAAACTTTAAAAAAGGGAACGAAATTAAATTAAAAATAAATATAAAAGAATTATCTATTTCAGAAATTGTTATTTTACAAAATCAAATTTGCTTATTAACAAAAACAAATAATGAATTGCAGAATGACATATTAGAGAAAAGTAAATTATTAAAAGAGCAAAATAGTTTTATTGAAAATTTACAACAAAGATTTAATGAAATCCAAGAAAGCTATTTATCTATCATGAATAGTAAAAGTTGGAAGTTGGCATCTCGACTTCAAAAGTTAAGAAGTTGGATAAAGTAGTACATTTTGTTTTATATTTTATTTATGATATAATCAATAAAAAATGATAGGAGGACAAATGAAAAAAGTTGAAGATAAAAATGCAATTAAAGTAAAAAATGTAACTAAAGCATTTAAATTATTTTATGATAAACCTACAACATTGAAAGAAAGACTTGTTTTTTGGAATAAAAAGAAAAGTGATGAGCATGTTGTTTTAAAAGGGATTGATTTGGAAATTAAAAAAGGAGAAACTGTTGCCTTAATTGGTACAAATGGTAGTGGGAAATCAACATTATTAAAATTGATGACTAAAATAATTTATCCCACGCAAGGAAAAATAATAACAAATGGAAAACTAACATCGCTTTTAGAATTAGGCGCTGGCTTTCATCAAGATTTTACAGGTCGTGAAAATATTTATTTTAATGCTGCCATTTTTGGACTAACAAAAAAAGAAATTGACGCGAGATTGGATGATATTATTGAATTTTCAGAACTAGGTGAATTTATTGATAGTCCTGTAAGAACTTATTCTTCGGGAATGTATATGCGTCTTGCATTTTCAGTAGCGATTAATGTAGAGGCTGATATTTTATTAATCGATGAAATTTTAGCTGTAGGAGATCAGCATTTTCAGGATAAATGCTTTGCAAAATTAAAAGAATTAAAAGATAGTGACAAGACCATTATTATAGTAAGTCATAGTTTAGGTGCTGTTAAAATGCTATGCAATCGAGCTATTTGGTTATTTAATGGCGAAGTGCAATTAGACGGAAAAACAGAAGATGTCATAGACGAGTATTTAAAGGTGTGTGGTTGATATGAAAAACTTTTTTGTGGAGCTTTATAACTATCGCGAACTGTTAAAAACAAACGTAAAAAAAGAAATACGTGGTAAATATAAGGGTTCTTTCTTAGGAGTATTATGGTCTTTTGTGAATCCTTTATTAATGACTTTAATTTATGCTATTGTATTTCCATTTTTATTAAGAAACACAACACCACATTATACAACATATTTAATTATTGGTGTTTTACCATGGAACTGGTTTACTACTGTGATTAGTCAAGGTACTTCAACTTTCCTAGCAAATGCAGGAATTATAAAAAAAGTATATTTTCCTAGAGAAATTTTACCAATTAGTGTTGTAACAAGTGGACTTATTAATTTTTTGATTTCTTGTATTATTATTGCTATATTTTTAATTTGTAGCGGAATTGGTTTTAGTCAGTACATTTTGTTTTTACCAATTATCTTAATTGCTCAATACATCATTAGCTTGGCTGCTATTTTTGTAACAAGTGCTGTGAATGTTTATATTCGTGATGCAGAATATATTATAAATTTTTTAATTCAAATGTTGTTCTATGCTACTCCTATTTTGTATACACTGGATATGTTTCCTGTTCGTTTTCAAAAATATTTACTTTTAAATCCACTTGTAACTATTATAAATGGATATCGAGATATATTTTATTATCAAACAATGCCTAATTTAAAACTATTATTTACTATTATAGGTTCTGGAATTATTTTATTATATATATGCTATAAAATTTTTAAGAAATTAGAAAAAGGATTTGCAGAGGAACTATAATGAAAATAGCAGGTGTAGTTGTTTGGTATAATCCTTCTTTAGAAGATAAAAAAAATATAGAAAGTTATTTATCTTCACTTCAAAAATTATATATAATTGATAATAGTGAAAAAGAAAATTCTTATATTGCTAATGATAAAATTAAATATATTTGTAATAAAGAAAATAAAGGAATAGCTTATGCATTGAACAAAGGAGCAGAACTAGCTCTTTCAGATGGTTTTTCTTGGTTATTAACAATGGATCAAGATACAAAATTAAAAAATGAAAAACTATTAAAACTTATTGAATATACGAAAGAAGCTTCCGAAGACATTGGAATTATTTGTCCTTGGTTAATAACAAAATTGCATATTGATAAACCAAATCAAAAGATTGATTATCCGATAGATACGATGACTTCTGTCAATTTATTAAACTTAAAAGTTTATAAACTTGTTGGACCTTTTATGGACGATTTATTTATTGATGGTGTGGATATGGAATATTGTTTAAGACTAAGAAAATATAAGTATAAAATAATGCGTATAAATACAATTGAAGTGGAACACAATCTAGGTAATATTGTTTATAAAAAATTTTTTCATAAAAATATGTTGTGTATGAATCATAGTTATGTAAGATATTATTATCGAGTAAGAAATTATCATTATATTTATGATATGTATAAAGATTTAGAACCAGAGTATTGTAATAGTATTATTAAATTTAGAGCCATGTTGTGGTGTGCATTTTTTTATGAAAAAGATTCTTTAAAAAAGGTACGTGCTATGTGGGATGGATATAAAGATTATAAAAAGGGAATAATGGGAAAATATAGACGATAAGGGAGTAACAGTATGAAAAAAGATAAAATAAAATATTTGATTAGTAAATCAGTGAAATCATTAAAAGAAGAGGGAATTCTTAAGTTTATAAAAAAGACTTTTCGTTATATAAATATACGCTTTCATAAAACAAAAATGTCTTCATTTAAAGATGTATTATTTATAAATGGCTGCTATTTACCTCATCCTGAAAGATATCGTGTTGATCATCAAATGGAACAATTGGAAGCTTATGGTCTATCTGTAAATAAAGTATTTTATGAAGATTTAGATTTATCTATGTTAAAATTTTATAGGTGTTTTGTATTTTTTAGATGTCCTATTACAGAAACAGTTGATGTATTTATTGATAAAGCAAAATATTTTAATAAAAAAGTATTTTTTGATATTGATGATTTGGTAATCAATACAAAATATACAAATACAATTCCGTTTGTCAAAAACATGAATGAAGAAGAGAAAAATACCTATGATGATGGTGTCATTCGAATGGAGAAAACCTTAAAAAAATGTGATTATATCATTACAACTACAGAAGCATTGGCAAGAGAGTTAAAATCATACAAGAAGGAAGTTTATATAAATAGGAATGTTGCTTCTGAACGAATGGTAGAATTATCTTTAGATGCAATAAAAGAAAACAAAAAAAGGGAAGATGAAATTGAAATAGGGTATTTAAGTGGTAGTATTACACACAATCCTGATTTTGATTTAATTAAAGATTCATTATTAAAAATTATGGATGAATACAAAAACGTTTATTTAAGATTAGTAGGATATTTAGATATACCTGATGAATTTAGTAAATATAAAAATAGAATCCGGATGAGTCCATTTACAGACTGGCAAGATTTACCTAAGATTATTGCTAACTTAGATATCAATTTGGCCCCAATCGAAGAAAGTATTTTTAACGAAGCAAAATCAGAGAATAAATGGACAGAAGCAGCTTTATGTAAAGTAGTGACTGTTGCATCTGATTTTGGTGCCTTTCATATAAAAATTAAGAATAAAGAAACAGGACTATTATGTAAAAAGCAAAATGAATGGTATAAGAGTTTAAAATATTTAATTGAAAATCCTAATGAGAGAAAACGAATCGCAGAAAATGCTCATAAAGAAGTAATCAAAACATCTGTTGCCACCTATAGCGGACTTGGTTTAAAAAAGTTTATGACGAGCAAATTAGTTAAAAACTTTGCTTTTGTTCTTCCTACAACTAATATAAGCGGCGGAGTAAATGTTGTTATTAAGCATAGTAATATCTTAAGAAATAAAGGATATGATGTCTCTATATTAAGTATGTCAATACAAGAAGATAATATTTTGAATAATGATGGAGAAATCAATGTAATTAGTACTTTAAAATCAGATGTTTATGCTATTTTTGATACAATGATTGCTACTTTATGGTCCACTTTGGATTATATAAAAATGTATCCTAATGTAAATAATAAATTGTATCTTGTTCAAAATTTTGAAACTAATTTTTTGAATTGGGGAAGTATAGCTAAGAAAGTTGCAAATGCTACTTATAACTCACTTCAGGACATTCAATACATTACTATTTCAAAATGGTGTGAAAATTGGTTAAAAAAAGATTATGAAAAAGATGCAAAGTATGCTCCGAATGGTATTAATTTAACTCAGTTTCCTTATAAAAAAAGAAATTTTAAAGAAAAAATTAAAATATTAATTGAAGGCAATAGCGATGATTATTACAAAAATGTAGATGAAAGTTTTAAAATTGTTGATAAATTAGATAAAAATAAATATGAAATACATTTTTTATCTTACCAAGGAAAGCCAAAAGAAGGATATTACGTAGATAAATTTTATCATAAAGTACCTTATGATGAAGTTGGGAAAGTTTATCAAGGGGCAGATATTTTAATTAAATCTAGTATTTTAGAGAGTTTTTCTTATCCACCTCTTGAAATGATGGCTACAGGAGGGCTATGTGTTGTTGCACCAAATGAAGGAAATATTGAATATTTAAAAGATAGAGAAAATTGCCTTTTGTACGAGCAAGGTAATATAGAAGATGCTATTAAAAAAATAGAACAATTAAGAACAGATTCAAAATTAAGAGATCATTTGATAAAAGGCGGATTAAAAACAGCAGAAAATCGAGATTGGAAAAAGATAGAGAAAGAGATTATGTGTTTATATGAAGAAAGCGAATGAATTTATAAAAAAAAATTATAAGAAATTAATATTCGTAGTAATATTACTATTAGTAAATTATTTATCTTTTAAAAAGATTAATTTTGAAAAAGGTAATGTTTTTACAGAAAAATATTATTTTCTAATTATGATATTCTTTTTAGGAGTAGAAATTGCCTTAGGCGTATTAATAAATTTTTTTATTAAAAAAAATATAAAAAAAGAAAAAATATTTTTATATCTGGCTATACCAATTGGATTATTATATTTACTATTTATTCCATTAGGAAGAATTCCAGATGAAAGAAACCATTTTTTAAGAGCTTATGAAATAGCAGAAGGTCATTTAATTTCGAATAAATCTACAACTGGATTGGGGGGAAGGGAATTACCCAAGAGTGCAGATGAGATTTTTAAAAGTTCAAATGAGCATATGAAGTATGAAGATGAGTTTACAAACATGCTATTAAAGCAAGAAGAAAGAGAATTTTTTGCATTTACAAATATGTCTTTGTATTCCTTTTTGTGTTATATTCCACAAGTTATTGGCATTTTAATTGGTAAATTTCTTTCACTCCCAACTTTTTTTGTTGCTTATTTAGGTAGGGTAACTAATTTTACATGTTGGCTTACGCTTTTATATTTTTCTATTAAAATAATACCATTTAAGAAGATTGCTATGATAACTATTGCATTTATGCCAATGATGCTACAAGAAGCTGCTTCTTTATCAGCTGATGCATTAACTAATGGAATAGCAATATTTTTAATATCTTATGTATTTTCTATAAAGTATTCTAGAAAACCAAAAATAGAAAAAAAGGATTTTTTGATATTATCTATTGCATCTATATTTATGTCTTTATGTAAGATAGTTTATTTACCTATATGTTTATCCGTTTTTTTAATTCCAAAAGAAAAATTTAAATCTACAAAGGATAAATATAAAAAAATAGTGTTATTAGCTGCTTTTGTAATTTTTATAAATCTAATATGGCTTGGAATATCGTCTACATATTTAATTGAATTTAGAACAGGCGTAAATTCTATAGAACAAGTTAAATTTATACTCCATTATCCTATTTTATATTTACGGATTTTCTATAACACCCTATATGAATACATCACATTGTATTTATTTAATATTATTGGGTTTTCATTATGTTATTTTGATGTAAACTTATCTTATATTTATATTTTAATGTATTTAATATTACTTGTTATAGTAGGATTAGTTGACAATACGTCTAAAATAATTTCTACAGATAAAATACTATTAGTATTCATAGTTCTGTCAACAATTATACTAATGTTTACTAGTTTATATGTTCAGTGGACTAGTGTTGGTGCTGAATATATAGATGGCATACAAGGAAGATATTTTATTCCTTTATTACTACCACTTGCTCTTATATGTAATATAAAAAATATTAAAACAGAAAAAATGATGAAAAACTTTGAGTGGATAACTTATCATTTAATAGTTTTTATGAATATATATACTAGCATGGTGTTATATTTTAATCATATATAGTTGAGGAGTTTTTTATATGAAGAGAAAAGACAAAATTATCAATATATTCTTAGTCGTATTTTTTTTGATTTTTATCATCAATGTATTTAAACCATTTATGATTCCTTTAAGCAAACCAAATGTAAAAGGAACAAGTGACCATTTAAAGTCTGGAGATATAATACAACAAAAATTACAATTAGATTCTTTAAAAACAAATTCATTAGTCTTTCGTTTTGCAACTTATGGGGAAAGAATTAATAATGTTCAATTTAGTATCTCTTTACATGATGGAAACAACAAATTAATTCATCTACAAGAATATAACTATGAAGCTTTAACGGATGGAAATTATATTTCGTTTAATATACCTAATGAAGAAGACTTAGAAGGAATGTATCTTTTAACAATAAACATTACGAATGTAGAGGAAAATGAAGTATTTACAATTTATGTAAATGATAAATCAGAATATGATTACGAAATAAATGGTGTTGTAAATAATGGATTTGAAATTTATACATTGGTAAATGGTTATACTAGAAGTTCTTTGTGTATGTGGGTTTCCTTATTATCAATTGTTGTACTTATTTTTGTAAAAAGTAAAAATAAAGAAGGAAAATATAAAATTTTAGACAAATTATTTATTTCTAAAAGAAAATTTCTAATTTATTTTCTAATTTGTTTTGGATGGTCATTTTTAATAATTGTTTTAGCAAAGTACCCATTAAAAGGAATTATTAAATACATTTTGCCTTTTGTTGTACTTTTCCTTTCGATCATAATAACAAATTTTATTAGTAAAATGATAGAAAAAAAAGATTTAAAGATAGAAAAAATATTTTTATTGTTAGCAATTCCTATTGGATGGATGTATACAATTTATATTTTACCTATGGAATCGCCAGATTCTCAATTCCATTATAATACGGCTTATCAATTATCTCAATTTAATATAGGGCAAAAGCCATATACACTACCTAAAATAGTTTATGATCGATTTTACAATCGTTCAACATCTTATTCTGAATATTTTCATTTGATTCAAGAAGAATTTGATTACAATGATACGACTGAATTTAATCGAGGAATATATAATCCTATAGAGTATATTCCTTCAGCAGTTGGAATTTTTATAGGACGTATAATTAATGTATCTCCATATATAGGTATGTATTTTTCTAAAATATTGAACTTTATCACGTTTATTGTTGTAGGATTTTATTGTATAAAATTAATACCATTTGGCAAATCATTATTATTAATATATTTTTTAAATCCAATCTTTTTACAACAAGCAACATCTTTATCTATTGATGCAATGATTAATTTAAGTGCCATATTTTTTGTAACATATATTTTATATTTAAAAAGTAAAGTTGAGACAATTAAATTAAGTCAAATTTTATTATTAGCATTTTCTTTATTAATGGCATGCATCCAAAAAATTGTTTATTTTCCTTTAGTTTTATTGTTATTTTTATTATTAAAACAATTAAAGAATATGAGTAAAAAAGATAAAATTATTGCTGTTTTAACATTTTTTATAGTGAGTGTAATATGTATTTTTTGGTATTTAAATTGTGAGACAGATTTTCATGAAATAATACCGAACACATTAACAGGAACTTCGTATTTTTTTCAAGACATAATACGATTTATATATGCTTTATATAATGACTTTATAGTAAATGGAGGCAGTTATTTTCATCAAGCTTTCGGAGGATATTTAGGATGGACATCACTTCCTATACCAATTTTAGCTGTATTCCTTTATATTATTCTTTGTGTGTTAAGTATATTTATAGATGAAGAAAAAACGATAATAAATGGATGGGACAAAATCATAATGTCTTTAAGTTATATTGGCACATGGTGTTTAATTGCACTGGGAATCTACGTTTCTTGGAGTGAAATAGGTAATTTAATTATAGATGGTATTCAAGGGCGATATTTTTTACCAGTTAACTTTATGCTATTTTTAATGTTTTATAAAAATTTGAAAATAGAAAGTATTAATTTTAAAAGGAAACATCAAATCATACTAGCATTATTATTTATTATTCATTTATTAGCAATTTATACAATTTTAATTAATTTTTAATTTAAATAGACGAAAGTCTATTTTTTTAAAATGCATTTATTTTCTATTAAATACATGTTATACTTGTTATAAATCAAGGAGGTAAAATGAAAAAGACATCTAATAAAATATTACTTATTATTCCTGCTTACAATGAAGAAAAAAATATTTTAAAAACATATTCAAAAATAAAAGAATTTAACAAAAACAACAATACAAGCTATGATGCAATAGTTATTAACGATGGTTCTACAGATAACACTTCTAAAATTTGTCATGAAAATAAAATTCCAATTATAGATTTAATCCGTAATTTAGGGATAGGTGGTGCTGTGCAAACAGGGTATAAATATGCTTTAGAAAAAGATTATGATATAGCCATACAGTTTGATGGAGATGGCCAGCATGATGTAAACTATATAAAAGATATTATCAAACCAATCCAAGAAGAAAAAGCCAATATAGTTATTGGTTCAAGATTTATAAAAAAAAATGCAAGTACTTTTAAGTCTACTCCTGCAAGAAGGATGGGAATTAATATTATATCTAAAGTGATTTGGTGGAAAACAAGAGTAAAAATATATGATACGACTAGTGGTTTTCGAGCTAGTGACAAAAAAGTAATTAAACTATTTGCTCTTACTTATCCAATAGAATATCCTGAACCAATTTCATCAGTGGAGGTAATCAACCATAATCTAAAAATAAAAGAAGTACCTGTAAATATGAAAGAACGTGAAGGTGGAAAATCTTCTATTACATCTTGGAAAAAAGTATACTACATGATAAATGTGATTTTATCTATTTTATTAATGAAAAGAAGGGTGAAATAATGAATTTACACTTGAGAATTTTTTTAATTATTTTTTCTTTATTTTTAGCATTATTAGTGTTTAAATTAATAAATAGTAGAAAATTGCCAATTAAATATTCACTTTTTTGGTTATTTGCATCTTCACTAATTTTTTTAGTAGGCCTAATTCCTGATTTTATAAATATATTTACTTCGTTTATTGGTTTTCAAACTACTTCTAACTTGGTTATTGGGATTATACTTGGGATAGTTTTAATCATAACATTATTATTAACTCTTATTATCTCTGAACAAAAAAAAAGAATTACTTTATTAATTCAAGAAGTTTCACTTTTAAAGAAAGAAAAAAAGAAAGAATAAGGTTATATCTATGAAATATATATTTATATTGATTTATATTATTTTTACTACACTTGGTTTAGTATTTTTTAAAATAGGTGGAACAAATCCTTTGTCTATTTCTTTTAATAATGGTTTAGGAATAAAAATTGGATATGTTTCTTTATTAGGGTTCTTATTTTATATTTGTAGTTTTTTGCTATGGCAACGTCTTTTAATTATCTATGATTTGTCCTACATTGTGCCAATTACTACTGGGATAATTCAATGTATAGTATTACTACTAGGAGTGTTTTTATTTAAAGAGAATATAAATGCTTTTAATGTTTTTGGAGTAGTTTTTATAATAATAGGACTTATATTATTAAGTGTTAAGAGGTGAAACACATGAAAATATCAATTATAACTGTTTGCTATAATTCAGAAAAAAATATAGAAGATACACTAAATCTGTACTGAAACAGACCTATACAAATTATGAATATTTGATTATTGATGGAAAAAGTACAATAAAACTTTATCTATCATAAAAAAATATGAAAAAATGTTTCAAGGGATAAATGCTAAAATAAGAAAAAATAAAATTTTAAATCGATTGAAAAGCGAAAAAGAAATGTGAGGAAGAATATGAAGAAGTTTAATGGAAAAATTGCCGTATTAATTCCATGCTATAACGAAGCAAAAACAATAGAAAAAGTTGTAAAAGACTATAAAAAGGTTTTGCCTGATGCAGATATTTATGTTTTTGATAATAATTCAACTGATAAAACAGATGAAATTGCCAAAAAAGCGGGAGCAATTGTAGAATATGAATATCGTCAAGGAAAAGGAAATGTTATTCGTTCAATGTTTCGAAATATTGATGCTGATTGTTATTTGATGATTGATGGCGATGATACTTATCCTGCAGAAGAGGCAAAAAAAATGTGTGAACTGGTTCTAAAAGGAAAAGCAGACATGGTGGTAGGAGATCGACTATCAAGCACTTATTTTACTGAGAATAAAAGACCTTTTCATAATTTTGGAAATAAGATTGTAAGATGGCTCATTAATCATTTATTTCATAATGATATAAAAGATATTATGACAGGTTACAGAGCATTTAGCTACGAATTTGCCAAAGGATTTCCTGTGCTTTCCAAAGGGTTTGAAATTGAAACAGAAATGACAATTCATGCAGTAGATAAAAATTTTAAAATTGTAGAGATTCCAGTTACTTATCGTGATCGGCCAGAAGGAAGTGAATCAAAACTAAATACCTATTCTGATGGCATGAAAGTATTGAAAACAATAGCAGTTCTTTTTAAAGAATATAAACCTATGGGATTTTTTGGATTTATAGCAAGTATACTTGCTATGGTATCATTAATTCTAATGTTACCAATCTTTATAGAATACTTTAAAACAGGTTTAGTATTAAGATTTCCAACTTTAATTGTTGCTTGTTTTGTTATGCTAACAGCTATTTTATCTTTAATGTGTGGAATTATTTTACAAGTCATTGTAAAAAAAGATCGACAAAGATATGAACTTTATTTAAATGAATTAAGGAAGTAAGTTTTGAAATGGAAAAATTAAAATCCAATTTACCAATCCTTTTATTTTCTTTTTTCTTTGCCATCGTATTACTATTAGATACAAAACTTACATTTAACGGAGAAAGTATAAATGCATTTACTAATGTAATGTGGGGGACTTTCTCTTTTATTGACATTGTATGGTTTTGCTTTTTCTTTTGTTTAACTTACATTCTTCTAAAAAGCATTGTAAAACTTTATGACAAATTACCTGTAAACAAGAGTGACAAAAAAAACATACCCATCTTTAAAATATCTTTTTTTGTTTTAGTCATTGCTTGGCTACCATACTTACTCACTTATTTTCCAGGAGGAGTCTATTATGATACTTTTGCTTCTATTAAACAAGTAGAAAATGGTTTAAGCGGTCTTACAAACCACAATCCTATACTTTACACACTTATTTTAAAGTTATTCACAACATTAGGAGAAATTACCCACATTGGACTAAAGGGTGGTTTATTTTATTTTTTAATTTTGCAATACATAATCTGTACTTTTATTCTTTCCTATGCTGTAAAAGTGATTTATAAAAAAACAATTTCCAAATGGTATGCCTATGGAACTCTTCTATTTTTTGCTCTTTTTTCATTAGTTCCATTTTATGTAATTTCTATTTGGAAAGACACACCATTTTCTTTTGTCTTATTTTTATTCGTTACATTTCTACTAGATAAAGGACCAGAGTTTATAAATAATAAAAAAGATTTAATTTGCTATTTGTTACTATTGCTTCTGATTTGCTTTCTAAGAAACAATGGCGTACTGATTCTTATAGGGATGACACTTATTCTTTTTTTTCTTACAAAAGTTTAGTTTTTGATTAAAAGCCTTTATTTTAAGGCATATATATAAGAAAATAAAGTTGTTTTACTACTAATTTACTACTTTAGAAAGAGTTTTGATAAAGAGTCTTGATATGTTAAATTAAAAAAGCAATTAGTTAATGTGTTCTAATTGTTTTTTTATTTTCTAAAAATTTCGGTCTACAAAAAATTCTCTAATATCTACTTCTAAAACTCTAGATATACGATATAGTACGGCGATACTAAATGATTGTTGAACTTTAGTAGACTCAATATTACTAATTAGACTATGACTCAAATCTGTTTTTTCGGCTAGTTGCTCTTGTGTCATTTTCCCGTAGGAACTATATTTACTATTGTTATGTAATCTAAAATACTTAATATTCTTACTTACTAATTCATAAATAAACCTATCGTCTTCAGGACTAAAATTCATATTATCACCACCTATATATATTTTCCCATTTATGGTAGAATATTATAATATGCGTATTATAGGTAAATATTCTATAATAAGTGGTATTTTGCAAAAAATTGTGATATACTAATATAGAACTGGTGGAGTTTAGAAATTGAGAGGTGAAAAAATGAGTAATCTACTAGAAAAAGGAAAGGATATTTTTATAAAGATTAAAAATCAAGTTATAAAAATAGGAGTTAAAAAAGTGGCTATTGGTGGAGTTATTGTTATGGTTGGTATAACTGGAATCGCTTTATTAAGTGGTGGAAGTAGTGATAAAGTAGTTTTAGCAAATGTAGTACACCCCACATCAACAGAGTACCCATATTATACATTTAACGAAGTTAAAAATTATAAAAAGGTAAATGTTAGTGGAATTAAATTAAAGCATAAGGAAAATAAGGTAAATAATAATAAAACACTTGCAGGAGATGTTGAATATGAATTTACTATACAAAATACTTCTAAAGAAACAATTGATAATATTGGTTATACTTTCTTTGTTTTGGATACAAACGGAAGACCTTTTGCTATAAGAAATAAAGATAAAATAACTTTAAAATCAGGAGAAAAAAAGAAAATAAAAGTATCTAGTATATGGTGTGATGATGATTGTGATAAACAAACTACTCAAGTAATTTTTATGGATAATTATGACAAAGACTATGCTATTTTAAATGTTTATCAGTTAATTAGTACAAATTCAGATTATACAATTAGTACAAAGGAATTATAGGAAAGGAAAAAGAAAAATGAAAAAATTAAAATATTTAGGTTTAATTATGATTATAACATTTATGTTAACAGGTTGTGGGGAAAAAGATAGTACAAGTGGTGGTATTGATAATGGAAGTAATAAGAAAGTAAGTTATTATACAAATGCAGAAACTATTTACTTTAATGCAGAAACTGGAAAAGTATGTAGTGATTATAAAGAAGAAAATAGTAAGGTTGAAAATACTAAAGGTTGTTTAAAATGGTATCTATATAGTGATAATGGAAATAAGACCGTAAATTTACTTTTAGACCATAATATAACTCAAAAAATGATTTGGACTGAAAAAAGAGAATATAAAAATGGTCCTAATAGCGAATTTTTAGACACTTTAAAGAATAAGACACAAGACTGGAAAGGTGTTAAAGATAGAACTGATAAATATAGTTTAAAAGATGGGGAAATAGATTATACAATTGATTATACAGGTTATAAAGCAAGAATAATATCTCAAGAAGAAATTATGAATATTATAAAAGATACTTACTCAAATGGAGAAGATAATAATATGATTTATTTTAATAAATCAACTTGTAGTAATAAAGATTATAGTAGTAAATGTGAATTTGGTTGGTTATTTGATAGAACTGGAAGTGGCTGTAAATCTGTTGGTTGTTATAATGATGGTGGCGACGAATATTGGACTAGTACGGCTTATTTAGATGACAAATATTCCCCAGTATGGGCAGTAAAAAGTAATGGAGTAATTCGCCACGAAACAGTTGGTTTTAAAGACACAGGAAAAGGAATAAGACCAGTAATCACAATTGATAAATCAATAATTAAATAA
This sequence comes from uncultured Mycoplasmatota bacterium, assembly GCA_947649365.1. Taxonomy (GTDB): domain Bacteria; phylum Bacillota_I; class Bacilli_A; order RF39; family UBA660; genus MGBC108787. The sequence goes on along the minus strand of CANSRH010000012.1, from coordinate 18,101 downwards.
TTAAAACAAGAAGTAGTATTTATAAGGTTTTAAAAGATTTTAGATACTACTTTTATAATGGATAAAATGGTGGTAAAAATGGGAATAAATGATAAAGAATTAGTTAATAAGGTTATAGATTTATGTTTGATATATGGAATAAAAGACTCCCAACTTTATATGGAATTTTTAGATAATCAAATAAAATTCTACCGAACTGAATTAAATTTTCTAAAAGATAATAAACTTTTTTTCTTTCAAAAGAAGAAATTAGAAGAACATAATAAAAAAATAGAAGAATACGAGCAAAAAATCTTTGATGCATATAGGAAAATAGAAGAAGAATTTAATTTTATAATTGAAATGCAAAATAACATTGATAATACATCAAAATAATTTTGGTACAAATAATTGTGATCCAAAATTATTTTTTGTTTGAGTCTATATTATATTGGTAATAAATGGTATAATTGTAATGAAAGGACGGGCTTTATGGTTAATGAAATAAAAAATCAAGATAGTATCAAAATTGACGATATTTTTTATACTGATAGACATTGTGGAGTAAAAGGACACTATATACAATTTTTCCAAGTTGTCGATGTAAAAGAAAATAACCAAGTTATATTAAGGGAAGTTAAACAAATACTTGATTCACATAACGAGGAAAATAAAGCACTTGTTATTCCATCTAAAAATCAATTTAAAGATAGTAGCGTCTTTATAGAGGACAATAACATTGGAATAGTAAAATCAATAGAATATGATGTTAATAGTAAAAATAATGACACGCCTTATATAATTATGTCCCCTCTTACTTCTAAAAATAAAGAGTCTATAAGTATCAATGCTTATTTATGGGACGGACAACCAAAATGTCATTATAACGATTTATTTGAGTATGTAAATAAAGAAAAAATATAATTTTTAATAGGAGGTATATTTATATGTCAAAGGAAATAAAAAATCAATATGGTGTAAAAATTGGAGATATATTTTATTTTGATAAAAATCAATTTATACAATTCTTTCAAGTTGTTGCTTTAAAGGGAAAAAGCCAAGTTACTATAAAAGAGGTTGAATTAGAAAAAGTAGGAGAAGATGAGTATAAAAAAGCCCTTGTAATACCCCATCTAAATCATTTTAAAACTGAATGCCTTTATATAGAAGATAATAATATTGGCGCAACAAAAACTATAAAAAAATATGACGATGGTCGCCTTTATATAAGTTTTAATGATTTTTTTAATAGAAACCCTGATGGAACATTATTTCTAAAAATGTCTTATTATCAAATAGCCAATTTATGGGACGGGCAACCAAGAATACATTGCCTTAACTATTATTAAAATATTTTTTAAAGGAGCATGAGATATGAATAATTTAAAAGAAGAATTTGACAAAAATTTTGAACTAGACAAAGAAATAAATAAAACCTATGTTGAGGTTATGGAAGTAGTAAAAAAGACACATAAACCTACCCTACAAAAATTTATTGACGAAACGGGACTAGGTAAAGGAACTTTTTATAATCTAACTAATGGCTACAAAAAACCACTCATGACATCGCTTGTTGCGTTTGCAGTAGTATTTAAAATCAATTTAAAAAATGTTGAAGATTTACTACGAGCATGGGGACTAGGTTTTGAGCCAGGTAATAAAGTACATCATGCCTACTCACAACTTATAGAAAAATTTAGTGGTAAATCAATGGCAGAATGTAACGAATTCTTAAAAGAAGTCGGAATTTATGAAAAATATTGGTTAAATGATGGTAGAGAAACTAGACAATAATTAAAAATTAGAGCATATTTTCAAAAAATATGTTCTTTTTTTTATGTCTTGAAACGAAAATTTCCATCATTGGTGGAATTTTTAACCCCTAAAATAAACACTTTCTAAATTATAAACCTTTAAAACCCTTTATTTATAAGGCTTTAATTTCCATCGTCGGTGGGCTACGAAATTCAAAATTCTTGCTAGAATGGACTTGTAATTTGAAAGGCGTCAACTAAAATTACACAAAATTTAACGAAAGGAGCAAATTGTAAACATGATAAATATTGAGTTACCTTGCAAAGTTGAGGAACGCGTAAGTGCTAAAACTGGGAAATCTTACATTGTAGTAGCAATTAGAGTTGATGACGACTACGAAATGTTACTATTCCCAAGCAACGAACAACAAGCAGTTATTCGTATGGCGTTCAAAAATAGCAAACCAAAATTTAAAACAAGTCAACAAGACTAATTAAACCCTTAATGTTACATCTTTCTATTATTTTAAATAGTAGTTAGATTAACATTAAGGTAAATTTATAAAAATTATTGCTACATGCTACATGCTACATATAAGGGGTAATACTAGCCCTTATATGGTGGGGGCTTAAGTGGCTACGCCACTCGCCCCACTCATGGGCGTGTATTAACTAGTATATGTATTAGCGCATTAGTTCTTTGAAAATTTAATAATAATCTAAACTATAAAAAATAGGAGTGATAACATGGCAGATAATAGCCAAAGTCGTAAATGGGCTTTAACGATAAATAACCCACTAGAACATGGCTTTACGGATGAAGTAATAAAAGAAACTTTGCAAAAATTCGCTCTTGACTACTATTGTATGTGTAAGGAAATCGGAAACGAAACCCAAACGCCTCATATTCATATATTTATATATTCAAAATCGCCGATTCGCTTTACAACGATACAGAGTCGCTTTAACAAAATAGCACACATAGAAAAAGCCTATGGGACTATACAAGATAATATTGACTATGTAAGAAAAACGGGCAAGTTTGAAAATACAGACAAAGCCGAAACATCTATTGAGGGCAGTTTTGAAGAATACGGAACGATACCATCGGAACTACAAGAAAAAGACCCCATTATAGGGCAATTATTAGAGGATATTAAAGATGGCAAGTCAAACATCGAAATAATAGAAAATAACCCACAATGGGCTTTAAAAATACGAGATATAGACTTAATTAGAGAAACTTATCTTGCAGACAAGTACATGAAAGAAAATCGCGACATCATAGTAACTTATGTTTATGGTAAAACGGGCGTTGGTAAGACACGAGATATATACAAAAGGCATGGTGCTAAAAATATATGTCGTATCACGAATTATACAAGTAGTAGAGGTGTGAATTTTGACTCATATAAAAGCACTATGAATACCCTAGTTTTTGAGGAATTTCATAGTCAAATACCCATCGGCGATATGCTTAATTATACCGATATATACCCCCTTATGCTACCCGCGAGATATAGCGATAAGGTGGCTTGTTACACTTATGTCTATATAACTTCAAATGTTCCCCTAGAGGAGCAATATTATGACTTACGATGTAGTTTAAAGTATAGAGAAGTTTGGGACGCATTTTTGCGTAGAATTCATAACATAATTGAGTACAAAATTGATGGTTCAATTATAGAACATAAATTAACTAAAAAATTGGAGGAATTAGAAAATGAAAAATAAAATAATGAATATATTAAAAAAAATAAATTATATTAAGACTTATATTGTGTTGTTATACATAATAGTAGCACAATTATTATGGCACTCAAGAGGCTATGTAATAGATTACATGCTTTCAAAAGCCACAACTGAATTACAAATAAAAATGCTAAATGTAGTAGTAAATATTGGACTTGCACTACTTTTAACGCTAATCTTAATAGCACTAATAATAACTTTAAAAAGACATAATAAAGCCAAAGAAGAAGAACAAAAAAATGTTCAAGATGTCGGCTTAAAAAATGAAAGTGGCGAATATACGGAAATAATTGATATTTTAGATGGCGAAGAAGAAAACGAGTTTATATATGTTATAGACTCTAAAAACATTTCTATTGAAAAATTAAGAGCAAGACAAGACGATGTAGAATCGGCTTATCATATAGATGTACATTATATGACACCAAGAATACCAACAAAATATATCAATGTTTATGCAACACCTAGAGATTTATTACACCCTAAACTATTCCAAGTAACCCTAAATGACAACTTACTAGACGACTTTTTATCGGCTTTAGTAGTTGGAAGTACGGGAAGTGGTAAAACATATTTTACACATCAATTACTAGGAAAAATAGCCTTAAATAAATCTTGTAATGGTGAAGATGTACGAGTATTTATAAGTGATATAAAAAATGAAGATTTTAGACAATTTAAAAATCGTCCTAATTATTATGGTATCAATGCAATAGATGGAATTAAAGAGGTCCATAAAATACTTAAAGAGCGTATGGAAAATGACGAAGACAACGAAGATAAAGAAACAATTATTCTTTTAATTGAAGAATATGCAGTACTTCTCAATTCAATAAAGAATAAAAGTGATAAAGAGGAAATTAAAGATATGGTTGCAGATTTATTGTTTATAGGGCGTAGCAAAAAAATAATAACAATAGTAAGCCTACAAAGAGCAGACGCAGAATACTTTGTAAGAGGTGCTAGAGAACAATTTAAAAAAATAATTTTGATGGGCGAAATATCCGATACTCAAAAGAAAATGCTTTTAGACGAAAAAAAGCAGAAACAAATTAGAGAAGTTAATAAACAAGGATATGGATACCTTTGCGAAGATGGAAAAATGAAAGTTACGCGTATTCAAGTAGCAAAAATTTCACAAAAGGACAAAGAAGAAATTGACAATATTATAAGTAGTAAGATGGTTTAAATGGTGGATAATATCAACTATCAAGAGTCTTGTAAAAATATGGTATATGTTCCTATAAGTGAAAAATATACACTTACTATTGAAGAAGCGTCAAAGTATTTTCGTATTGGCGAAAATAAACTTCGTAAACTAGCAGAAGAAAACTTAAACGCAAGTTGGGTTTTAATGAACGGCAACCGAATTCAAATAAAAAGAAAACAATTTGAAAAAATTATTGATACTTTAAATGTAATTTAATGAAAATTGAGCCTTATATGTGATATAATGTTATTGCATATCAAGGCTCTTTCTATTATTGAAAGGAGCAAAAAAATATGATAGAAAAAAGACGCGATAAAAAAAATCGTATTTTACATAACGGAGAGAGCCAAAGAAAAGATGGAAGATATGTTTATAAATATACCGATAGTTTCGGCAAACCACAATTTATATATGCTTGGAAGTTAGTACCAACCGATAAAACACCAAACGGGAAACGCGACGACAAGTCATTAAGAGAAAAGGAACAAGAAATTTTAAAGGACATTAACGACGGAATCGACACCATAGGTAAAAAAATAAGTGTATGTCAATTATATGCTAAAAAGAATAATCAACGACCAAATGTTAAAGATAGCACTAAAAATGGACGCAATAGACTTATGAGATTACTAGAAGAAGATAAAATTGGTACTTGCCCTATTGAAAATGTTAAGATGTCAGACGCCAAAGAATGGGCTATACGCATGAAAGAAAAAGGAATAGCCTATCAAACAATAAAAAATGATAAGCGTTCATTATATGCGGCGTTTCAAATGGCATTACAAGACGACTATGTAAGAAAAAACCCGTTTGAATTTAAAATTGACGATGTGATAGAAAACGATACCGAGAAGAATATACCCCTTACATTAGAACAAGAAGAAAGCCTATACTCTTTTATTCAAAATGATAAAACATACTCTAAAAACTATGACGAAATTATTTTAATAAGAGAAACGGGACTTCGTATATCGGAATTTTGCGGACTGATAGACACCGACCTAGATTTTGATAATAGACTTATCAATGTAGAACGCCAACTTTTAAGAAATACCGAACGAGGTTATTATATTGACGACACTAAAACTGATAATGGTGTGAGAAAAGTACCTATGAGCGACAAAGCGTATGAAATCTTTATGCGTATAGTAAATAATCGTAAAAGCACAAACACTATTGTTATTGATGGTTATAGTGGTTTCCTATTCTTAAAAAAAGATGGATACCCAAAAGTACGCAACGACTATGAAAGTATATTTAAAGGAATTGTTAAAAAGTATAATAAATGTCATGAGGAACAACTTCCTAGAAAAATGACACCTCATACTTTAAGACATACATTTTGCACGAATTGGGCTAACGATGGTTTAAACCCTCATACATTACAATACATCATGGGACATAAAAATATTGAAATGACATTAAGTTATTATACGCACCCTACCTATATGTCGGCAAAAGCAGAGATGGAAAGAATAAATAAGCAAAAGCAATTTTACTACGAATTTACTACTTTTGAAAGCGAAAATATAAGAAATTATAAAAATATATGTGAACATCTTCCAAAATTAAAAATGTCTTAAATGCTTATAAATAAAGGTTATAACGACATTTAAGAACTTATAAAAACTTATTCAAAAATTTACTATCTTTTTGGATATAAAAAGTAAAAAATTTATTCTATCAAGCGGAATACTATTATTACTAGTTTTATTAATACAAGGACCATTGTATTCTCATTTTCACATGAATGGCAGTACCTTTATTGAAGTGAGTGCCATACCATTTCAACAAATAACGTATTCCATAAGAGAAGGGGCAGAACTAACAGAAAAAGAATATGCATTAATAAACTCTATTCTTCCTATTGGAACCTTAAAAGGTGCTTATACATCAACAAATTTTGATACCATTAAATTTCATGAAAAGTTTGATAATTATGCTTTTAGTAGTAACAAAAAAGAATTTATAAAAATGTGGTTTCATTTACTACCAAATAATTTCTCTAATTATGTAGAAGCTTATCTTTTACAAACATTAGGTTTTTGGAACTTTTTACGAGGCAACGACACTGCCTATGTTCAAAATACGATATGGGAAAATGAATATAACTTAGAACAAACTGATTTAATAGAAAAGTGGAGTGGAATTTCTTTAAAAAAAGTATTAGAACCAAAAGTGTACTTTTCATCAGCATTATTTGTATGGTTATTCTTTTTATCGATTACACTATTATGTCATAAAAAGAATTATCAACAATTACTTTGCTTTGTTCCTTGTATTCTTTTATGGTTATCTATTATGATTGGAACACCAATTGCTTTTAGTCTACGTTACGTTTACGTATTTGTATTGTTTGTACCTTTAAGTATAATAATCCCTTTTTTACCTAATAAAAATACTAGTGTAGAAGTAGAAAAATAATAAAAAATTTTTTTAGATATAACTCCTGATTTGGGAGTTTTTTTATAAAACATGTAAACAAGGAATGTGTACAAAAAAAGAAAAATGTAAAGACCAAAGGTAAAAGGCCTTTGCTTTTATTAAATATATTGGTAAAATAATGTCAATGAAACTTTAGGAGATTGTTATGAAAAAAAATTTGATTTTATATATAGTAGTACCCTGCTACAATGAAGAAGAAGTAGTAAAAGAAACGACCAAACAATTAAAAGAAAAAATAGAAGACTTGATTTCCCAAAAGAAAATTGCAAGTAAAAGTAAAGTTCTATATGTAAATGACGGAAGTAAAGACAACACCTGGGAACTCATTAAAGAAATCAATCAAAAAGAAAAACATTTTACAGGAATATCCCTATCTAGAAACAAAGGACATCAAAATGCACTTTTGGCAGGATTACTCACTGCAAAAGAATATGCGGACGTTATAATAAGTATGGATGCTGATTTACAAGACGATATTCATGTTATTGATGAAATGATAGAAAAATACGAAAGTGGAGCAGAAGTAGTGTATGGTGTACGTTCTTCAAGAAAAAAAGACACATTCTTCAAAAAAATAACTGCAGAAGGTTTTTATAAATTCATGAAAATCATGGGAGTAGACATTGTATTTAATCATGCTGACTATCGTTTAACAAGTAAAAGAGTCCTAAAGAAACTAGAAAATTTTCATGAAGTCAACTTATTCTTGAGAGGAATATTTCCTTTAATAGGCTTTTCATCTGAAATTGTCTATTATGAAAGAGGAAAAAGATTTGCAGGAGAAAGCAAATATCCACTTAAGAAAATGCTAAGTTTTGCATGGGATGGAATTACTTCTTTTAGTATAAAACCTTTACGATTTATAACAACTTTAGGATTTGTAATCATCATTTTAAGTATTCTCATTCTTTTCTATTCTTTAATTGTAAAATTAACAGGCAATGCGGTATCGGGATGGACATTTATCATATTCTCCATTTGGTTAGTTGGAGGAATACAAATGCTATCTATAGGAATTATTGGAGAATACATAGGTAAAATTTATAATGAAACCAAACATAGACCACGTTTTATTATTGCAGAAAATTTAAATGAAAAGAAAGAAAAGGGAAAATAAATGAATGAATGGATAACAAAATTAAAAAATGCTTGTAATAAAAAGCAAAAGGGAATGATTATTCTTCTTTTTCTTTTGTTATTTTTCTTTGGGCTTTTTTTTCTAAAAGAAACAGGAATCAATTATGATGAAAAAGCCGAACAAAATATTTTAAAAATGAACATAATGGGATATGCAAACGCTTTAAATCCAAAAAGTGATTTAGTAAAATACTATCAACAAGAAGGAATTGTTCCCATTTCACAAAGTGTTGAAAAAGACCATGGAATATCTCCTTATTATCTCTTTGCTCCCTTTTTAGCACTGAGCAAAGTAAGTGAACATACGCTCAGTTTTGCATGGCATATGTATACCTATATTCTATTTTTTGTGGGAGTACTATTTTGTTATCAATTAATAAAAGAATTGTGGAACTCAAAAAAAGTAGCATTAATAACCTCCCTAATTTTTTTCTTGACGCCTCGAATATTTGCAGATGGTCTTTATAACAACAAAGATTGTGTACTAATTACCTTTGTTTTCATGATGCTTTATTATGGTATAAAATGGATAAAAGGAAAATCATACAAAGAAGCTATATTATTTGGGTTGGTATCTGCTATTTCTTGTAACCTAAAGGTGAGTGGAGGCTTTGTTTTTGCATCTTTAGGAATTCTATACCTTATTACATTAACAAAAGAAAAAAGTTGGAACAAGAAAAATTTCTTAGTAGGATTAACAGCACTACTTAGTTGTATCGTTATGTATCTTCTTATAACACCCGCCATATGGGCTGAAGGATGGCATTTACTTGACTTCTTCAAATGGTCTTTAGAAAATAGTGTCAATTTTGCTAGAAATTATGGAAAAGTTTTCTTTGAAGGTACTTTGTACCAACACTGGGAAAATCCTTTGCCATGGTATTATTTACCAAAAATTATCTTTTTAACCTTACCAATTTATGTTTCTGTTCTCATTGTAACTGGTGTAATTTTAACCCTAAAAATGATAAGAAACAAGCAAAAATTGAAAGAACAAAACATTCTTGTTCTAGCCATTATTTTAAGTGGCTTGCCCATACTAGTAGCCATGGTGTCGAACCCTAATATTTACAACGGATGGCGTCATTTTTACTTTTTATATCCTTCTTTGTTAATCCTTTTAAGTTACGCACTATTCTGTATTTTTAAAAATACAAAACAGAAAAAAAAGATTTTATTTTTTCTAATCCTTTGTTTAATTGGAAATGGAATAGGTATTATTTTAAATGGTTCAACTTCTACTACGTATTACAATTGTTTTGCTAAAAATCCTACTGAAAATTATGAAATGGACTACTATGGTGTAAGTGCTACAAAGATTTTACAAGATTTAGCGAAAAACAATAAAGAAACCATCTATGTATATAGTTATTCTGATTGGGCATTGCTTTTTAATTACGAAGCTTTAAGTTATACTCACAAAGAGAAAATTATTCTTCTAAAAAATGAAGAAGAACTAACAGAAACTATAGAAAAAGGAATCCAACCTTATTTTATCTACTTTGAAACTTATGATAGAGAATACAAGAGTAAGTTAGTAAACAAAGGAAAAATAAAAGAATACAAAGCATGGGGCAATACTTATGCAAGCATTTATAAGTGAGAGAATAATAGAAAAATATAAAAAATGAAACTAAGCAGTTTAAGAATATTGAGTTTCATTTTTTTTATAATAAAAGAAGATTTCTTACAATGAAAATAATATAGAAAGAGAAGGACAAGTAATATAACAATTTAAATCATATAAAAAGATTCTAGAGTTTAACTAAAATCTTTTATCTACATCCCTTTAGAAAGTGATTCATCATCAGAATACAACGGACTTTCAAAATAGTTTCGTAAATTATTATCTTCTTCACTTTTAGATAAATTTATTGTGGAATTTAAGCCGCTTTTTATTTGCATTACTCTTACTTCCTCTGACAATTTATCAATTTCATTTTTTATATGTATAATAATATTACAGATGGCCTGAAGTTCTTTTGGAGCATCTGAAGTGGCTATTATACTTTGTGCCAATTGCGGGTAAATAGTCATATAACCTTCTAAACATATTTTTAATTCATTTAATCTTTTTATGGTTTCTTCCATTTTCTATCATTTCCTTACTATATTTAAATTATAAAGGAAATATCATGTAAATATACAACTAACATTTACTTAATTTTACATAAAAAGTAAAAAATTTCGTGATATAATAAAAAAATAAGGAAGTGATTTCAATGAAAAAAGTAATCGATGCCAATAAAATGTGTTCCAATATAGCTTATTTATTTAGTGAAGTAGCAGCTATCTATCCAATTACCCCATCAAGTCCCATGGCTTCCAATATAGATTATTTAAACCATACAGAAAAACGAAATCTATACAATTGTCCTGTAAAACTAGTAGAAATGCAAAGTGAAGCGGGTGCTGCTGGAGCCATGCATGGTGCATTAATAACAGGTTCGCTTGCGACAACCTTTACAGCAAGTCAAGGACTTTTTTTAATGCTTCCCAATATGTACAAAATGGCAGGAGAAATGTTGCCTGGTGTCATACATGTAGCATCAAGAGCAATTGCCACCCATGCTTTATCTATTTTTGGAGATCATAGTGATATTTATGCTACCCGAGCAACAGGTTTTTGTATACTTGCTTCTACCAATATAGAAGATGTAAGAACAAATGCAATAGTTGCTCATCTTGCAGCAATCAAAGGCTCCTTACCATTTTTACACTTTTTTGATGGATTCAGAACCAGTCACCAACTTTGTACGATGGAAGAAATCGAAGATACCGAATTTTTAAAACTTGTAAATTACGAAGAAATAAACAACTTTAAAAACAGAATGCTGAATGTTGACCATCCCATACAAAAAGGAATGGCAAGTAATGAAGATATATATTTTCAAACAATGGAAGCAAGAAATACCACTTACAATGAAATGCCTAATAAAGTTTCAGAACTAATGGAAAAAGTAAACGAAATCACCCACACCAATATAAAACCCTTTAACTACTATGGAGTGAGTGATGCTACCAACATAATTATTGCGATGGGAAGTATAATAGATACCATAAAACTTGTTGTAGAAGAAGAAAACCAAAAAGGAGCAAAACTAGGAGTGGTAGAAGTACACTTGTATCGTCCATTTAGTCAGGACCATTTAACCAAAGTAATTCCAACAACAGTTAGAAAAATAGCAGTGTTAGACCGAACCAAAGAAGCTGGAAGTATAGGAGAACCATTGTATTTAGATGTATTAGCTGCTCTAAAAGAAAAAGAAATCCAACTGGTGGGAGGAAGATATGGTTTATCTAGTAAAAATACTACGCCAGCTGATATTTATAGTGTATTTAGCATGTTAGAAAGTAACGAATTAAAAAACAATTTTACCATAGGGATTGTGGATGATGTAACTCATTTAAGTCTTGAAAAAAAGGAATATAAAATAAACTTAGATGCCAAAGAAATCTTGATTTATGGTTTTGGAAGCGATGGAATGGTGAGTGCCAGTAAAGAGATATTAGAAATAGTTTCCAAGACATATAACCAACCAGTAGATGGTTATTTTGAATACGATTCCAAAAAAAGTGGAGGAGTAACCGTAAGCAACCTTCGCATAAAAAACAAAGAATTTCATGCTCCTTTCTATGTTGAAAATCCGGATATCATCGTCGTAACCAAAGACGAATACTTTAAAAAATTTAAAATGTTAGAAAATAGTAAAGAAGGTAGTATTTTAATAATTAACACCACAGACACAAAGGAATTAGACAAAAAAATAAGCAAGCATGATAAAGAACTAATAAAAAAGAAAAACATTACTATTTATGGCATAAATGCTAGTGACTTAGCAAATAAAAACAACATCAAAGGAAAAATCAATAAAATTATGGAAGTAATCATTTTAACCATTTTAGGAATCAACAATGCAACAGAACTTGTCTCAGAAAACATACTAAAGAATTACAAAAACAAAGGAGAAGAAGTCATTAGAAACAATAGAAATGCAATTTCTAGTGCTATGCAAAATGTATATACAATAACCATAAGTGAAGAAGGGGAAGAAACAGCAAAATCGTTAACATTATTTGAAAAAATAGACAGAAGATTAGGAAACACCATTCCAGTAAGTGAACTTTTAGAAGTAAAAGAGGGAACGTTTAGAGGAGGAACTTCAAAATTAGAAAAAAGAAAAATTGCAGAAAAAGTTGCCAAATGGATACCAGAAAATTGTATAGAATGTGGAATGTGTAGTTTTGTATGTCCACATAGTGTCATTCGTTCCTTTAAAACAGAAGACAAAAGTCTAGGAAAACCAATGATTGGAAGTGACAAATACAACTATTTAGTAAGCATAAGTGAAGCTGATTGTACCAGTTGTGGATTATGTATCAATATTTGTCCTGGACGACAAGGAAAGAAAGCCTTAGAATTCGGAACATTCGATAAAGAAAAACAAAAGCAAAGTGAGTATTACTTTAACGAATACGAAAATCCAGAAACAGAAAAAAAAGATACAGTAAAAGACTTAAGTTTTGTGAAACCATTTTTTGAATTTAGTGGTGCTTGCGCTGGATGTGGAGAAACTTCCTACATAAGAATTCTCACGCAATTGTTTGGAAAAAAATTAGTAATTGCGAATGCTACTGGATGTTCTAGTATTTATGGTGGAAGTATTCCCTCTACTCCTTACACGATACCTTGGGCCAACTCTCTTTTTGAAGACAATGCTGAATTTGCTTTTGGAATGCTCACCTCTTATCAACAAAAAAGGAAGCAAATCGAAACCATTATGACTTCTTCTATAAAAGCAGTCAAAGAAGAAGTACAAAAACTATTCACTCGTTGGTTAGAAAACAAAGAGAATTTTTCAGTAACTTATGAAATAAAAGAAGAATTAAAACAAAAAGAAATACCAAAAGATCTACAAGATTTAATAGATTATATTCCAGCACGTAGTGTTTGGGCCATTGGAGGAGACGGATGGGCTTATGACATAGGTTTTGGAGGAATAGACCATGTCTTATCAAGCAATGAAAACATAAAAATTCTAGTTTTAGACACAGAAGTATATTCCAATACTGGAGGACAAATGTCCAAATCTTCTAAAGTAGGACAAGTGGCAGAATTTGCAGACTATGGAAAACGAAATGCCAAAAAAGACTTATTTAAAATCGCAATGAGTTATTCCAATTGTTATGTTGCAAGTATTTGTTTAGGAGCAAACTTTCAGCAAACAATGAAAGCATTGAAAGAAGCAGATGCACACAATGGTCCAGCCATTATCATTGCCTATGCTCCATGTGTAGAACATGGAATCAAAGGAGGACTTTCTTGTACAACAGAAGAACAAAAATTGGCTGTAGAAGTAGGGTATCAATTACTAATGCGTTATAATCCGTTAGAAGAAAAACTATATTTAGATAGCAAAGAACCAAACTTTGATGAATATGAAAAGTTCTTAGACAACGAAACAAGATACCATGCTCTAAAGATAAAAGACCAAAATTTAGCCAACATCTTATTAAATGAAAATAAACAAAATGCCATCAAAAGATATAAAGAATACAAAGAAAAAAGTACCAACAATTGTTAGTACTTTTTTAAATTCCACAAGTTTGAAGCTGCCCCCTGAAGACAGCTTCTAAAAGAATAAAAAGGGGTTGACTAGTGTGATACTAGCACCAATTCGCTCTTAAGTGAATTGGTGATTTATATCCTAATGGAAAAGGATGTTTTTGTCAACACTTTTTTAACAAAAAATAAAAGTTTTTTTTACAAGTCCATTTTTAAAGAAAAAAGAAGCAAAATTCAGTATAATAAAAGTGGTGATAAACATGAATGTAACAAGAAAGCAGGGAAACATTTGGTTAAATAAACTAAAAGAATATTGGTGGAACAAAGAAGTGAAAAACGCGAGCCAATTATTTAAGAAAACAACGTTTTATCAAGAAACCCCTTTTGATAACCCCTACACAACATACGATGAAATAAAAGAAGAATGGAAACATATTGAGGACCAAGAAATAAAAAAGATAGAGTTTTCTATTCTTGCCATAGAAAAAAATACAATGATTGTCCACTGGAACTTCGAAAACAATACTACACTTTTTGATGGCATCTACGAAATTAAATTCAATAAAGATATGGAATGCATTTATTTTAAAAGTTGGGAAATGGCGAACAAAGAGTAACTATACATTTGTTCTCTTTTTTGGTATCATAAGAGATGGAAAAAGAATGGAAGTAGAAATATGGAACTACAAGATATAAAAGGGATTGGACCCAAAAGTATAGAATTACTACGCAAGTTAAATATAACCACCTTAGAAGAATTAATTACATACTATCCTTATCGCTATAACATATATAATCCTGTAGATTTAAAAACTATAGAAGAAGAGAAAATTGTAACTATCAATGCAACCATCGAGTCAACTCCTAAGCTTTCCTATATCAAAAGAAATCTAAATAAACTTTCTTTCAAAGCATTGACAAGTGATTTACTAATCAACGTAACTATTTTTAATCGCAACTTCTTATACAACCATTTAGACGTTGGTAAAAACATTGCTTTAATTGGAAAGTACAATCAACAAAAAAATACATTTATAGCAAACGATTTAAAACTAGCACCCTTTTTAGAACCAAAACTCGAGCCGATTTATCATACAATAAAAGGGATAAAAAATAATAATTTAAGTATGTACATCAACAATGCATTAGAAAAACAATCAAATTGTGAAGATTATATCCCCAAAAACTATCAAGAAAAATACAACTTTCTAGAAAAAGAGAAAGCTATACGAATTCTACACAATCCCAAAGATTTAGTTACTTTAAAACAAGCCAAGATTCGTTTAATTTATGAAGAATTTTTTATTTTCATGTTAAAAATTAATTATTTAAAAAGTAAAAATAAAAATAGAAAAGGCTTACCAAGAAACTTTGAAAAAATAAAAATAGAAAAATTTATAAAAGCACTTCCTTTTAAACTCACAACAGATCAAGAAAAAGCCATAGAAGAATGTTTACAAGATTTAAAAAGTGAAAGAAGGATGAATCGTTTACTACAAGGAGATGTTGGAAGTGGAAAAACCATTGTAGCAACAACCATCATGTTTGCCAATACACAAAGTGGTTACCAAAGTGCTTTAATGGCACCGACAGAAATACTGGCAACGCAACATTATGAAACCATAAAAAAAATAATGGAGCCTTTTTCCATTCAAGTAGAGTTACTAGTAGGCAGTCAAAAAAAGAAAAAACATAATGAAATAGTAGAAAAGTTAAAAAATGGTGAAATTGATATTATTATAGGAACACATGCTCTAATCAGTGAAGATGTAATCTTTAAAAATCTAGGGTTAGTCATCACTGATGAACAACATCGTTTTGGAGTGAACCAACGTGGAAATTTACAAAACAAAGGGACAAAACCAGATGTCATTTATATGAGTGCAACTCCAATACCAAGAACATATGCTTTAACCATTTACCAAGACATGGATACAAGTACGATAAAAACCAAACCAAGTGGCAGAAAAGAAATCAAAACATATGTAAAAAAAGAAAGTGAAATAAAAGAAGTACTCTTAAGTATTTTAGAAGAAATCAAAAAAGGGCATCAAATATATGTCGTCGCTCCAGCCATTCAGGATGCCGAAGAAAAAGACATTCGAGATGTAGAAAGCTTAAAAAAAGACTTTGACAAAGCCTTTCAAAACAAAATACCTACCGCTATTTTGCATGGAAAAATAAAAGCAAAAGAAAAAGAAGAAATCATGAATCAGTTTAAAGAAGGAAAAATAAAAATACTCATTGCTACTACAGTAATTGAGGTAGGAGTAGACGTGAAAAATGCTACAACCATAGTAATTTTTAATGCGGAACAATTTGGACTAGCTACATTACATCAATTACGAGGAAGAGTAGGAAGAAATGATTTGGACTCTTTCTGTTACTTAATCAGTAATCAAGAAGTAGAAAGACTAAAAGTATTAGAAGAAAGCAATGATGGATTTTACATCAGTGAACAAGACTTTTTAATGAGAAGAAGTGGAGATTTATTTGGTACCAAACAAAGTGGAGATATGGTATTTAAAATAGCAGACCTAAAAAAAGACTTTAAAATATTACTTCAAGCCAAAGAAGATAGTGCAGCCTTTTTAGAAGAACAAAAAAAGAAAGATGAAAAATATAGAAAAATATTAGAAACTATAACAAACATTGATTAAAAAGAAAAAATAAAATATAATAAAAATAAGGAGGAGTGTATGAATCGATTAGAAATAAAAGAAAAAGCCAAAGTTCTTGCCAAAGAACATTTAAAAAGTTTTTGGGGCGGATTATTAATAATAGTTGCCATCACTATAGTTTGTACACTAGCAATTGACTTATTAATAAACGAAAATTCTATTTTATATAGTGTTCTTACTTTGGTACTATCTTGTTTTACGATGACATTACAAATAGGATTTTATAGTTATCTTTTAAAAATAATTCGTCAAGAAGAAGGAAATAGAGAAGATATTTTCAAATATGTTGGAGCAGTAATCCCTCTTATAACCATAACTCTTTTAGTCATGATATTCACGTTTTTATGGAGTTTATTATTCATTGTTCCTGGAATAATAGCAGCATTAGGATATTCTATGGTATATCTTCTTTACATTGACCAACCAGACCAATTACCAATGGAATATTTAAATAAAAGTAATGAAATGATGAAAGGATACAAATGGGATTATTTTAAATTTTCCTTAAGTTTCCTTGGTTGGATAGTATTCTCTATAATTACTTTTGGAATAGGGCTCATTTGGACTATTCCATATGTTAGTTTTGCAGAAACTATATACTATGTTGAACTAAAAAAGAAGAAAGAAGAATTTACATTAGAACGAAAGTAAGAAAAAAATAGAATAATGTTTGACAAAATAAAGAATTCATTATATTATTTTAATAGCATGATAGAAGAGTGATTATAACAAAAGATATCAAATGGATATCATGCTAACCTTTCGAACACTCTACATGATTTTATATGAGAGTGTATCAACCAAAACCCCCTGAAGGAGCCTTATGGCTCCATTTTTGTTATTTTAGTTTAATTTAGATTTATAATTTTTATTACCTAAAATTCTATCTAAAGTAATTAAAATGAAAAGATTCGTGATATAGTATTAGTATCTAAGGAGGTTACAAATGTTAGAACAAGACTTTAAGAATATATTATTAAATATCAAACATGAGATTAAAAATAGTCAAATAAAGACAATGTTTGAAGTAAATAAAAATTTAATTATGCTTTATTTTAGATTAGGAAAAATCATTTCGGAAAATAGTGAATATGGGAAAAGTTTCATTAAAAATGTTTCTACAGAATTAAAATTAGAATTTCCTAATATGAAAGGATTTTCAGAAAGAAACTTAAATTATATGAAACTATTTTATGAAGAATATAAAGATGATGAAAATCTGCAACAGCTTGTTGCAAATTTGCCTTGGGGACATAATTTGTTGTTGATTGAAAAGTTTAAAGATAAAGAAATTCGTAGATTATATGCTGAGGCTACACTAGAAAATGGATGGAGCAGAAATGTACTATCATTTCAGATAGATGGAAAATATCATTTAAGAGTTGGAAATAGTGCTAACAATTTTAGTAATACATTACCTAGTCCCGATAGTGATTTAGTAAATAATGTAATAAAGGATCCTTATATATTTGATTTTATAACTTTAAAAGATGGATATAAAGAAAAAGCATTAGAAACGGCTATGATAAATAGAATACGAGATGTTTTATTGGAACTAGGAAATGGATTCAGTTTTG
>CANSRH010000011.1 GCA_947649365.1 uncultured Mycoplasmatota bacterium | reverse complement strand
TGAATTCCCCCTTAAGTTGTTGGTATTATAACCCCCCCCCCGATGTTTGTCAAATAAAACTAATAGTATACATAATAATATACAATCCATGGTAACCCCCCTAAAAAAAAGAAAAAAAAAGACAAAATCAATTTTCTTGTTTGTCTTTTATAATTAAATTTCTTTTTTAATTGTCTTTTTTTATTTCAATACTCTTTCTAATATATGTTTTGATTTGTTATTTTCCAGTATATATCTATGAGAAATGACATTTTCTTTTGTTCCATCTAAAATAAGAAATCCTGGTTCGTGTTTTCCTTTTTCTATTTGATTGGGTTGTACATCACTACAGGTTGGAATTTTTAATAAATTATTCGCTACTTTATATTCGTAGAAATGAGAGTGACCTTCTAAATATAAATCACAATTATTTATATATATTGGACTTTGCTTTATTCTGGTTTTGTGTTTTAATGCTATTCTTCTTTCTAGCCACAAAGCATAGCCAGTCCCCGTTCCCAAAGGAATAAAATCTTTTCTATGTTTTACTAGTTCTGTATTTAAATCTATCCCTATCAATTCAAATTGTTCATCGTGATTACCAAAAATAATATAATTGGTAAAACCATACGGATATTCTTTACTTAAATAGTCTAATTCTTTTCTACAACAATTCTGTTTTTGTTGTTCATCTAAATCATATGGATATCCTTCAAAAAGGTCACCTAGATGAAAAACACTTCTTATTCCTTCTTTATCAAATGTGTCATATGCACTATTTATATAATTTAAATTTTGCTTTTTATTTCCAATGTGTGTATCTGCAAGGACTCCGACCTTTTTGTCTTTCAATTTTATTTTAAACAATTCTCTTTCTAGCAGAGCAAGAAATTTTTTTCGCTGCTCTTTGCTAATTATTTTTTGATTGGTGGCCATATACAAAATATTCATTAATTGTTTAAATGAATACTTGTATTTTTTAGCAACAGAGGAAAAGCCTTCTCTAATTTAAATTCAATCCATTCTTTTTCCCTATTCATCCTTAATAGGTAATTTACCAAATCACATAATTCATCTTTTGATGCTCTATATTCTTCTATAGCATTCATAATTACTTCTTCTATCAAATAAAATTTTAACAAAATAAAAAGAAAAAAGAACTTTTAGTTCTCGCAATTTATTTACTTATACTTTTTCTCACATCTTATTGTTTATCTTCAATTTCCAATTCAATTTTATTTATTTTATAATCTTCTGATGCTTGGCTTAATTCTAAATTTTGAATAGCTAATGTTGCTTTGAAATCTTTTAAAGATTTATTTATAGCATCAGCTAATTCTTCATTTACACTTAATTTAAAATTCTTAATTGGAGTTTTAAGTGAAACATTATTATTTGTTTTTTCGCCCCTAGCTTGACTAATTATATCAATGATAGTATCTCCATTTTTGATTTCTTGGCCAAAGTTAAAATCCAATGGTTTAATTTGTGTTAAATGAATTGACTTGTTATCATGATACAATTCCTGATAAATTTCTTCTGTAATAAATGGAAAGAAAATACTAAAGTCTTGAAGTAATTTATATAGTAATGTATAGACAGTCTTTTGTCCTGAATATCTTGGAATACTACCAAACTCCTCTGGTCTATATAATCTATGTTTAACTATTTCAATATAGTTATCACAGAAATTCCAAAAGAATTTTTCTAAATGATTTAGAGCAAGTCCAACTTCATATTCATCAAGATATTTTATAAAACCTGATTCCATTTCTTGATATTTACCCAATATCCATCTATCAATATATTCGAAAGACTTGAATTCTTTATCTTTATAATCTGCTAGGTGCATTTCTATAAACTTAGCAACATTCCATAATTTATTTACCAATTTACGTCCTCTAAGAAGAGTTTCTTCACTAAATACTATATCTGTACCAAGTCTTCCAGATCCAGCCCAATAACGAATTACATCAGCTGAATATTGATTAATTAAGTCAATTGGTTCTACCTTACTATTTCCTTTGCTCTTACTTATCTTTTCACCTTTATTAGCCATAACGAAACCTGAAATCATTACATTATCCCAAGGGCGAGTTCCAAAATGATAAAAACTTTTAACAATAGTATAAAAATCCCATGTTCTAATTATTTCTGATGCATTTGTTCTAATACTCATTGGTTTTAAGAAAGATTCGTAATTTTCTTTTTCACCATATCTCATGTTAATCAAAGGTGTTACAGATGATGTTGCCCATGTATCCATTACATCAGTTTCGGGGGTATATTCAGTGCAGCCACATTTACATGATTCAATATGAGGTTTATCTACTAAGGGATTCACTGGTAAATCCTCTATTCTTGCAAATATTGGTTCACCGCAAGTCTTACAATACCAAACTGGAAATGGTACACCAAAATATCTTTGTCTTGAGATACACCAATCCCA
This sequence comes from uncultured Mycoplasmatota bacterium, assembly GCA_947649365.1. Taxonomy (GTDB): domain Bacteria; phylum Bacillota_I; class Bacilli_A; order RF39; family UBA660; genus MGBC108787. The sequence goes on along the minus strand of CANSRH010000011.1, from coordinate 50,955 downwards.
CATGATGTTCTCTACCCATTCATTGTACCTATTTTTCATGTGTTCTGGATGCCATTTAATCTCAGAGCCAATTTTCAAGAAATCCTCTTTATGATTCATAATATTGATAAACCATTGTTTCATTACAGAATATTCTACTTCTTTACCACATCTTTCATGGGTTTGCACTTCATGTTCTAATTCTTCAATTTTAACGACATATCCACCAGCAGTCAAATCTTCTATGATTTGTTTTCTAGCTTCTTTTATTTTAAGTCCACCATAATTCGGAATTTCAGGAGTAATTCTTCCATTATCAGTAAAAATGTATTTAAGAGGTAGATTGTATTTTTTCCACCATTCTATATCTGTTTGGTCTCCAAAAGTACAACACATAACGACTCCTGTACCTTTATCTATCGCTACCTTTTCATCTGCCATAATTGGAACACTTACATCTATAACTGGAATATGTGCTGTTTTACCAATTAAAGATTTGTGTACTTCATCGTTTGGATTTACAAAAACACATACAATAGCTGGTAGTAATTCTGGTCTTGTTGTTGCTATTGTAAATTCTTCGTTCGTCTCTACCGTTTTAAAATTAATGTAATTAAATGTAGTTTTAATTGTCTTTGTTTCAAGCTCAGCTTGCGCGATGGATGTTAAACATTCATTACACCAAAGTGCTGGACTTTCTTTATGATAGCAATGCCCTTTGTTAATTAAATCTAAAAACGATGCTTGACTAATTTTAATGGTTGATGGGCTAACTGTTTTATAATGAATATCCCAATCTGTACTAACGCCTAGCTTACTAAATAAGTCTTGAAATTCTGCTTCATACTTATCTGTTGTTTCATAACATAATTTCGAGAATTCCTCTCTACCAATTTCGTGTGCTTTTTTTCCTTGTTCTTTTTCCACTAGTCTTTCACTCGGAAGCCCATTATCATCAAAGCCAAATGGATAGAAAATATTGAAACCTCTAAGTCGCTTATATCTTGCTATCATTTCAGTTTGAGAATATGAAAATATGTGTCCTATGTGAATTTTCCCATTAACTGTTGGAGGAGGAGTATCTATCGAAAATACTTCTCTTTCATCTGGCTTAAATTCATAAATTTTATTTTCTTTCCAAAACTGAACCCATTTTTGTTCTTTTTCTTGTGCATTGTATTTTTTATCTAACATGTTTTTTCTATCCTTTCTTCTATATAATTTCTTAATTCCTTTTTTATTTCTTCCCATTCGTTTTCTTTGCCTTTTTGTACTTCGACGACTGAGAAGTACAATTCTAGATTGTCTGTCTCTTTTAATAGTTCATAGGATTCTTTAAACTGAATATCAAATACATAAGCAAGTTCTATTACCAACTCGTCTGTTTTTGTTTTGCTTTTTTTATTGTCAACAAGATGGTGTTTTTTAAAGTCTTCTTCTACTTCTTTTGTGATTTCTTGGTATTCCCATTCGTAAGAAGTTGCTTGTTGCCTAAAAATATCTATTTTATCGATATCACGTAAGAACTTAACAAACATAGCCTGTTCTTCTGTTAAATCTTCTGCTATTTCTAATTTATTGTGATTGATTAAGGCAACGCGAATGATGGGATAGTTTTCTTCTGCAATCCCAAAGTCTTTTATATGTTCTTCTACAAATAAGTACATATCGGCTTCTTCTGCATGATCAATTTTGCTTTTTAAGTCACTATAAATGCCTTGCTCTCGGTACTGGATGAATCTTCCTATGTCATGTAAAAGACCCATTGTTTTTACTAAATTTTTTTGTTCTTCTTTTAAACCTATTCGTTTTGCTAGCTTGTTTGCTAAGTCTGCTACATGGTAACTATGACTTACTTTCATAGCGATTTCTTTGTTTTTTAAATCAAATTTTTCTACATAGTTTTTAAATCCTTGTTCTACTTTCTGATAATTTATCATAAAAAAACTCCTCCAAAAGTTAAGGACGAGTTTTCCCGCGGTACCACCTTAGTTTATGATAACTATCATACGCTTCATTTTCCTTTAACGAAAGAATCCGGAATCACTTACTTGAATTTCAGTCATTCAGCTCCACTGCTACCTTCAAAAGAATTTGTTTCCTTATTTCCACCTACCATAAGGTCTCTATTAAACTATTCTTTTTACTCCTCAGTTTCTTTGCTTTTTTCCATTTTAACTCGTTTCTTAAAGAATTGCAATGGTTTCTACAAGTTCTCCTTTGATTGTTATTATTAGGCTGTCTTGCTCCGTTTTTAAAACAACATCCTCTGGTTTTTCTACATTGTATTCTTTTGATACTTTTCTTTGTTTCGCTAGATCATACAGATAAAAATGATTTGTTTTGTCTATTATAGTTATATATTTATTATAAAAATTAATATTTTGATAGGTTCCATTTAACAAAGGTTTTCCTTCATAGTTCTTTATTTGCATTCCTTCTGTATTTTTTGAAATTATGGCATTACTATTGTAGGAAATAATTTCATCAGAAGTGATTGGTGTTAGATCTTTTTCATTATTGTTGACGAGTCTCCAGCCTTGTTCATCTAAAACAGCATACGTGTCAGCTATAATTTTTTGGGTTTCTGGATTGATTCTGTTTGCTAAACCAATGTAATCGTACTTGAAAGGAATTTTTAAATTGACTCCATCGTAAAATTCTATTACGCCCCATTTGTCATTTGTATTTTTTACAAGATAACTATTGCTTTCGATTCCTATTTCATAATTTTTTATTTCTTTATAACGACCGATTACTTTTTCTGTTGTAACATCGTAAAGAATGATTTCGGCATTTATTAAATTTTCTGTTGTACTATCCATTAAAAATGCATAACGATTATTGATTAATTCTGTTTTTGTTTCATTACTTGGTTGGTATTCATCTAAGTCATAAGGATAGGTATTTCTTAATGTAGCATAGTCACAATAGTCTTTCTGCTCACAAGTATACGTTCCAAGAAGAACTCCATTGTCATAGAAATGAAGTTTTCCGTCTTGTTTCAATTCCTGATTTGGAGTTGCTTCCTCTAGTGGAGATTTTTTTAAATGGAGTGTAGTTCCAATCACGGTCAAGGGAAGGAAAATGATTAGTAAAACAATGATCAGAACAAACGTTATTTTACGTGTTTCCATTATCTCTCGTCCTTCGTTTCTACTACACCAGTCGCTTTTGATTCGTACATATTGGATCCATTTCCTACTAATACTTCATAATTGTTTCCTGTTACATTGATTTTGAAAGCAAGTGTTCCATTTCCATGGTATTTGTTTAGTGATAAAGGCACTAGTCCATTTTCAGTTTTTAAAATACTATCTGTTGGTTTGTCGTATTCATATAAACCTAATTGGTTATTGGCATCCACTCCTGCATAAAATTTATCATATAGTTCAATGTATTTGAAGCCTTTGGTAGATAATTGGCCTCCATTGTTTTTGTAAATATAGTAGTTACCATTATTGATTACTTTTACATATTTGTCATTGTAATTTCTAATCTTGTAAGGAATTGCGCTCGTGATGCTTGCCCCATTGGATTTGTTTATTAATAAGTAGCCATTTGCGTCTTTTGCAACATAATAATCTCTTAAAGATTCCATTTCACTATAGTTAAAGCCAATATGACCAGCGATTTCTCCTGCTCCTATTTTAATAACTCCAAATTTGCCACTTTGATTTTTTGCTAGGACTTGCAAGTTGTTCGTGGTTGAAAATGTAATCTCTTCTGTTCCTGTGTAAGAGTACGTGTTTACCGCTGTATATTTTCCTAGATTGCTGGATTTTTTCAAATCATACAAAACGATTGTTTTGTTACTTTCATTGACTAAGTCTGGATTGTCACTAATAAATATAAATCTTTCATTGAATACAGGAATCACTCCAGGTGTTCCAGGAATTTCATAGTCATTGTCTTCAAAAATTGAATCCGTTGCTAATTTACAATTGTTAAGAGTAGAGCTGTTCCCATTTATGTTGTTTTTATTAGCACAAGTATAGGTACCTATTAATTCCGTTTTGTTGCTATCTTTGTATATGTATAATTTTCCATCTAAATAATTGATATTTTTAAGTGTTTTACTGACGATTCCTTCTGCTTTATTTATTGTTTGTGTAGAGGATTCTGTTCCATTAAAAATAGTTAGAGTGATTGTGTTGTTGTTTTCTTCGATTCGGAAAGATTCTTTGGTTTCCTTTAGTTTGTTTTCTTCATCGTATATACTTGTTTTTACATATTCTTTGTTAAATAGTGGAATTCCTTCTTCGTTTAATTTGTTTTTATCATAGAATTTTAAATACATTTTGTTTTCTTTGATTAATACAGCATAATCATCCATTAATTCCACATAATCAAATGTGTCATTGAATGTGTTTTGTCCATTATAATTATAAACCTCGTAGGCTCCTGTGTCTTGCATTACTTTTATGTAAGATGGATTTGCATTTTTTATGCTTCCTCCAATGGCTTTACTAATGGTTTTTCCAGTTTCATCCATTAACATGGTTCGTCCATTTTCTTTCGATACATACACATTGTTCTCTATATATCCTAGGTAGTCAAATTTAAATTCCCATTTGGTTGCACTTTCTGTTTCTGTAAAATTTAAGATTCCATATTTTCCATCCGTATTTTTTAGTATGACACTATTTTCATTGCTACTAATTTTTTTCACTAGCTGATACACGTCTTCTTCTTTTTGCTCTTTTATATTGTATAAAGTTAGTAGTGTGTCTTCTTTTCTAGGATTATCATTTATAAATACATAATTGTTTGCAATAATGCTTGCTCTTGTTTTTATCGGAGTTCCATTTTCATAGACTTTTTTTTCAATGTCAAAATTATCTTCTGTACTATAAAAGGAAACGAAACAAAGTTCTTCATTTTGATTTTTGCATGTATACGTCCCAATGCTTTCTTTGTTTTCATTCAAGAAAATTAAATTTCCATTTTCATAACGATAATTTTCTTCTTCTACTATGACATCAACAGGTGGCGTAATTTCCTCTTCTTTTGTTAAATTTTTCACTAAAAAGAATACACCTACTGCTATAGCAATTAGGAAGAAAAGAACTCCTGTAATGATAAGAATTTTTTGTTTTTTGTTTCTTTTTTTCCACCATTCTTTTATTTTATTTTTCTTTTTGTTCTTTGCTTGTTCTTCGGGTGGTTTCATAAAAAAATCCATGTCTGGACGTTCTTCTATTATTTCTCCAGGCATAGTGGTATCTTGAGGGGATTTCATTTCGTAAATTTGATTTTCTTCCTTTGCTCTATCCAATTCATCAAAATTGTATACTTTTGTTTTGTCTTGCTCTTCCTTGTTTGGCATAAGTATCACATCCTTATTCTAAAAAAATTATACCATAAGTTTTTTGATACTGGAATAAAAAATCTTTAGTTTTCATTTTTAGACAATCTCTTTTTTAAAAGAAAGAACTCTTCCCCATCCATTCGTTTTTGATTCGTATAGTGATTTAATAAAAGTGCTTCTTTGCTAATCGTTTGTATCCCATGCCAAGATCCATTCCAGTTTTCTTTGTCTGTTTGTTCGTTTTTGGCTCCTATTCCCATAAGTTTTATTTGTCCTTTTGTTTGTTTTTCTTTTGATTTCTTCCATTTTATGTATGCTTTCTAATTCTTTTGTTTTTCATTCTACTCTTTTTCCTAGAAGTTAGCAAGATTCTTTCTTACTTCTCTTTCGCTTTTGAGTCTTTTTTTATTTATTTTTAGGAACATGGTCTACAATATACGTACCATTTTCATAGAATAAATCTTTTTCTTCGTTAAGAATCCCATACAAGAACACTTCTATTCCTCTTTTTTCATATTCTTCAATTAAATGAGGTGTTGCTAAATTATTTAATAGGCAAATAAAATCCAAATTGTAGTCTGCTTCGGAATTTAGAACATAGTTTAAGATACCTAATTTAGCAGGAGCATTGCGTTTTTTAAGTTTTTCTATTACTTTGTTATGAAAACTCATAACATAAATATTTTTGTCTTGATGTTTTCTTAGTAATTTGATTAACTTGCGATAAGGAATGCGAATGTCTTTAATTTCTACTAACATGATTTTTTCTGTTTCTAAATTTAACACTTCGTCAAGAGTGGGAAGATCATGCTTGCATTTTAAATAGCGAAGACTCTTCCATTTGATAAGGTCTCCTTTTATTAAGGCATTATGATTGACTACAAAGGTGTTGTCAATTGTTTTTCTTATGTCAAATTCAAAACCAGCTATTTCTTTATTGTTTATCGCATTTTGAAATGCTTCCATTGTATTTTCTTTTATTTTTTCAGTTCTTAGTCCCCTATGGGCAATCAATTTCAAAAAAATCACCTAGTAAACTATACTAGATGATTTCTTATTTATGCTTCTTCTTTTTATAAAATATACATTTGTAAGTTATTGCAATAAGTAGAAAACACAAGGATGGAATAATGTATTGTTTGTAGGTATACATAAATCCAGTGGGAAGTTCTTTTGTTTCTTCACTAAATGCACTTTGGGTTTCTTCTTCCTCTTCTTTTAATATATGAAAATGATATTCCGATGTATTTTTTTCATTTTTTAGAAGGATGGTTACTTTGGAGTTGTTTTCTAAATCGAAATTATCTAGGACGGAAACCGTACAGCCTTCACTTTCTTTGTATTCCATTTCTACTGTGTATTCTTCTTTGGGAAGGGTTATTGTGTATTCGTTGTTTAATTTTTCAAAAACAGGAGAGATTTCCCCATTTAAAATGGTTAGTTCTTCTAAATATAAGTCTTTTGCATGAACTTGTACGGATAGACCAATTAGTAAAAAAATTAAAAAGGCTATTTTTTTCAAATTCCTCACCCTCTATATCATTTTTAGTAAAATTTCATTCATAATATATAGTTTGTCCGGATTTATAAAAATATTGCCTTTTTTTATTATTAAATCACCATTTTTTACCAAAGGTTTAATGGGATATGCATTTTCAAGTTTTATTTTATAGGTACTTTCAAATTCTTTTATACTGATTCCTTTTGTTAAACGTAGCCCTAGCATCATGTGATTGTCCATGATGTCTCTCGGTGAAAGTAACTCTTTTTCTCCACTATACTCTTGTTTTAAATATTTGGTTAATGATTTGGTATTGGTGTATCGAATTTTATCTAGATATCCAGAGGCTGCGAGACCAAATCCATAGTATTCTAAATTCTTCCAATAACGCAGGTTGTGAAGCGATTCTTTTCCTTTTTTGGCAAAATTACTGATTTCATAATGGATGTATTTTTTCTTTTTTAATCGTTTACAAATTATTTCATATAGATTAGCATCTTGTTCGTCGTTTGCTCGTTCAAAGTTTCTTACTTTTAGAATGGTCCCTTCTTCTATAATTAAACTATATGTACTTATGTGGTCTGGTTCTAGTGCAAGAATCTGATTTAAATCTTTTTTTAGCAATTTGGGAGTTTCAAAAGAAAACCCATAGATGAAATCAATGTTAATATTATGAAACCCTAAAGAGCGACATAAATTTATTTTGTTTTGTGCATCTAAAAAGGTATGATTTCGTCCCATATATTTTAATTTTTCAGAATGAAAGGATTGAATTCCAATACTTAATCGATTGACTCCATTTGATTTTAATAGTTCTAATAGTTCTCTATTTATATCATTTAGATTGCATTCAAAAGTAAATTCTTTTACTGATTGTGTATTTAGCATGTTTATTATTTCGAATAAAGATGTTAAATATTTTGGATTCAAGGAAGAAGGTGTGCCTCCACCAATATAAATAGAAGTTAAAGGCTCTCCGTTGTAGTTGTCTTCTATTTCTAATTTTAAGCATTCTAAATATTTTTTTACCCAATTTTCATTATAAAAAACTTTACAAAAATCACAATAGGAACAAATGGTTTTACAAAAAGGGATATGTATGTATGCGGCTTTTTCTTCTCTCATACTTCTTTCACTGCTTTCTTTTTATCCACATTTTTTATTGATTAAGAAAGGGTTACCTAGAACCCCCCCCCCGAGAAGAGGATAGATTTTCTTCATCTGTTTCGGCATTACTCCAATTAAAAACTTTTAAACTAAAGAAATCTAAATCTATAGGTTTGGAATAGCTATCATTTCCAAAAGCAATACTTTTAGAGGGAGTGATTTTAGATGAATTGAGTTTGAAAAAAAATTGGTTCATGTCATTTAATTGTTCTCTGTAGATAGGATCTTTTTCAGCAAGTTCTTTTTCGCAAAGTCTAATTGAAGCTTTGTCCATAAACAATCTGCTTTCTGCTTCTGTAATAGATAAATAGTATTTATGACGATATATAGCGACATAATTTCTTTCTTCTTCAGTATATATTTGAAATTTCTTGTTTAATAAACTTTGAACGATTGTATCATCAATTTTTGTATGAAGTTGTTTCATTGTTTCTTTTAATTTATGTTTTTCTTCTTGTTTTTCCTTATAGTTTTCCTCTAAATCTTTGTTTCCTTCTAATATTTTGATTTCTTTACATATTCTATTAAATTCACTTGTTAACTTATTTCTTGTTTTCCAATAATCATTTGCTTCTTTTAGGGCTTTTTTTCGATGAGAATCTGGCTCATTTTTTGTTTCATAATAAAGATGTTGCAAACTCTCTTTTAAGGAATCAAATGAATTAAATAATGCAATAATGTCATCTGGAGTGGTATGAAATAAAAGTATCATTCCTTCCAAGGATAAGCGAAATGTTAATGCTGTCATTACCAAATCTAATTGTATATTTAAAGGATACTCTCTAAGTTTTTTATCTTTTTTTCCTTCTAAAAAATTTTTAGAATATTCTTCCAAAATAGGTGTTACTTGTTTTAGCAATTTTTCATCATTGCAAGTTTTTATATAATTATAAAATTTTGTTGGTAGCCATCCTATTTCATAAGATTGTTGCAAAAGTGTATTTTTATTTTCTAGCATTGTCTTTATTGATTTGTATTGATTCTTTTCAGAGAATACATTAGAATTTGCACTCCTAATTTTTCCACCTTGCCTTTTTCTTTCCGCCGCTGTTTCTTGCATTGCAACTTTTACTTCTAAATATAAATCTGGATTATAAATTTTACTATTTGTATTATTTAAATTTTCAATGGCTTTATTTAATCTACTTAAGGACAATCCTACTTCTTGACATACTTCTTTTTTTGTATAATTCTCTAAAAGAAGCCTGATTCCTTTTTCTTCTTTTTGTTCATATTCTTCTTGTTTTCTTTTTGCTTCTTCTTTATTAAAAGCGATGATTTCTTGATAACGCAGTGGGCAATAAAAATCACTATTTGAATCATTTAATAATTCAAACGCTTCTTTTTTTTCTTCCTTATTTATATTTGTCTTTTCAGCTGCTTCTTCTAAAGAAGAACCGCTTATGATGTATTTTGCAGTCAAATGAATTAATTTTTGGCGTTCCTTTTGATATTTTTTTTCTCTTAATACTATTTCTTTGTATAATTTTCCATCAAAGTATTTTGATAATGGGTTTATTAATTCTTTTAAGATAGAATCTATTTCAGATTTGGAACAATTTGTTCTTTTTCTTGCTTCTTCAATCCTATTTCCAGCATTTAGACAAGCGATTACTCTTACTATTGTTTTATCATTTACAAACACACTAATTTTCCTCCTTCAAAATACTTAAGAATGCTTCTTTTGGAACTTCTACACTTCCAAGCATTTTCATTTTCTTTTTTCCTTCTTTTTGTTTTTCAAGTAATTTTCTTTTACGAGAGATGTCTCCTCCATAACATTTTGCTAATACATTTTTTTTCATTGCACTGATGTTTTCTCTGGCAATTATTTTTGAACCTATACTGGCTTGAATTGGGACTTGAAACATTTGACGAGGAATTATGTTTTTTAGTTTTTCTACAATGGATTTTCCTCGTTGATAGGCAAAGTCTTTATGGACAATTGTAGATAATGCATCTACTACTTCTCCGTTTAGCAATATGTCCATTTTTATTAAATTGGATTCTTTGTATCCACAAATTTCGTAATCAAAGGATGCATATCCTTTGGTGGTACTTTTCAATTTGTCAAAGAAATCGTAGACAATTTCAGAAAGGGGAATTTCATAATGAATGTTTACTCGCTCTTCGTCAATGTATTCTAAAGATTTATAGATTCCTCGTTTGTTTTGACAAAGTTCCATAATGGCTCCAATGTAATTCTTTGGTACAATGATATTGGTATAAATATAAGGTTCTTCTATTTTTTTTAGATTCGTCTGATTTGGCATTTTGTTAGGAGAGTCAATATCTAGCATTTCTCCACTAGTAAGAGTCACTTTATAAATTACACTTGGGCTTGTAGCTATGATTTCAATTCCAAATTCTCTTTCCATTCGAGTAATCATTATGTCCATGTGTAATAACCCTAAGAAGCCCATACGAAATCCAAATCCTAATGCTTCTGAGGTTTCTGGTTCATAGGTTAATGCGGAGTCGTTTAGTTTTAATTTTTCAATGGCTTCTTTTAATGCTTCGTATTGATTGGGTTCTACAGGAAAGATTCCTGAATAGACCATTGGTTTCATTTTTTTATAACCTTCTAATGGATTTTGCGCTTTTTCTTTTAAGAGTGTGATGGTGTCTCCTACTTCCACACTTGCTATGTCTTTTATGCTAGCACAAATGTATCCTACTTCGCCGCTTTCTAGACTTTCTAGTTTTTTTTCTTTGGGTGTGTGTATTCCTAGTTCCGTAATTTCAAAACTTGCGTGATTAGCCATCATTTCAATTGTGTCTTTTCCTTTTAGTTTTCCATCCACAACTTTAATTAAAGCAACTACTCCTTTGTAAGGATCAAAATAGGAATCAAATATTAAAGCTCGTAAAGGTTTGTCTAGATTGTTTTTCGGTGGTTTTATTCTTTCTACTACCGCTTCTAGGACTTCGTTTACTCCTACTCCTGTTTTTCCACTGCATAGTAAAATTTCTTCTTCTTGAAAGCCTAATACTCTTTTTAATTCTTCTTTTACTTTCGGCACATCCGCATTTGGAAGATCAATTTTATTAATGACAGGAATAATGGTTAGGTCTGATGCAAGTGCTAAATAAAGATTGGCAAGTGTTTGAGCTTCTATTCCTTGCGCAGCGTCCACAACTAAAATTGCTCCTTCACAAGCAGCTAGACTTCTTGATACTTCATAGGAGAAATCAACATGACCTGGTGTGTCAATTAAATTTAATATATACTCACTATCTTTGTATTTATAGTTTAATCGTACAGCATTTAATTTTATAGTGATTCCACGTTCCCGTTCTAAATCCATATTGTCTAATAGTTGATTTACCATTTCTCGTTTTTCTACAGCACCCGTTAGTTCTAACATTCGATCTGCTAAGGTACTTTTTCCATGATCAATATGGGCAATGATAGAAAAGTTTCTTATTTTTTCTTGTTTCATAATTCATCACAAGTATCATTATACGGAATTTTAGGCGAAAAGAAAAGAGAAAAACTTAGTATGGGACGCTATGGTCTAAATTTTTTCTCTTTTTATTATTTTATTAATAAACAAATCGTGTAAAATGTATTTTTAAGTTACTAGAGATTTTAATAAGTCAAAAATATCATTGATTCCAGTGGACATAAATTTTTCTACTTTGCTCCCAATAAATATGGCAGCATCTGTTGTATTGTTGGAGTAATCTTTTGCAGTTTCATAGGTGTAACTTTCTAAATCTATGGGCTTCCCTTCTTTGATATCATTTTCGAATTTAGCAATGGCATCTTCGGTCATGGCTGTTTTCTTGGCTGCTTTTGCTTCGTAATAGCCACTTTCTAATGCAATATAAAGACTTACAAATAGTAAAAACAAGAAAGCTAAAGTTTTTAGAAACCAATTGGTGTTTTTTTTCTTTTTCATAGTTCTCCTTTCACATAAGCGTGTATAGCTTTACTGAGTAATGAGATGGTATTGTTGATTTCCGTGATATTATTGTATTGACCTCCTAGTTCAATTAGAATGGCATTGGGACTTACATCTTGATTGTAAATTCCATTGACGCCACTTCCTCCTTTTAAACTTATTCCTCTTGTGAGTTTTGGATTTATGTTTTTCATATAATCGTTGATTGCTGTCGCCATTTTTAAGTTTTGTTCGTAGTTTTCGTGGTCTTTTCCAATGACAAACAGAACTTTGGCATAACTTTTGTTGTCGATTTCTGTGGAGGTTATTTCATGAGACATGGAGTCTCTGTGTAAATCAATAAAGTAGTTTAGACTATTATTTTTTTCTATTGCATCTTGAAGTAGTATTTTGCTTGCTGCATAGGAGTATTTGTATTTCCAGTTGTGGACTCGTAATATTTCTGTGATATCGTTGGTTTCTACTAATGTTGGTACTCCTAAATCGTTTAAGGATTCACGTAATATATAGCCCGCCATTAATACACTCGGTGTGATATTATAAGAGGCATTGTTTGATTTTTGGTATCCTTCTGTTTGATGCGTGTTATAAATATAGACGATGGGTTCTTCTACTTTCCGGTCATAGGGATCTTCAATGTATCCTGTTTCTATTCCGCTCACTTCTTCTGTCGGTTCATATTCTCCTTTTTCTACACCTAATGTATATTTTAAAAGAAAGTTGGCACTATCTAGATTCATTAAATCATAAAATAAATTTTGATTTTTTTTACTATTTAAGTTGTAGTTGACTAAGGTATTAATTAATTTTTCATTGTCCATTTTTCCTAAAAATTTAGTATAAAGTAGGTTAAAAATATATAGAAATGTTAGAAAAATAATGGAGATACTGAGTCCTATTTTTACACCAAATTTTAATTTTCGTCTTCGCTTCATTCTTTTTGCCATTTTCCTTCCTCCTTTTTAGGAAGTATATATGATGAAAGACACAAAAAATGTTGAAAAAAACACCCTTTAGGTGCTTTTGATAAAAATATTGTTGATGGCATCTGCAATAATGGTTGAACTTTCGTTTAATACTTCATGAATGAAAACGCTTGTGTAGAATTTTTTGTTTTGCTCTAATGTGCATGGAACTCCAATAGAGAGTACAGGAATTCCAAACGTTTTCTTGTTGATTTCCTTGGCTGCATTTAATGCGCTTCCTGGAATAATCCCTGTATCATTGATTTCAATAGCACAGTTCAAGTATTCTTCTTTTTGGGTTGCTAATGCATCAATCATAAGAATGAGATCTGGTTTTATGTCTTCTACTACCATCGTAATAAGTTTAAACGAGTTAATACCTGTTTTGTCTGTAACGGATGGATTAAAAAGCGCTATTTTGGGTATTGTTAAAAAATCTGTGTAATGATTGGTTGCTATTAGTTTGTCTGTGGTATAAATTCCTAGAGCATCTCCATCTACTTCTTTGTTTCCTAATCCTATTACTAGAATTTTTTTACTTTTTGGATATTTTTTTAAGAAGATTTTTAAGATACGTTCTACTTCTTTGGTTAAAAGGTTCTTTTTGGTATGTAAAGCTTCATAGACAAATTGCATAACGATATAGTCTCCTTCTTTTCTTTTTACGCTTTTATGTTCTTCTTTGGTTACGATATAATGCGTTGTTTTTATCGTTTTGGTCTTTTTTTCTTCGATTTTGCATTTTGCGGTTATTTTTTCAATCCCTGTATCAAGAAATAGTTTTTGTTTCATTTTTTCTATCCTCCTCTTCTTGTTTTTATTATGGTGCATTTTTTTCGATTTACTACATAAGTATTAGCAAATGAACTTGCAAAAGAAAGAATAGTTTGATAGAATTGTTAGTGAATTTAAGAAAGGAGATTTTTATGCCTAATATTAAAAGTTCAAAAAAAGCTGTTAAGGTTATTGCTAAAAAAACAGATAATAATCATGAACTAAAAGCTAGAGTTAAAAATCTAATTAAAAATTGTGACCTTGCGATTCATGCAGGAGACAAAGAAAAAGCTACTAGTTTGTTTAATGAAATGAAAACAAATATTGACCATGCAGTGAGTAAAGGTTTAATTAAAATGAATACCGCTGCTAGACAAAAATCTAGATTATCTAATAAAATCAAAGAAATGAAGTAGTAATGCATTGTACTTCATTTTTTATATGATAAAATGATTAAAGGTGGTGGACAATGAAATTTTTTAAAAAAATGTTGATTCCTTCTTTTTGCATTGGTCTTCTTTTGTTTACTTTTATCTATTTGGATCCTATTAGTGATAAAATTGCTCTCGCTCTTGAGAAAAATCCTAAAGTGGTTTTGGAAAAAGGAAATCTTTATGAGAAAAAGGATAATTTTCTATATGTCCAAAATACTCTAGATTTTGTTCCTCTTAGTTATCAGGATTTATTAAATATTTATTATACAATTACAAATCATGGTTTTAAAACATTTACTTTTTATTGTCCTAGTGAATACAAAGATTGTTTAAATGACGTTGAAAAAATAAGTAATGACCCCGAGATACTTACCAATATTAATAATTTTGTTCATCCCTATAATGGTTTTTCTAATATTCGAACTATAATTTCTGAGTCGGGGGAAATTAATATTACAGTTACTTATTTGTATTCCGAAGAAGAAACCCGCCAAATTAATGCCAAAGTGGATGCTATTTATGAAGAGATTATCGATGAAGAGATGGATACCTATGAGAAAATTAAAAACATTCATGATTATATTATCAATCACACAAAATACGATGTAGAGAGAAATACAAGTGATGCTTCTTTGTATAATTCTTATAAGGCTTATGGTCCTTTACTAGAAGGCTATGCTACTTGTAATGGATATACGGATGCAATGGCTTTGTTTTTAACTAAGATGGGAATTCCAAATTTTAAGGTGGCTACAGAGTTAATGCAGCAAGATATTTCTGGTCATGTTTGGAATGCAGTTTATTTGGATGGAAAATGGCTTCATTTGGATTTAACTTGGGATGACCCTGTAAGTGATGATGGCAAAGATTATTTGCAACATAAGTATTTTTTGATTTCTTCTTTGGAACTAGAAAAAGCGGATTTAGGAGAAGTTGTTGTGAAAGATCATCTGTTTAATTCTCGTATTTATCCTGAACTAAAAAAGTAATGTTTCTTTACCCAAAACATTACTTTTCATTTTCTTTTTTTTCAATGTATTCTACTATTTCTTTTATGGTATTTTCAAAATGGTTATAATCGACTTGAAACCAAGCAACATTCATTTGATTTTGGAACCATGTGTACTGGCGTTTAGCATAATTTCTTGAGTTTTGCTTGCATTCTTCTACAACACTTACAAGTGTTTTTTTATTTTCAAAGAAAGGATATAATTCTTTATAACCTATTCCTGTCATTAAAGGTTTGGTTTTTAAGTTTTGTAAATAAAAGGGCTTAACTTCATCGATTAGAGGAATAATCATTTTGTCAAAACGTTCGTTGATTTTTTGGTACAAGGTTTCTCTTTCGGTGGTTAATCCTATCAAATATACGTCTTCATAAAGTAAATGAAAGTCTTGGTTTTCTGGAGTCCATCCTGCTTCTAATTTATTTAAGAGACGGATTAGTCGTTTTCGATTTTTGTTATCATAAGTAATTCCGCTTTCAAAGGATTCGATTTTATTTACAAGTTCTTCTTTTGTTAATGACTCATATTTTTCTATATTTTCTTCTTCCTCTTCTTCAAATTTATAATCATAGAGAACAGATTTTAAATAGTACCCTGTTCCTCCAACAAAAATAGGAATTTTTTTTCTCTTTTTTATTTCTTCTATACAACTTCTTGCCTCTTTTTGATAGTCAAATACAGTATAGTTTTCTGTTACTTCTTTTATACTTAATAAATGATGAGGAATGTGTTCCATTTCTTCTTTGGTTATTTTGGCAGTTCCAATATCTAATCCTTTATAAATTTGCATGGAATCTGCATTTATTATTTCTCCATTATAAATTTTTGCAAGTTCTACACTTGCTTTGGTTTTTCCTACACCCGTTGGTCCTACAATGGCTAAAATCATGATATTTTTTTCCTTTGTGTTCGTCTTCGGATATTGTGCTCATTTAGATACGATGTGAACCACTCAAGTTCAAGTCCGTCTCTTATTATCTGCTCTTCCTCTTTCACTCCCCATAATCCCTGATCATTTCTTTTTATATGCTCTAAAATTCTATTACCATATTGTTGTAATTTTTGAAAATATTCTTCCAATTTTTTAATTCTTTCGCTATCTTCTATTTTTACTTGTTTCCTTTTTTCTATCATTGTCATTTTGTCATTTAAATATAGTGTTTGCAATTCCTTTTGACTCTGATAAAGTTTTTTACCCAAAAAATATTTTTGAAAGCTCATTTCGTTTAACTTGTTTATTAAAATTTTATATTCAGAAAACGCTAGTAAAGGATATACACTAACACAACTTCCAGCAAATAAAGATGCTATTATTGCATTTTCCATAACATAGATATTGGTAAAATGATAAAAAAACACATTTATGCCAACCACAGTTCCTACTACTGCTAATAATCCTTTTTTAGTCTTTTTCTTTTCTTCTATCATTTCTGTTTGACATTGACTTATTTCATTATTTACTAAGCAGAATCGATTTTTAATGAATTCTACCTCATTTTCTTTCTTACGTGTTTCATCGAAATTTAGAGTATAATCTTTTATTTTTAATTCTCCATTTTCGTTTGAAACGATTGCTTTATCTTTATCCGCAACGTATTCTATATACATGATTGTCCTCCATTTTTTGTTATTTAAAAGTTAGTTTTCTTTTATTAAGTGACTAATATTATACTTCTTTACTTATTTAACTCAATAATAAATTTTAATACTTCTCCATATTTTTCTATAGCAGTTTCTCCAGGATTTACTAAGAAATCGTCGAATGCTATTGTTATTTCTTCTGTTTTTATTGTATTGTTTTCTTTAAAGCACTTCTCTGCTTCTATTTTTCCGGTTTCTTTTTCAATTATTTCTAAAGCTTCTTTGACATTTATTTTTACAATTCCATTTAACTCTTCTTCTTGGTAATCAAATTCGTTTAAATTCCCTTCAAATAAACAACAATAAACATTAGCAAAAGCTCTATCTCTAAATATGCTTCCATCTGGTTCTACTCTGTCCATCACAAATTTTACAATATTGATTTCTTGCGCTTTTTCATAATTGATTGTATACCCTATTTCTTCTTTTATTTCACGTCCAAAAGCCTCCTTTAAAGTTTCTCCTGCTTGGACATGACCTGATGCGGTTGTGTAAAGTTTATTTTTGTCTCTTCTTATTTGAAAATAAATATTTCCTTTTTTATCGTATAACCAACAATGTATTGTTTTGTGCCAAAGTGCCTCTTTGTGAACGACTTTTCTTTCTTCTTTTCCTAAAAAGTTTCCTTGTTCGTCATAAATATCTAAATATTCCATCTTTTTCTTTTCCTTCTTTCATGAAATATTATAACAAACAAAACTAATGCATGCTATAATAATCTTAGACGGAGGAAGTTTTATGTTAAAAGAATTTAAAGAATTTATTTCAAGAGGAAATGTGGTTGATTTAGCAGTTGGTGTTATTGTTGGAGGAGCTTTTGGAAAAATTGTAACTTCTTTGGTTAATGACATTTTAATGCCTTTTATTGGAATGCTTCTTGGAGGAATTGATTTTAGTAATTTATCACTTACTATAATAGATGCAAAAATTTCTTATGGTATGTTTATTCAAAATGTAATTGATTTTCTAATTGTTGCTTTTTGCGTTTTCTTGTTTGTTAAAACAATTAATGAACTTGCAAAATTAGGAAATAAAAATGATAAGAAAAAAGAAAAAGGAAAAGATGTAGTGAGTGAAACAGAACTTTCTATTTTAAAAGAAATAAGAGATGAATTAAAAAAGAATCAAAAAGAAATTTCTAAAAAAACGACTACACGTAAAGCAAAAAAAAGTACAAGAGAAAGGAACTAAATAAATTCCTTTTTTATTTTTTAGTTAGCTATTAAAGAATCTACTCACGTTTCTTTTAAATATCAAAAAAATCACTCCTATTTCTAGAATTGATATTTATCATTAAGCTCTAATTATAAAAGTTCGAGCAGATTCTTCTCTGGTGCCTCTAGTGGTTAGATACCGAACCCCTAAAGGATAAGTTTTTCCACCTCAAGTACAATTAAATTGTACCGCAATATTTTGAACATTAAAACAAATTTATAACAAGTATTTAATCCATAAATTCTCTATAATCAATTACTTGATTATTTATTATAAATTTGTATTTTTTATTTAGATATTTTGCTACTTTTAAAGGAACTAATACAGCTTTATTCCAATCTTTAAGAACATTTTTATCAAAATCATTAACTGTTAAATATTTCACAATTAGTTCATAATCATTTATTTCAATATCAACATTTTTAATTTTCTGTATTTCCTTATTCGTTTTATCTTGAATACTAGAATTTATTGTTCTATGAAACGTTACATCTAGTTTATCAGCTAACACTAATGCTAGGCCAACTAACGATTGTATATTATTTCCTTTAGAATGATCTTTAATAGCCTGTTCTAGTATAGTTAGTTCAGTTTCAGAGAAATCCTTTTCATCTATATATTTCTTAAAAATTCTACTACTTTCTAAAGCATGGTCAATTTTATCTCCTTTTGATAATCCTATATCATGAAGTAAAGCCACTGCCATTCCAATTTCTATTGTTCTATCATTAGTACCTAATTGAGTTAAAATCTTCTTCACATAATTTGCAACTCTTTGATAGTGTCCTAATCCATGTTCCCAATCCCATTTTCCATCAGTAATGAATTTAGTATTTTCAATTTTTTTAACCACGGCTAAATACTTTTCATTATTTAAAATTTTTTCATATATCATCATATAACATCTTCCTACCAAATAATTATATCAAGAATTTTAATAACATAAAAGTCTCGACTTTTCGAGACTCTACATGAGATTTTTGCCCCATCTCAAGTAAATACTCTAGTGAGGCAAAGATAAACCGAACCACAAGGGTTCGGATGTATACTTTCTGGTGCCCTAAGGGAGGCCGTTCAACAACTTTTGATAAGTTTTTATCAAATTAGGTTATATTTTTCTTTTAATACATAAATAATTTCTTCAAACTTTTGTAATCCAGCATCTTTTATATATACCAAGGTATCACTAGTTATAGTTTTAGTAAGTTCTTTTAACAATGATTCTTTATCTTTAAATCTTTTAATGTTCTGTTGTGGAAAATTTTTTGAAGCATTTTTAAAAGTATGCTTTGTATAATCACCAATAAGATATAGATAATCAAATTCTAAATTTTTGAAATAATCTCCAACTTGTTCATGAACGATTGATGTATCATCTTTTCCGTTAGCTCCTGATCCAATTGTTCCTAATACTGCTATTTTTCTTTTGCTTGACATTTTATTTGAAGTTTCAAGACCATTTATTACTGATTCCAAACAGGAATTATATGTATCATCTACGACAATGATATTATTAGAAACATTTTTTAATACTTTAAACCTACCATCTATGGGCTTAAAATCATTTATAGCTTTTACTATATTCTCATATTTTATATTATAAATCTCTGCTATTTTTATTGCTAGAACAATGTTTCTAATAAAATAAGTTCCATATAAATTTAATTCAAAGCTAGTTTCTTTATCATAAATTTTAGTTGTAAATTTTATTCCTTGATTTGTTTCCTTAATATTCCATGTATTAGATAAACTATAGTTTAGCAGTTCGTAGTTATCTGACTTTTTTACTTGTTGTAGATATTCATCATCTGAATTTATATATAATATTTTTTTGTCTTTAATATAATCAACAATATGCATTTTTTCTTTCAAGATATTTTCTTTTGTTTTAAAATTATTGATGTGAGCTGTTCCGATAGAATTTATAACTGCTATTGATGGTTTAACTAATTTTGACATTTGTTCTATTCTTCCAAAATCAGCCGTTCCAAGTTCTAAAACTGCTATATCATAATTATCGAAATATTGAAGAAGTCTTGACAAATGACATCTAGTGTTATTGTTATCATTTGAAAAATCATGTAGTACTTTCATTTCAGTTTCTAAAACCTTGGAAATCAAATTAGTTAGTGTTGATTTCCCATAACTACCTGTTATAGCAATTACTTCCTTTTGAATATTTAATTCACGTGC
The DNA here is from genome assembly GCA_947649365.1 of uncultured Mycoplasmatota bacterium. Lineage (GTDB taxonomy): Bacteria > Bacillota_I > Bacilli_A > RF39 > UBA660 > MGBC108787. The sequence goes on along the minus strand of CANSRH010000011.1, from coordinate 30,860 downwards.
CTTTATTCCCAAATCATACAGAGCATAATTAACATCATCAACAGCTAATATAAATATTTCAGGATTAATTTCTTTAGCTGTATTTACAATTTTTTCATAATTCATAGAATTTTTATTAATCATAAAACCTACAGCACCATTTTTGATTGCTCTAATAATATTTCCTTCATTATCGTGCCCTTTAAAAACAATCGGAACATAGAATGTATCTTTATCAAAAGTCGTATTTGATGTCGAATATTTCCTAATATATTGGCTTTCATTTCCATTTATAATTAATCCTTTGGTGATTTTTTCTATATCTTTTAAATTAAACATAATTATCTCCTGATATTGTTTTAGTAATTAAAACGTATATTGTGTTTATGATAATATACAAGTGTGTTTATTAAATTGACAAAATCAATTTTACTTATATAAATATTTTAAGTCATATTAAAACTCGAAATATAAAAGTTCGAGTTTCCTATCAATCTGGTGCGGGTAAAGGGACTTGAACCCCCATGGATTTCTCCGCTAGATCCTAAGTCTAGTGCGTCTACCAATTCCGCCATACCCGCATTTAATATGGTGGACCTCGTAGGACTCGAACCTACGACCGCCCGGTTATGAGCCGGATGCTCTAACCAACTGAGCTAGAGGTCCGCTGACTTTTTAATGATACCATAATATTTTATGCCATGCAAGAGTTTTATGTAACTTTGCATTAAAAAAGATAAGGATTACTTATCTTGTAACATATTTAATAAATCAATTTTAAATTTGTCTTTTGAAGCATTTGCTTTCGAAATCATTACTCCTTTGTAAGTAGTTAACTCAGACATATGCCCTTCTAGTAAAATTTCTTTTGGAATAATAGAATCTAACATCACGATTTCTTCTTTTTTGTATACAGTATAAATCAATTTTACTTCTCCATGTACTTGAGCAAACATCTTATCACTTGGCAATTTTAACTCGTAGGTTTCTGTGCCTGCTTTTTTATTTTGAGAAGTTAATTCTCCTAAAAATTTACCATTCCTTAATGCTGGATAGTATTCAAAATTTAATTTTTTAAATGCAAGTGTATTGTATTTTTTTAAAGCTCTTTCTAATTTACGATATTCATTTTCATCAATATAATCTAAAACATAACCCTTCATAATTTTACCCCCAATTTCTTTTTATGTTATAAAGTATAGCACAAAAAGCAAAAAATGTCAAATTGATGTCTACTTTTCCTAATGTGTTAGCATTATAACATATTATTTTTGGTTTGTCAAATATTTAATTCGATTATGGTTACGCCTTGGTTCCAGCAATCTAAATGATAACTTTTTATTTCTTTCCATTGTTTTAAATAATAATGAATTTCGTCTTTTAAAATTCCACTGCCTTTCCCATGTACTACTATTATGGTTTTGTTTTTTAATTTTATGTTATCATTAATAAAATTTTTTAAAACTGTATAGATGGTGTTGCGTGTTTCTCCATGCACATCTAATTTTGGATATTTATCTAGAGGTAGTAACATCTTGATTTGAATTAGAATCTTCAGTAGTTGCCAGTGGTTCTGTTTGAGGCAATGTTCCAGCAAAAGGGTTGATTGTCATCTCTTCTGGCACAGGTTCAGGTTTTACTTCTTGCTCTATTGTAGGAGAAGTAGTTTTTTGTTCTGTATTGTTAGTATTTTCTATTTTAGGAGTATTTTCAGGAATTGTTGATTTTTTGTCTTGATTTTCTAATTTTCCAAATTTGCTTTCATAATAACTTATGATGTCACTTAGTATAGGTATGGATAAAGTTGACCCTATTGTTTTTTTCGCCATACTTTCTGCTATGGTTGCTAAACGAATAGTTGTTTCTATATCATATCCATTTGTTAATCCATAAGCAATCATGGAAACAAATACATCTTGTGCTCCATTTTTATCTACCACTTCCGTATTCATTGATGCCAATACTTTGATTTCATTATTGACAGAATAAATCGTTCCTTTTTCTGGAATAGTAATTAAAAGATTTATGTGCGGATATTTGTCAATTATTTTTTTATAAACCGTTGCCATTGTTATAGGATTTGCAAAATCCATTTTTGTTCCTGTCATTTCTTCCGCAATTTCTCCAGTACATACAACATATTTTACAACTTTAAAATAATCTAATAATTCTTTTCTAGGTATTTTGGCATTTAATATCGAAATTGCATTACTAAATTTTCCAAAAGCATAGGTAGAGGCATTGTATTCGTAACCATCTACAATAATACAATCCATGGCTTGATCATATTCGTATTTCTTTATGTTTAAAGTGTCTAGTTCTGTATTTATCGTCGTTGATTTGCTATTTTGTTTGTTCCATAAAATATAAGAAATTGGAGTTTTTATATCGTAATTGGTTTCTAAATAAGTTGTTTTCACCCGATTTTCTTCCATATTCTTTTTCATTGTATTTCCCATTTCATCATATCCTACTACTCCAGAAATAAATGATTCCATGTTCCATTTTCCTAATGCATAAGCAACTACGCTTGCACTTCCTCCACTGCAACTTACTATTTCTTTTGTTGCATTTATTGTGCCTTCTACAGGATAAGTATCCATAACGATATTTATGTCATAATTTAAACGTCCTATGCTTAATGTTTTCATTTTTTATCACCCTATTCTGTTTGTTATTATACTATATTTTTTTTAAGAAAAAAAGCTTTACTTGGAAATAACCAAGCATCTTCTTTTTATGGAAAAGACTAAGATTTTGAAACCTTAGTCTGAAATTTTATATTTTTTAGTTGTAATGAAAACACTTTTTAATTCATAGATTGTTTCTAGTATAAGTGTGTTAAAAGTATTCGCTATTATAGACTCATTTATTCCCTTTCTCTCGTATCACTGCTTGTGCTGCTGCAAGGCGAGCAATAGGAACTCTAAATGGCGAACAAGAAACATAATCAAGACCTACACGATTGCAGAACTCAATACTTGCTGGGTCTCCTCCGTGTTCTCCACATACTCCAAGGCTTAAATTTGGACGTTTGCTTCTTCCTTTTTCTGCTGCGATACGAACTAGCGTTCCAACTCCTTGTTCATCGATTCTTGCAAATGGATCCGATTCGAATATTCCTTTGCTGTAATAATCACTCAAGAACTTACCAGCATCGTCACGACTGAATCCATAAGTCATTTGTGTTAAATCGTTTGTTCCAAATGAGAAGAATTCAGCATATTCAGCAATTTCATCTGCAAGAAGTGCTGCTCTTGGAATTTCAATCATCGTTCCTACTTGGTATTTTATATCCATACCAGAGTTTCTAATGATTTCATCTGCTGTTTCACAAACAATATTTTTTACGTATTTTAGTTCATGAATGTCTCCTACAAGCGGAATCATGATTTCTGGTTCTACTAGAATGCCTTCTTTATGGACGTTGATTGCGGCTTCAATTACTGCTCTTGTTTGCATTTTGGCAATTTCAGGATAAGTGATTGCTAGTCGACATCCACGATGTCCCATCATTGGATTGAATTCTTTTAAAGATTCAATTCTTGCTTTTAATGAATCATAACTCATGTTAAGAGCATTTGCTAATTCTTTGATTTCGCTCTCTTCCTGTGGTAAGAATTCATGAAGTGGTGGGTCTAGGTAACGAATGACTACAGGGTAAGGAGCCATGGCACGATAAAGTTCTTCAAAATCATTTCTTTGGTATGGCAATATACTCTCTAATGCTTCTTCTCTTTGCTCTACTGTTTCTGATGCAATCATTCTTCGGAAGTTGAAAATTCTTTCGCTTTCAAAGAACATATGCTCTGTACGGCATAACCCTATTCCCTCAGCCCCAAAATTACGAGCTTGTTTGGCATCTTTTGGAGTGTCCGCATTGGTTCTTATTTTCATTCTTCTTGTTTTATCTGCCCAAGACATGAACGTTTCAAAGTCTCCACTGATACTTGGTTCTACACTTTCTAAAATTCCTTCGTATACTTTTCCTGTTGAACCATCAAGAGAAATTTCATCTCCTTCTTTTAGGGTAAGTCCACTTTTTGTTGTTAATGTTTTTGCTATTTCATCGATTTTTAATTCTCCACAACCAGATACACAACAACGGCCCATTCCACGAGCTACTACTGCGGCATGAGATGTCATTCCTCCACGAATGGTAAGTATTCCTTTGGCATGATTCATTCCTTCTATGTCTTCTGGACTGGTTTCCAATCTAACAAGAATGGTAGCTTCTCCTCTTTTAGAAGCTTCGATAACATCTTCGGCAGTAAAATAAATCTTTCCAGCCCCTGCTCCTGGACTTGCTGCTAACCCCGTTGCTATTGCTTCACTTGTTTTTAAAGCACTTTCACTAAATGTTGGATGAAGTAAGGCATCTAGTTGTTTTGGTTCTACTTTTAATAATGCTTCTTCTTCGGTTAACATTCCTTCGTTTACTAAATCGACAGCTATTTTTAATGCAGCGGCTGCTGTACGTTTTCCGTTTCTGGTTTGTAACATAAACAATTTGCCATTTTCAATTGTAAATTCCATATCTTGCATATCTTTGTAATGATTTTCTAGTTTGGTAGCAATACTCACAAATTCTTTGTATACTTCTGGCATGTCTGTTTCTAATTTACTAATTGGTTCTGGAGTACGAATGCCAGCTACTACATCTTCTCCTTGGGCATTGATAAGGTATTCTCCGTATAATTTCTTTTCCCCTGTTGCTGGGTTTCTCGTAAATGCTACTCCTGTTCCACAATCATTTCCACGATTTCCATAAACCATTTCTTGAACGTTTACTGCTGTTCCCCAACTTGCTGGAATATCATTCATTCTGCGATAATAAATGGCCCTATCGTTGTTCCAACTTCTAAATACTGCTGTTACTGCTTCAATAAGTTGTACTTTTGGATCTTGTGGGAAGTCCGTTCCTGCAATTTCTTTGTAAATTCTTTTGAAGTCATTGGTTACTTCTACCATATCCTCTGCAGTTAAATCAGTATCAAATTTGGCTCCTTTTTTTTCTTTTACTTCGTCTAGATGACGCTCAAAAGCACTTTTCGGATATCCTTTGACTACATCAGCAAACATTTGAATAAATCTTCTATAAGAATCATAAACAAAACGTTTGTTTTGGGTTGCTTCTGTGAATCCTACTGCTACTTCATCATTTAATCCTAAATTTAAAACCGTGTCCATCATTCCTGGCATAGAAGCTCTGGCTCCACTTCTAACACTTACTAATAATGGATTTTCGATACTTCCAAATGTTTTTCCAGTAATATTTTCTAACTCTTCTACTTTGGATAGGATTTCTTTTGTTATTTCCTCGCTGATGGTTTCTTTGTTTTCATAATAATTGGTACATGCTTCTGTTGTGATGGTAAATCCTCTTGGAACTGGCATGCCAATATTGGTCATTTCTGCTAAGTTTGCACCTTTTCCACCAAGCAAATTTCTCATGTCTTTGTTTCCTTCACTAAATAAATATACATATTTTGCCATACTTTTTCCTCCTTTAATGGTCATGGTTTTATTATAACAATAGAAAAAAAATACGACAACGAAAGGTCGTATTTTTGACAAAAAATGTACAATTATTCTCGATTATCTTTATGTGCTTCTAAATAAACATGACGAAGTCTTTCATTCGATACATGAGTATAAATTTGAGTCGTTGATAAAGAAGAATGGCCTAATAATTCTTGAACGCTTCTTAAATCAGCATTGTTGTTTAAAAGGTGGGTAGCAAAGGTATGCCTTAAGGTATGTGGTGTCACTTTGTTTTTTATCCCTACTAGTTTTAAAGTTTTATCAATTATTTGTGCAATTCTTCTTGTTGTTAATTGACCACTTTCTTTGGACACAAATAGATAGTCGCTTTTTTTTCCATTTAATAGTAGTTCTCTATCGATTTCATAGGCTTCTAAATATTCTTTTGCATATTCTCCATAAAAGACAATTCTTTCTTTGGACCCTTTTCCTATTACTTTTATACTCTTTTCCTGTTTATTTATATCTTTTATTTTAATACTAACAAGTTCTTCCACACGACACCCTGTATCATAAAGAAGTTCTATAATTAGTAAATCTCTGCTCGTATAAATCGTTGGTTTGTAATTTTCACTTTTTGGAAATTCTAATAAACGCTCCATATCCACTTCACTTAAAAAATTTGGTAATTTCTTTTCGATTTTAGGATTTCTAATGCTTGCAAATATATTTTTACTAATACGTTCTTTGATGACCAAAAATCGATAGAAACTACGAAGAGCACTAATGTTTCTCGCTATACTACTATTTTTGTAGTTTAAGTCGTCTAAGTATTTAAGATAAGAGCGAATATTGTCTTTGCTTAGCTTTAAATAATCAATGTTTTCTAGTTCGACAAATTCATTAAATTTTTGTAATTCCTGTTGATAGGATTTCATTGTATTGGTGCTATAATTTAGTTCTGCTAATAAGTAATTTAGAAACTCTTTACTATCTTTTTGCATTATAAAGAGGACCCTTCTTGTTCTTTTTTTCTACTAGGAATATATTCTTGCGTCCTCTTTTTTTTTGTTTTTTTTCTTTCATAAACATTGTACTCTGCATTTTCTAACACGCTTTTTATTCTATTTAATTCTGTTTTTGACATAGTATCTAATTTTTTTTTATATTCCTCCCGCTGTCTTTCATCCAAAAAAGTTGTTCTTTGAAGAATAAAATCTATTTTTTCTTCTTTTGTTTCTGGTTTTGATGGTATTATTTCTGTTTCTTCAGTTGGCAATATATCTTTTGAGTCTGTTTTTTTGGAAAAACTATATTGATGTTCCCAATTTCTTCTTTCTAACAAACTATTTCTTACCATACTAAACATTTCCCAAAGTTGTATAAATGTTAAATCTTTAAAATCTTCTGTCTTTTTGGTATAATCAAATTTACAAAAAAGACTTATAATATTATTTCGCATAAGTTGTATTATTTCTTCTTCATTATATTCCTTACCATAATCCTCTGATTGGATAACTCTTTTGTATAAATCCCATTGCCCTTTAACTTCTAAATCCATTCTTGAAAATGCTCCCATAATATCACCCTCTATTGTATAGATTTATTATAACGAAAAAAAAGAAAGATAACAATTCTTTTTATCTTCTTCTCACAAAAATCATTTCCACTTCTTCTTGTAAAGCTGCCTCTTGATACTTATTGATTTGGTTTTCAATTGTTTGTTTGATTCTATTTTTATCTTTGAATTTTGTATATCTTTTGTTCATATCCCTTTTAATTTCTACATTTTGAGCTGTTTCAATTTGAATACTTATGATACTCTCTTCCTCTTCTTCTAAAAAACAATAATAATTTTGTTTGTAATTTTTCGGGTACCCATAGAGTGTTGTTCCAATAGAAGAATTGTAAAACATTGGCTGAGCTTTTTCTAAAAATGTATTTAAAGAAAAATAATACTGATTTATTTCTTCTATGGAACCAAACTGAATTTTTTCAAATTCTGGGACATATCCTGGTCGAAAAGAATAAACAGAATACCAATCATTTTCTATTTGTAACCATCTTATTTGGTCTGCTTCTTCTTTTGTTTTTTCTTCTTTTTCTATATAAATATCTTTCGCATGTATAGGAAAATGGAAGGATAATAATATTTCTTTGTCTTTCAAGAAGTTTTGAAAGGAAATTTCTTGTAATTGTTTTAAATACGCTATTTCTATTAAACCATTCTTGGCTTTTTCTATTATTTTCCATATATAGTCAAGTAGTTTATTGATTAAATAAATTTTATTAAAATCTGTTGAAAAGGAACATCGTTCTATTTCTTTTCTTGCTTTTTCATATAAAGATAAATATAACAAACGTATCTCCTGTTCTTTTTTCTTATAATCTACTTTCTTTTTTATATAAGATAATTCTTGGTATTTTTTCATAAAATTTTCTGTTCCAAAATAATTTTGCAATAATAGTAATTCATTCAATTCTTCTTGTGTTAACTCATCAAAGGCTACACTCGCTAAATCTTTCCATTTTTTCTTATCCTCATAATAGATAGTAAATTTTTTAGTAATGGTTTGATGCATTTGTTCCAACAAGGTGTTTTTATTTTGCTTCTTTTCTTTTATTTGCTTTTCAAACGAGTGTTTGATTGTTTCAATTTCTTCTGCAATTTTATCGTATCCTGCATAATAGGTATATTTTTGTGCTTCTTTTTCTATTTCTTCCCAGATGGCTTTACTCTTTTCTTTTTGTTTTTCTAATTCCATTATGAATTGATTAAAGGTGCTAACTTTATAAATTATTTCTGTTTCTAATAAATCATTTTTTTTACAATAATCTTTTTTTACTTGTTCTAAATAATTTTCTATGTTGATTGTCCAAGCATAATACCAATTTCTTATATTTACTTCTGACCTACTTTTTTCTATTTTATCACTATACAAAAACAATAAATCTGTTAGTTCATTGATTTTACTCAACGCTTTTTTTCCATACAAAGATTTTAAAAATACTTCTCCCTCTTCATCAAAAAAAGAATGGATTGCTTCTAATTTCTCTATTTTTAATCGTTCCAGAACTTCATTGAAAGTATTATTTTCAAATGAATTTTCTTTTGTTTTTTTAATAATTTCATAGGCATTGTTAATCTCTTGTAACTTTTCTTTGGCGTAATGTTGTTCTTCTTCACTTTTTCCCTCATACAAATCAGGATGATATTTTTTTGCTAATTCTTTGTATCTCTTTTTTATAACTTTTAGAGATTCGCTAGAATGAGCCTTAAGGACATAGTACGCTTTTTCTGTTGTCATTGATGTAAATGGTTCCTTTCTATAGAAAATTATTTGATTAACTTTCTTTTTAAGTTATTTTCAAAAAAATAAGGAGCAAAACCAGTTTCTTTATAAAAAGGAATGGCATCTGGTGTAGAATTGACGATTATATCGTGCACATTAGGCATCTCTTTTTGTATATCTTCTATTGCAATTTCTAATAAAAATCTACCTAATCCCTTTCGTCGTTCATTCGGATAAATATAAATTGTATCTATTTCTCCTTGATTTTCAAATAAAGAAAGAGAAAATTTAACATATCCTATTAAACAGGATTCTTTTTTTATTCCATAAAATCGATAGATCGTCTGTTTGTTGTTAGATAAAATAGTTTTGGACTTCTTTTTTTCTAACCTATCTTTAAAAATAGTTGGGATATAACAAATAATCGAAGTAGTTTCTATTCCTGTAGCAATTGTAATTTCGTTTTCATACAATACATAATATTCATCCATAGGGGTTTTCCTCCTTTTTCGTTTTTACTCTATTACTTTGTATTAAAAATGGCAAGATTAATTATCTTGCTCATATTCACAATTACTACAAACGATTTTGTCTTTTTTTTCTACTAGGAGACTTTCGCATTTCGGGCAGTTGGCTCCTGTTGGTTTGTACCAGGAAGCAAAGTCACATTTTGGATAATTGGAACATCCATAAAAGAATTTTCCTTTACGCGTTCTTTTTTCTAATATTTTTCCATCACATTTTGGACAATCAGCAAGTTCTTTTGTTTCTTTTTCTTCTTTTTTAATATATTTGCACGTTGGATAATTAGAACAAGCTGTAAATTTTCCATATCTTCCATTACGGATGACTAAATCGCTCCCACATTCTGGACAAGTTTCTCCTGTTTTTTCTGCTTCCTTCTTTTCCATTTTGTCAAACGCTTCTTCTACCATTGGTTCAAATTTATTATAAAAATCTTGTAATACTTTGATATTATTGATTTCATCTTCTGCAATTTTATCTAAGTCCGTTTCCATATTGCTTGTATATTCAACATTTACAATATTGCTAAAATATTCTTGTAATTTGTCTGTTGTTTCTATACCGATTTCTGTTGGAATAAATTTTTTGTCTTCTAATAAAACGTATCCTCTATCTTTGATGGTCGTTACAATGGTTGAGTAAGTACTAGGTCTTCCTATTCCCAAATTTTCTAGTTCTTTGATTAAACTACTTTCTGTGTATCTTGGAAGCGGTTTTGTAAAGTGTTGTTCTTTTACTATCGCACTTGCTATGATGGTATTGCTATTGTACGACTGAAAATCTGGTAGTATGGTATCTTTTTGTTCTTCGTAGGCACTATATATTTTTAAGTATCCATCGAATTTTAAAATACTTCCTGTTGTTTTAAAGGTATAACCATTGTTTTCTAAGATGACCGCTGTTGTTAAGAATTTGGCATCTGCCATTAAAGAAGACAAAGCTCTAAGATAAATCAAATTGTATAGTTTGTATTCCTCTGGTGTTAAGTGCTTTTTCATACTTTCTGGTGTACGAAGGATACTAGTCGGACGAATTCCTTCATGGGCATCTTGCATGGTTTTGTCTTTTTTTCCAACTTTTACGTTTCCAATGTATTCAGGACCATAGTTTTTTTTGATGTATTCGTATGTTTCTGCTACAAATGTAGGAGATACACGTTCTGAATCGGTACGCATGTAAGTGATTAATCCGACGGTTTCACTGCCTATATCGATTCCTTCATAAAGTTTTTGCGCAATTCGCATGGTTTTTGATGGAGCAAAATTGATTTTATTTGCTGCCATCCGTTGCAAAGTAGATGTTTTAAAGACAGGTTTTGCACTTTTCTTGGTGTCTGTTGTTTTTACATCATCGATTTTAAAGGCATTGGATAATTTAGCTAAGATTTCGTTTGCTTCTACTTCACTTCCAATTTCGACCTTTTTTCCATGATATTTTTCTAAATCTGCGGTGAAATCTTTAAAGTCTGCGGTGATGGTCCAGTATTCTGTAGGAAGAAAAGCTTCTATTTCTCTTTCTCTGTCGACGATAAGTTTTAAAGCAACACTTTGCACTCGTCCTGCACTTTTTCCTCCTGTTTTGGATTGCATGAGTTTGCTTAATCGAAATCCTATGATTCGATCAAGTATTCTTCTGGTTTCTTGACTTTTTACTAGATTATCATCGATTTTTCTTGGATGTTCGATTGCATCTAATACAACTTCTTTGGTGATTTCATTAAATACGACTCTACTATAGTTGTCTTTTATGTCTAGAGCATCTTTTAAATGCCAAGAGATAGCCTCTCCCTCTCGGTCAGGGTCAGTTGCTAGGTAGACATAAGAACTTGAGGCCACATCTTTTTTTAAGGAGTTAATATCTTTTGCTTTTCCTTTGATGGCTATATAGTTAGGAGTAAAATTGTTTTCAATGTCCACTCCTAACCCAAATTTTCCACTGGTAGCTAAGTCTCTAATATGACCTTTACTGGATACTACTTTGTAATCTCCTCCTAAATATTTCTCAATCGTTTTTGATTTTGCTGGAGATTCTACAATGACTAATTTTTTCATAGTATTTTTCCTTTCTAACTTGGTAAGTTTCCTGTTGGAAGACTTGTTTTGTAGGTACTTAAACCATTTTGTAAATATTCAAAATAATTCGTAGTAATGGCTAAGGTACTCATTTTTATTTTATCATTGATTTCTTTGTTATAGGAAATCACTTCTTCTTCTGTATAATCTTCTTTTCCATAATAAGTCATTATACCATTGGTAGCATCGTATCTTCCTATGGTTGTTTCCCAGGAACCATCTGCTAATATGACACGATTTTTGTATGAGTTTTTATAGTCTGGCGCTAGTATGTCTTCTCCCATATACAATCTTGGGTCATATTCTAAATCAAAAAGATTTAATAGGGTTGGAAGAATATTTATGTAACTTGTATAAACATCAAATTCTTTCTTTGTTGCTTCACTATTATAAATGACAAATGGGGTTTTGTCGACATTGTTTCTTTCATCGACGTTGTAAGGAAGTACTAGGTTTAAATCTTTGTTGTCGAGACCATAAGGATAATGATCACCAAATAATACCAATACCGTATCTTTTAGTATTTCTTTTTCTTCTAATAATTCTAATAATCTTTCTAGCGCTAAATCAAGTTCTTTTAGTTTGGACATGTAGCGTTTTAGTTCTATTGGATACTCTGTATTTTTGAATAGGTCTAGATGTTTGTCTCCAAATTCACTACTCACTCCATAAGGCTGATGCGACGTTACTGTCGTTAGCCAAGTCATAAATGGTTTTGTGGTATCAATTCGTTTTATTGCTTCTTCCATTAATAAGATATCACTTGGCCATTCTTTATAAGCATTACTATAAGGAATTTGTAAGTCTTCCACACCATAATACATTCCTGAACCCATATTCTTATGAATGGTGTTTCTGTAGTAATAATGTTCTGTGTAGTTATGGAAGGAACTTGTTTGGTATCCTGCCTTGTTAAAGAGATTAAATATGCTTTGATTGTAAGTGTTATCCCGGTAATCATTGGCTGTACATTTTCTATAAATAGTGAATAAACTAGTCATTCCACTCATTTCATTATTCCCCGTTGCACAAGAATTTCTTGGAGAGTAAGAATTTTTGAAGCTCCAACCTTCCGTATATAATTTATAAAAAGTTGGATAATATTCAGGATGAATAAAAATTTCGTTGACGGATTCCATCATGATAACTATCACATTTTTGTCTTTGAATGCTCCTGTGTATTCGTTTTTGTCTGTAATTTCTTGACTCATGAAGTAACTATTTAATAGTTTGTAGTTTTTGTCAGTCGTGTTGTTGTCCAGTTCTTTCCAATCCGTATCGTCGATATGTCTTGTTAAGTCAGTGATTTCTTTTTCTTCTTCTGTTTTTTGAAAATAGGAAATATCTTCTTCTTTTGGTTGAATGAGTGTTGTTTTGATGTCTAATAGGCCAAAGGTTGTTACTCCAAATTGGTTGACACTGATGTTTGTATTGCTAGGATTTTTGAATAGAGTTTTGGTACTTTCTAATTGTAATGCGTTTTGCATAAATTCTACGGATAGTGTTCCTTTATATAAAAAGCTAGATAGAAGAACAACAAAAATCCCTATCCCTACATTTTTCTTTCTGTTTCTTTTTTCAAAGAAACTGTCTTTTTCTTGATAATAGGCCTTGAAACAATGTTTTTCTCCTACATATTTATAAATGACGTAGAGAAGATATGGCACAAGCAAGGTATAAAATGTTAGACGAAAGGAAGAAAAAAATTCTTTTATGTAATCCGAAACTGCTCCTAGTTGACTACTTGCCCCAAGCGAAATATAGGTTCCTAAATAGTTTTCGAATCCTAATTGTAGCATAGCATAGATAGTAATGAAAAAGAACAATAGACTACTTACTATTTTGCCAGCTTTTTCTTTTAATGGTTGCAGTAGCAATGCAAGTACTAATGCTAAACTATGACAGCCTAAAAAAATTCTTACCATGGCCCAGTTTACTAAAGGCATAGAAGAAAGAATCCGAAATAAAATTTCGATACTTAGTATGGAAAGGAAGAAAGAAATATAATTTTTAAATAGTTTGCTTTTTACGATGTTCTTCATGTTTCTTTTTTTCACCTTTTTCTATTAAATCATGAACGGGTTTGTATGTAAATCTATAATTTTCTAATGGTCCATAAGTTTTTAAACATTCTAAGTGTAATTTGGTAGGATAGCCTTTGTGTTTGTCAAAATGATATTCGGGATGTTTTTTATGAAGTTTGTACATCATTTCGTCTCTAGTGACTTTCGCTATTACACTTGCTGCTGCAATGGATAACGAAAGCGCATCCCCATGAATAATACTGGTACTTGGAATATCTATTGAAAGCGGCATAGCATCAATCAGTATGTGCTCTGGTTTTATTTTCAAATGATTGATTGCTTCTATCATAGCAAGTTTGCTTGCTTCATAAATGTTGACTTCATCTATTGTTTGAGCAGAAATTTCTCCAATGCCAATCGCTATGGCATCTTTTTTTATGATTTCAAAAAATTGGTTTCTTTTTTTTTCGCTTAGTTTTTTCGAGTCTGTTAAACCATCTAATTGGTAGTTGGGTGGTAAAATGACTGCTGCTGCAACGACAGGTCCTACAAGTGGTCCCCTTCCTACTTCGTCGACACCTGCTATTTTCGTTATATTCTGTTTATAGAGTTGTGTTTCATATTTTAATAAGTCTACTTCTTCTGTCATTTTTTTACCCTTTCTCTTTATTCATTTTAGCATATTTTTTTACTTGTGGTTGTTTTTTTCAAAGAAAAAAGTAAATTTGGTGGTTTACTTCTTTTCTAAACATCTTCTCCTACTCCATGTTTCAATGCTTGTAATGATTTGTTTTTCTTCTTCATTTGTAGCCTTAGTTCTTAAAAAGGTATGAAGTAGAATATATTCCATATTTCCTTTTCGTTTGTAAAGCTCTACTTTGGCTGTTTCTTCTCCAAAGTGAAGAACGCAATCTTTTTGGTAGAGAATAAAGTACTCTAACATTTGATAAGTACTCATTCCGTTTTTGCTAGGTATTTCAAAAAGATAATCGTTTAGTGTGCCTTGATTTCGAAATTGTTTTCTACGATTCTCTATTTTTGTTAAAATTTTGTAGGCGCCTTCTTCTTTGATTGTCTGTATGTCAAATTTTCCTAGATCTTCTGCTACTACTTTACTACTATTGAAAGGATGAGAAATGGATTCGTATAACCCTACTAGATGATTTTCTTCTTTCCGCGTTATTTCTATATGTTCTAAAAAACTAGGATAAACTTCTTTTTCTATGTCAGAAAAATCGCTTTGAAATTCTTCTGCTCTTCTTAATTTTTGATAAAAAAATGTGGTTTTGAAAAGGGGATTTTCTTCCTCTTCTATTGGATAGGGACGATAGTAAGGAATAGCATTTATTTTTGTTTGCCAATTTTCTTTTCTATACAAATATAGTTTTACTTCCCTACTTATTCTTTGCATCCATCTTAAAAATGCAGGGAGGTTTGATTCTTCTATTTCTATATCCATTCCATCATAAATGTTTTGATAAGGTGTTTGGGTATTTGATAAATTATTTATTCTTGTATATTCTATTTTTGCGTTATTTAATTCTTGTATAATTTGTAATAAGTTTTCACTTTCTATATGAAAAACTGTATTCATAATCTTTCCTCTTTCTTTTTGCAGATATTCTAACACACATATTGAAAATAAGAAAGGACTTTTATTCTCTTCCCACTCTATCGAATGTAATTCCTTTTATGTGTTCCATTTTGATGTCGTTAATTATTTTTTTACTGACTCGGTCATAATCCACTTCTCCATTTTTTATAGCACCTATGCTTTTTCCAATAATTTCATAAGTTTCTTCTATATCTTTTGTGGAAGTAATTTTGTATCTTTCTTTTAAGAGCTCTGGATAGTATTTTTCTAAAGTATTTAGTATATAGACTGCAACTTCATCAATGGGTAATACTTCTTGTTTAATACTTGTCATCGCTGCTAAGTTAAAAGCAATTTTATTGTCATTTAGTTTGGGCCATAAAATTCCTGGAGTGTCTAAAAGAGAGAGATTATAAGGAGTTTTTAACCAATTTACACTTTTGGTTACTCCTGGGTTATTTCCAACGTCTGCAACATGTCGTCCTGCCATTTTATTGATTAATGTACTTTTTCCTACATTGGGTATTCCGATTACTAATGCACGAATTTCTTTTTCTTTCCATCCTTTCTTTTCTCGTTTTTGTTGGGTTTCATTCATCATTTCCAAAGTGGTTTCGATAATTTTTTTGTAGTCTGCATTGTTGTTTAAATCTACTAATAAAACTTTGGTTCCTAGATTTTCATAGTAATTGATCCATTTTTGCGTTATTTTTATATCACATAAATCTTTTTTTGTCATGATTAATAATTTTGGTTTATTTTTTATTACATCATAGATGTCTTTTATTTTCGATGAATATGGTATTCTTGCATCTACTAATTCATAGACAATATCAATTAGTTTGTATTTTTCACTAATTAGTCGTCTTGTCTTGGCCATGTGCCCTGGATACCAGTTTATATTTGTCGAATTTTGTCGATTGTCCATTATTCTCACTTCCTATCTTCTATCACTCTTACTTCTATGCCAACAACTCCATATTTACCTTGTTCTTCTTTAGAATAATATTTTTCCATATCTTTAGGATTTGCAATATCATTTTTATCATATCCCATTGATATTTTATCAAAATATTTATATAATTCATTAAAATTTGAATATTTGTATAATCTTACTATTTCAACCATTATGACTTCTAATGTTGTTGTATTTGTAAACTCTATCAAATCTTTTTCCTTTAGCAGTTGTCTTTTTTCATCATTTAATCGCAATTCTATGGTTTTTGTTCCATCTTTTATACGATTAAATGGGTCATTATTTAAATTCATATTATGTGTTGTTTTCATACTTATCCTCCACAATTAATTATTTTTTAATTTTCGTAATCATAATCCCATAAGCTTAATTTACCATTTACTTCTATAGGATTTATTTTTTCAATATTTTCTATTTTAAATCCATATCCGTCCCAGTCACCTTTATTAATTAATCCCTTATATACAACAGGATCTTTTTTACACATTTTTTGTGCAAATTCTTCATCTACATATATGCAATCTGTAATAGTTGCTTTTGCAATTATTTGGCCAACGGGATATTTTAAATTTAAATGTTTGAATCTATCCATTGCTTTTTTATCTATACCTTTACCTGCGTGAATTAATATATCTCCACGATATTTGGTTTTCCAAGTTCTAAATTCATATTCTTTATAGCCTTCAGCAATTAATGTTGCCCATGGTTGCTTTATAGTTATAACTTTCATTTTTACTTCCATTAATTTTTTCATTCATCTATATAAATTCTCTAAAACTTTAGTAAGACAATCGTCAGCAGTTTTATCAATATCTGAAAATCTTATTCTAACTAATTTTCCATTTACCTTAAATATATAAGGATTTTTTGCTTTCATTATAAAATCCAATATTCTTTCTTCACTAGGTTTTCTTCTATCTATTTTTATATCTGTTATTTCATCCACTTCTTCTAATTTTACATCATCAAGATTTACATTTCTACAACGTTCTAATTTTTCTGCTAATTCTTTAATATTATATTTATTCATAAAATCACACTCCAACCTGATTATATATTTAAATGTATATAATGTTAAATGTGTGATTACACTTTTTATAGATTAATTATCATTATTTCACTCATTTTTTAAATCTTCTTTAGATAATTCATATATTTCTTTCTCATCTTTAATTATTTTAATCAGCTCTTCCTTAGTAGGTAAATAAGTTAAATATTTAGAAGCATATACATTTTTTATTTCATCCCCTAGAGTCATTTCAACTACTGCATCGTCTTTATCAGCGCATAATAGTATTCCAATTGGCTTATTTTCTCCTTCTATCATTTGAGTCTTTTTATAATAATTAACATACATTTGCATTTGACCAATATCTTGATGAGTAAGTTTTCCTATCTTTAAATCTATTATTACAAAACACTTTGCTAATCTATTATAAAATATCAAATCTGGATAATAATACTCTGTACCTATCTTAATTCTTTGTTGGCTTGCAACAAATGAGAAACCTCTACCAAGTTCTAATAAAAATTCTGTTAAGTGTGATAATAATGCACTCTCTAAATCTGTTTCTAAATAGTTTTTATTTTCTTTTAAACCAGCAAATTCAAATATATATGGTGATTTTAATATTTCTTCTAGCTCACGTTCAATAATTCCTTTTTTGGATTCATTAATTATCATATTTTTGTCGGGAGAGATTAAATATCTGTCATATAATTTAGTATTTATTTGTCTACGCAGTTCTCTACAACCCCAATTAGATTTGATAGATTCTAATTCATAAAAATCTCTTTCTTCTTTTTTATCTATTTTTATTAATTCTTGAAAATGAGCCCAAGATAATTCGGTCGACACTGTCGACCATATTGGATACATTTCATAAAATCTTCGCATTCTTCTAATACTTACTGAAGAAAAACCACTTCCGAACTCTTTTGTTAATTTAGAAGATAAAACATCAATTATCTTTTTTCCATAACTTGCTTTTGTACTGTTTTCTGATAATTCATAAGTTATTTTACCAACATACCAATATACTTCTGTCATCGTATTATCAATATGTTTAAACATCTTTTCTCTAGCTGTTATTATTTTATTTCGTATATCTTGATAAATATTTTCAACACCAATTAACTCATTTTCGTTATTTACTGCTATATCATTTTCCTTTTTCAAAATTATCACATCCTTTATTTTTTGCAGGGGTTTCAGCGTCGTAATCACCTATCTAATTCCTATTATAAATAACGCCAAAATCACTATATTTTTATGAATTTTTATTGTTTTTACCATTTTTTAATGAAAATATGCAAGATCTAAACTGGATAATTTCCTTTATTTATAAGTAGTTTTCACTTCCTTAGTTTTTCTGTTATTTTTCTTTCTTCTAATGGTAAAATTTTACTTGCTTGTTCATCATATAAATTATTTGCTAATTCTACTGAGGCCCCTAATAAAGATTGTAGATTTTCGTAAGGATTTTTGTCATAGTCTAATCTATACAACCAGTCAAGATACTTAATTTTAGAAGCATCATTTGGTCTTCCATAAACAACTTTTCCACTATGTAACCAATATCCAAATTCAACATTTGTGGTAAAGGCCGCCATATCTGGTAATTTTCTAGGTACCCAAAATAAAATTACCGTAGCATCCGTTAATGCTATTCTTTCCCACATTGCTTGATCAATATAATCTTCTTTAGGTTTCCAAGTAGAGTATTCAGGAACATAAACTATTCCATCAAAGCCCATTTGTTCTAAACTCTGACAAGCTTCTGTTCTCCAAGAAACAACATTCTTACCTCGTGGAGTTGGGCCTGATTAAAATATAGATTTTTTCCCTCTTATAACCTCTTGATCTGAATAATTAATTATCATATTACACCTCTTATTTATTCTTCATTTATATCTTCTTCTTTTTTATCCTTTATTAATTTTTCATCTATATACTCATAATTCAAAAAATTTTTGTTACTTATGACTGTTCTACCTAATTCTTTTTCTAAATTATCTCTCGTTATTTTAGCAATATTGCCACCTCGTTTGGCAATTTCTTTATTTTGTTTTAAACCATATGGTTTGTGCTCTTTAGCAAGTTCTCTTGTAGCAATTTCACCTAAATCAGTTAGTGCTACTTCTATGTCTGTCATATTATCTCTTAAAGATTCTTTTCTTATACCCTTATATACTTTGTATTCTGATGCTTTCATTCCAGACCAAGATTTATAAATTTCATTTGTAAGTATACCATATTCATAGTCTTTTACTATTCCTGATTCTTTCCATACATCAGTAAGTTTAAATCTATCTACTATTCCAGTAAGTCTTGCTTTTATCCATTTATCATCATATCCACGTTTTCGATAATATTCTACTGCTCTATTAATCGCTATCTCTGGATCAAATACTTCATCAATTCTTTCACTCCCTAAAGATGCTAACCATAATTTAAAAGGTTCTGCTTTGGGACTAGGAACTGATTCTATAAGTCTTAAAATTCCTTTCATATCAAGAACATCCTGATTATAAAATTTACCATCCTTTGATTTTAATTTCAGTTGTCCGATTTTTTCGGACAACTCACTTCCTTCATTTTCTAGCTTTTTCTTTAAATCATTCCAATATTTACGTGGTCTGTCTGATTTAGTTAAAGCAACAATAACATCAACAACACTAAAATAATATTCTTCTTTTTCATTGTCCCAAATGCTTCTTATTTCGTCACCTTCAAATAGATTTGAAATTGTTTCTAATTTATTATTCAAATTTACACCTTCTTTCTTATTTTAATTAGGGGTTTCAATGTCGTAATCATCTTATCAATTCCTATTATAAATATCACTAAAATTGCTTTATTTTTATTGATTTTTAGTGTTTTTTAATGAAAATATGCAATATCTAAATTCGTGAAATTTCTTTATTTATAAAGACTCGCCTGGGGGGTTACAATAAATCGTAATCTACCAGTTGATATTTGCCTGATTTTGTCGATTATCATTATTCATTTATTTCACTTTCTTTTTTTCAATATATTCTTCTATTTATGTGCCATTACGAATTGCCAAATTCTGTTATTTTCAGGTTCAGAAACTTCATAATGTTCGTTTTATTACACTGTTCAGTAACAATTAGTGTAAAAGTAGGAAGTCCCGCCTTACTTTTAAACCCGTCGAATTCGACGGAATTAAAATTTGGATTGTAAATTGACTCCCATGTACCTAAAAATTCTAAAGTAATTCTATTTCTTAACCAATTTCTGATAGCTTCTTGTGTTAATTTATAATTTGTATCTTTTGCTCCTTTCTCTTCTTGAATATTATCTTTTAAAAAGTTTTTGTTTGATTTGATTCGTCCTAAATAGATCTTTTTTCTATAAATGCTAACATAAATCCGCTACTTTTTGCTGATTGCTATATAGTTTTTTTATTTTAATTTCTTATAGAAATTTTGTTGCCAATTTATCCTTTTTCCATTTTTTCTTATATAATTTAATGAGCCATATCTATACTCTTTATCATTTAGAATTTCAATTTTTTCTATTTCATTCATATTTATTCTCCAAACACACCCCTGTAAAATGTCACTTTCTTCAGTAATGCGTTTATCAAAACTTTTTTTATTTCTTCACATATTAATAAAAATTCTTTGTCATTCCTACATTCTTTATATTTGTCTTTTCTAACATGAGCCTTTAATTCTTCTAACGTTATATTAAATTGTTTTAATTTCTTATCAAAATTTTCTTTATCTTTAATATTAGTAGGTATATAAATGTTATTCAGTAAAAAAGAATATCTTCTAAAATCTGTAATAAAAATTTCTTCTTTTGGCTTATGAAAGGTTATTTTTACATCAAAGCCATCCACTGGAACTCCTTTGTGTTTAGGAGGACAGATATTATTATAACATCTTACCCAACACCAAATCGGATACTTTGTATAAGTTGGATTTTTAATTTTTATTTTTTCTAAAATCCAAGAATACGTTGGTCCTGCTTTTTCTATATTTATTTTTGAATCATCGCATTCAAGATAGCCTCTATTAATTAAATCCTTTAATGCATCCATAGATTGAATTGATATTAATTTCATTTTTCACCTCTTTTTCATAATTCCTCTCTGTCTTCTTTATTTTTTAAATGCTTTCTGATTTTATTATAATCTATTTTTATCTAAAAAAAAATAAAAGTTTTTTGCTTTTATTTACTTATTTTTTAATTTTCCAAAACGATGGAATGGGTAAAGAATAAAATTTGTGGTTCCTTTAATTTGACTTTTTTTAATCGGTCCTATTGTTCTACTATCTAAGGAAACTGCTCGATTGTCACCAAGAATAAAATATTCATCTTTTTCAAGAACTATGCTTTCATAATCACTTGTTTCTCCATAAGCATATATATCATCAACTTTTTTATCGTTAATAAATATCGTATTATTTTCAATAGATATTTTTTCTCCTGGTAAACCATACACTCTTTTTATTAGCTCATCTCCTGGTGTTTTTACTACTATAATGTCGTAGCGTTCTATTTTATCTAATTTGTTTAAAATCATAAATTCTGAGCCATCTAAAGTAGTATACATAGAACTGCCATTTACTTTAATTGGTGTTGCAATAAATGTACGTATTAATAGTACAATAATTAATATTATGATATAAGGAAAAAGCTCTTTACTATTTTTGATTATTTTTTCTTTCATATTATCACTCTTTTTTTATTATACAACATTCTTTTTATTTATAAAACCTAAAAATTTTTATAGCAAATGATTTTTTTATACAATAAAAGAAGCCCTTAAGCTTCTTTTACACTATTTCTTTCTTTTACTTTGTATTCTTTACGCATTCCTTTAATGAAGTTTAGTTTTGCACGGCGAACCATACCTTTTTTCACTACTGTAATTTTATCAATGGTTGGTGTATTAATAGGGAATACTCTTACTACTCCTACACTTCCACTTTTTTTACGTACAGAGAAAGTTTCTGATACTCCAGATCCTTTTCTTGCAATTACGATTCCTTCAAATGCTTGAATTCTTTCTTTTTTTCCTTCTTTTACCCAAACGTCTACTCTTACAATGTCTCCAACACGAAATTCAGGAACGTCTGGTCTCATATGCTTTTTGTTAATTTTGTCGACTAAATTAGCCATTCTACTCGTCCTTTCTTAAAAATATATTTCTTCTGTAATCATACTTTTTTCTTTGCAGCGGATTACATGCTTTCAAAAGCAGATTCATTATAACAAAAAACCAGAAAATTTGCAAATGTTATTATGATTCTCTTTTTTAAAGACCAATTTTACGTTTTATTTCTTCTTCGTTTCCCATTAGTTCTCCATTTAAAATCTTTGTATTGATAATCCAAACATATACATATGCTTTTGTTTCTTTTAATGATGTCCCTTGTTCTATATGTCTTTCTATTCCTTTTAATAACGTACTTATTCCTGTATCTTCATAACCACTTATTTTTTCATAAGTAGTTTGATATTCTTCTAACGTTAGAAGAATATTTTCTTGTAATTCTATTACACTTGCTGTTGGTTCATAAAGTAGTCTTTCTAATTGTTCTAGAAGAGTCACTTCTTCGTCGATAGCTTCTATTTGCAATTCGTTTTTTGGCTCTTTTCTATCATTTCTTACTACTTCTACTCCTAAGTTTGCTATTGTTAAAATGGCTGCACAACCAATTAAACCTGCACGATTAATATGATGATCTTTTAGTTTTAATCCATAATTCGGATGATTTTCTTTGCTCATATGTTCTTCTCCTTCTATTTATTATCTTGTTTTTTCTTTATTTAAAATTGAATTCATTTCTATGCTGTTTATATAACAAAAACGTGTTTCTTCAGCTCCCTGATTTTTTATCGTTTTAAAGCTTAAGTATAGATTTCCATCGCTTTCCCATTGCCCTTTTGTTGTTTTTCTTTCAAACGTATACAATTGTAAATCCTTTGTTTTTTCTTCGTCGATAGGAATTGTTTCGTTTGCGATGATATAAATATTGTTATACTCTATTGTATTCTCTTGCTCTGTTATTTTTTCTACAATTTTATTATAAATATCTTCTATTATTTCTTCCGTCCCATAGACAAATTTTGGGTAAATTTTTCCTTCTTTTTCTATAGTATTCATTTCTTGAAATGGAGCTTTTGCATTTTTAGTTAAATAATTTCCCATCTCTGTCCATTGGCCTGATGTGTAGATTTTATTATTTCTTACATCACATACCATTGTACGATATAATGTGACAAATTGCCATTCAGATGTAAATTCTTGTATTTTATTTCCTTTTAAAAATTCTTCTTTTTTTGGTTCTTTTATACTGAAATCATCATTTTCAGAAAAGCAAATTCTTTCTTCTTTTTCTATGCTTTCTTCTTGCTGTTTTTCTATTCTTTGGTTTTTTTTGACATTTTCAGAATGAATAACCATTTGCATTCCAAGGTGACTTAAGAGATAGGATAATAAAAGAATTTCACATCCTAAAATCAGTTTTTTTATAAGATACCTTTTGTTCTTTGCTTTTCTTTTTCCTTTTATTATCATAAAAACTCCCCCTTTCTGCGTCGTTCTATTCTAGCAGAAAGAGTTTGAATTGTCAATTTTTTATCTTCCTCGTCCTTTTTCTAATACTTCGTATTTTTGCTCTTCTCTTATTTTTAAGTCTACTATTTTTTCTTTTACTTCCTTTTCTAAAACTTTCAATCGTTTTAAAAATTTTTCTTGTTCTGCTTTTTCTATGTATTCTTTGTATTTGTTTCTAATGATACTTTTTTCTTTTGCAATCTCATCTAAGGCAATAATAGCATCTCCACTTGTCGTATCCTCATCGTTTAGAACACTTAAAATAATGGCAGTAAGGCGACGAAACGATTTGTCTAACTTTTGTTTTAAAATGGGACTTGCTTTTTCTTTGTCCATTAAATTTAAACAATTGATTTTAATGAGATTGGCGCTTTTTATGTTAGGCTTGAAGGGATATCCTTCGTCTTCATAATTGAATTTGCTTATTTTTTTGTTTTTGTTTCTCTTTTTTATTACATATGTTTTCATTTCGCTCACCTTAGTTTAATAGATCTTTTCTTTTTTCTTCTGTTTTTTTTCTTTGCTCTTTTTCTCGCCATTCTTTTATTTTCGCATGGTTTCCGCTGAGAAGAATTTCTGGTACTTTTAATCCCCTATATTCCTGTGGCTTTGTGTACGTAGGATAGTCTAGTAGATTTTCTGTAAACGATTCTTGTTCACTAGAGTTTTCTTTGATTACTCCTGGTAATAATCTTATAATACTATCGCAGATGACTTGTGCTGGTAGTTCTCCTCCTGTTAAGACATAGTCTCCAATTGATATTTCTTCATCAACAAAGGCTCGAACTCGTTCATCAAACCCTTCGTAATGACCACAGACAAATACTAGATGACTTTCTTTGCTTAAACTTTTTGCTTTTTCTTGCTTGTAGGGTCTTCCTTGGGGACACATGAGTAGAACTTTGGTATTTTCTTTTCTTACTGAATCGATGGCCTCAATTAGTGGCTCTGGACATAAGACCATTCCACCGCCTCCTCCATAAGGAGTATCGTCGACTTGATGGTTGTTTCGTTTTGAAAATTCCCTAAAATTAATGATATTGATTTTAACAGCTCCTTTTTCTATAGCACGATGAATAATGGATTCGCTTAGAAACCCATCAAACATACCTGGAAAAAGAGTTAGTATATCTATCTTCATAGAATCAGTCCTTTGGCATTTTCTACTTCTATTTTTTCTTCCTTTTTGTTTACTTTTTTTAGGTAAGCTTGGTTTAAAGGGATATAGAAGTTTTTTTCTCCTTCAATATATAATAAAATATTGCTTTTATTATACACAATATTTTTTACTGTGCCTAGTTTTTCTTTTTTTTCGTACACTTGTAAGCCAATTAATTCTTCGTATAGGTAGTCTCTTTCATTTAAATGCAATTCTTCTCTATCTATGTAGACGTTTTTTCCTTTGTATTTTAAGACTTCGTTGATATTTTTGTATCCTTCTAATGTAACCATGTCAAATTCTTTGTGAGGACGATATGTAGCTATTTTTTCTTTTTGTTTTTCTTTCCCAATAAAGATAGGAAAGGATGGTTTGAAGACAAGTTCTTTTCTTTCAAAGTTACTTAGAAGACGAAGTTCCCCTTTAATTCCATGTGTGTTTACTATTTTCCCTAGATATATGTATTTAGTCATTTGTACCACCTAATTCATACATTAAAATACTTGCTGCTACTCCTGCGTTTAGGGACTCGCAGTTTGGATTCATGGGAATTTTTATGTACTCACTTGCAAATATTTTGGTGGTTTCTTTGATTCCATTTCCTTCATTTCCAATAATTAGAGCTATTTTTTCTTTTTTGGTGATTTCGCTTCCTTTTTTGCCTTTTTTTACATCGGTGATTAAAATTTGATAATCATTTTTCATTTTGTTTAAGGCTTCGTGAATGTTTTTTCTTACAATGTTTATTTTAAATAACATTCCTTCTGTTGCTCTTATGGTTTTTTCATTGTATAAGTCAACGGAGTCTTCACTTAAGAGAATGGTGTCAAAGGAAAATGCTACGGCACTTCGTATTATGGTTCCTAAATTCCCAGGATCTTGTATTCCGTCCAATACAAGAACTTTGTTTCCTATTGGTTTTTCTTGCTTTTTTTTACATACAGCTACTATCTGTGCAATACTTTTTTGGTTGGAAATTTTTTTCATAATTTCTGGTGTTATATAAAAATCTGCGGTTTCTTTTTTGTTGATGGTGATAATCGTTTCTATATATTTTTCTTTTTTTGCTTCTTCAATTAAATGATCACCTTCAATTAAAAATAAACCTGTCTCATCTCTATATTTTTTATTATTTAATTTCACCCATTCTTTTACATGTGTATTTTGTAACGATGTAATGTCCATTTGTATCAACTCCTTAAACGTTTTCTTGCTTCTTTGTATTTAGGATAGTATTTTTCTACATGAGCCCAAAATCTAGAACTATGATTGGGTTCATAAAAGTGACAAAGTTCATGAATAATGACATAATCGAGTAAATCCATATCTTTTTTTAATAATTCACTATTTAATGTTATACTTTTGCTTCCTTGATTGTTTACTCCCCATCTTGTTTTCATGTTTCTTATTTTTAGTGTAAATTTAGGGATGTCTTTAAAATATGGCAAAATACGATTCATTTCACTTTCAAAAATCCGTAAGCATTCTTTTTGATAAAATTTCTTTAAGTCTTTTTCGTTTTTTACAAATATAAGGTCGCTGTCAAAATAAGGGGTTTTTATGTTTTCGTTATAACAAATTGTGTATTTTTTTCCTAAATAGTTAAAGAAAGAATCATTGTAGGTTGTTTTTGTAATGCTTTGGTACATTTTGGTTATTTTTTCGATGTTGTCGTCGATTAGTTTTTCAATTTGACCTTCTGTTACCCATTTGTTACATGTGGCATAGAGTTTATGATCTTCTTTGAAACGTAAGTAGATGTTTTTGTTGTTTTTTCTAACTATAATGATTTCTACTGGATTCCCATTAATAACCTTTTGCATACAACCACCTATTTCCTTTATTTTAGCATAGAAGACCATGAAAAAAAAGGAAGTTTTGTTTCCTTTTTCTAATTATTAGGGTTAAAAGCCTCGGCCTCCACCTCCGCCGCCGCCGAATCCTCCACCACTAGAGAATCCTCCACCAAAACCACTTCCACTTGATGAAGAGGAATTAGCATGCAATGAAGTAATGGCTGCACTATTCGCACTAATGGTACTTGTAAAGATATTGTTTAAAGAATTGTAGAAATACCAATCACTGAATGTTGGATAATAACTCGTTGTATAGATTCCTGATGCTTCTAATTCTTTTATTTTAACGTTCATTGTTTTGGCAACT
The DNA here is from genome assembly GCA_947649365.1 of uncultured Mycoplasmatota bacterium. Taxonomy (GTDB): domain Bacteria; phylum Bacillota_I; class Bacilli_A; order RF39; family UBA660; genus MGBC108787. The sequence goes on along the minus strand of CANSRH010000011.1, from coordinate 3,993 downwards.
TTTTCTGCTAGACCAAATATGGTTGCATAGACCATATATCTTTCCCATAAAATAATTTCTGGTAATTCTTTGGTTTCAAATGTACCAAAGTCATTCAAAAATTTTTTAAATGCTTTCCATTTTGCATAGTGTTCTACACCTTTTTTGCTTCTTTTGGTAAATGTTAGTGTGTAGATTAGGAATACAACTGCTACAAAGGTTGCCAAAAACGATAATGGTATAACAGCATTGTTTATCGTTATAAGAACATTTAATAAAATGGCAAGGAGTAAAAAGATGAATCCTATTGCTGATGCTTGATGATGGGTTTCATAAAATTCTTGTTTTTTTCCATCAAGAATGACTTTGCTTTTCCATGCGGTGTAACTACTTCCAAATTTTTCACAAGTTTTGGTACTTTTGGCATACTCTTTTAATTCTTTACTAGTAAATGTGTTCTCGTGTCCTACTTTATTAAATAGAAAATCAATTAGATACTTCTCCGTTTCGTTTATTTTTTCTGGATTTTCGTTTAAAGTAAATTGGTATTCTTTTTTCTTTTTTTCGTTAGGAATTTCTTCTACCGTAATTACTTTTTTATAGATTAAATTCATTATGGAAGCACTCATTGCATTGGAGGTGATTTTTTTATTCATTAAATAATCTACCACCTCGACATTGTAATCCTCAATAAATTCTCTATTGTATTCGTTTCTAAATTTACTTTTGTATTCTTTATCGTATTTTATATAAACATAAATCCAAGCAATGATGATGGCAATATAATAAAGAATAGTGAAACCTACAAATGTATAATAGATTTTTTTGATTTGTTCTCTTTTTTTGTTTTGCTCTTCTGCTCTTTCGGTTTCTACTTCAATAATTCCTTCTAATGCATCGCTTCCTGTTTTTTTCATTACTTCATTTTTATTCAATAGGTTTGGCTGAAAGGTTAATCGAATATCTACAGAACTATGGGCGTCTAGTTTTTTGATTGTTGCTAGAGCATAACGATTTTCATACGCTCTTATTTCACCCGTCATGTCTCCATGTGCCCACACGCGAAATTTGTCTGTAGTATCTATGTTTGGTAGATTGACTTTGATTTGTAAATCTTTTATTCTGTCCTCGTAATCTTTCCCAATAAAGGTCCAATAGATTTCTCCTACATCTTGATGAAGTACTGCTACATCTTTTAACATATAGGTAATTTTGAAAGCTACTTTTTCGTCGTTACTTCGGAAATACATTTTGTAACTTTTTCCATCTGTAATTTTACTTTCTACATATCCTAAATTGGAGGCTTTATTTTCGCTTAAAGAGGTATAACCAGTTTCTTCCATTGTTTTAAAACTTACATTTTTGACTTTTTTTGCAGCAATTTCTAGGATTTCTATGTTGCTTGCATTGTATCTTTGGTTGTTTTTGTAGCCATCGTTTTCTAATCGACTATTTTTGTAAACAATATCTCGAATGTATCCATTAAATGTTCCATCAAGCACAATGAGTTCCGTAACTTTTATATCACCATTTTCTAAAATATTGGCATCTATATAATAATTTGTAATGGTATAATCCACTTGGCTTGCTTTTATTGTTAAAGGAAAACATAATAGAACTAAAAGAATTGTTTTTGCTAATTTTTTCATTTTTGGGCTCCTTTTAAAAAGAAAATTTTAAGCGTCTTGCTTAAAATTTCACTTGGACATTTTCTCTTTCTGTTTCATTTGCTTCAAAGAATGCTTTGCGTTCAAATTTAAACATAGAAGCTATTATATTGCTTGGTACCATTTCTACTTTGTTGTTGTACGTTAAAACAGTATCGTTATAAAATTGTCTAGCACTTGCAATCTTTTCTTCTGTTGCTTGTAATTCTGTTTGTAATTCTAAAAAGTTTGTATTGGCTTTTAAGTCAGGATAGCTTTCTGTTAGAGCAAATAATTTCGAAATGGCTTTTGTAAGCTCTCCATTGGCTTCCATTTCTCCTTCTGGTGTCGTTGCACTTAAAAATGTATTTCTAGCTTTGATTACATTTTCTAATGTTTCGCTTTCATGTTTGGTATATCCTTTTACTGTTTCTACCAAATTTGGAATTAAGTCAAATCTTCTTTTTAATTGTACATCTATTTGTGCCCATTGGTCTTTTACTCTGTTTCTTAAAACAACAAGTTTATTATATGTAGCGATTACCCAAAGGATAATAAGTACAATTACTACTACAATTCCTATAATCATCCATTTAGACATTTGTCTACCTCCTCTTATTTTTATCTTATCACAAGTTCTATTTATGTGCAATAAAGCATAGATTGAATTGGTGAAATTTATGAATTTTTTTACAGGGTTTTTAGTAGGTGTGGTGAGTCTTGTTCCTGGAATTAGCGGGGGAACCATTTTGGTTCTTATGAAAAAATATGAAGAAATTGCTTTTGCAATTGCTCATTTTCGTGATCGAAAAAATAAATGGATTTTGTTTTGTTTTGTCCTAGGTATTTTTTTAGGTTCAATTACTTTTGCGCGAATCATTGAACTTTTGTTTTTCTTCTTACCAGAAGCAACAATGGTATTGTTTAGCGGTTTTGTATTGTTTCAACTTCCTTCTTTCATGAAAAATGAAAGCATATCTTTTCGCCCTTTTCCTTTTTTCCTAGGGGCTTTTTTCATTTATTTTCTTTCTTTGCTTCATACACAAAGTGCAGTTGTTATTTTGGAATATCCTGCAATTACTCTTTTTTTCTTAATTTCGTTTGCTTTTTTTGGAATGATTGATGGCTTTTTTACTATTCTCCCTGGTGTATCTGGTTCTATGGTGATGATGATTCTTGGTCCTTATTTTTTATATAAATCCTATTTGGCTAATTTAAGTTTGCAAACACTTATTTTTTTACTTCCTCTTTTCTTCTACTTTTTAGGGGATATGTTGGGTTTTTATTTAGGAAGTAAATTTTCTTTGTTTTGTTTAAAAAAATACCGAAACTCTTTTTTAAATGTGGTTCTCGGTATGGTTCTTATGAGTGCTTTTATTCTTTTACCTCTTCCTACTTTGGAAATTTCTTCTATTTTGTTTTTTCTTTTTCCACTCTGTATTAGTTTTTGGTTCTGTCATTTTCTTAAACGTTTTAACTAGCTTTTTTTATTTTTATTACAGGACGAATCGTTTTGTATGTGGAATGAGCAGGTACATTGGTTCCTTGAATGTTTAAATAACTTATTCCGTCAGCTCGATAAGAAAATGTTAAAGACCAACAGTTTGGATCATTTACTAGAGAACTTTCTGCTGCCAAAGGTAAACGAATATACTCATTGTAGAGTTCTTTCCCATCACTAAAATCTTGTTTTACTAGGTTACCCGTATCACGTGCTTTTTTTAGAATTGCAGAATTTTCAAACCAATACTCCAATACTATTTTTGCTAAGCTAGTACTCCATTTGTATTCGCTAAAAGTAGAATTTGAACTATAATGACAATACTTAGGATGGTAAGTATTTAAACACATGGATATAGTGTTACTGTTTGCTATATTGTTCAGTTCTTGAAGTGATAAAGCTTCAGAAATTTCTGTTTCGGTAAGATTTCTTTTTAATATTAATCTTACCTCTGTTCCTTCATCTTCTAAAACAATCCATGAATTGGACGCAACATTTACTTCTTCCCCTTCCATATAATCTTTTTTTTCTAATTGTACAGGATTGAATTCTGCTAAGCCATTAAGATAATTTTGGGTTTCTTTTTTTACACTACTTAATAAAACACGATTATGAGCATAGTTTGCTAAAATCATTAATAATGTGACTAAAAAAACTAAAAAGAAGGAATAGATTAATGAGATAGCAATAAATCCTTTATTGTTTTTCTTCATTTTCTTTTCCTCCTTTATTATTCATTACAATTATAACTTACTTAATGGTAAGAAGCAAGATTTGTTAACAATAATTTTTGGAATAAATTCTTCGGATTGCACCCTACTTTAACAGTTTTAAATAGAAATATGAATCTAGGCTAGGTAAAATCTA
>CANSRH010000010.1 GCA_947649365.1 uncultured Mycoplasmatota bacterium | reverse complement strand
TAAATTATGTAGTAATTAGCAGTTTTGGGGTTCTGGTAATGCTTTCAATTTATAACTTTATAAGCAACAAGAGAAAATTACTAGAACGATAGTATTTTCTCTTTTTTGAGAAACTAGAGGGGGATAAATATGAAAGCACTTATTTCAAGAAAGTATTTAGATAACTTTGAAATGAAAGAATTAAGCAAAGCAGTTTTTGATTTATTTGATGATTATAATTTCATTTGCAGTTTAGTTAGAGATCATATGATAGAAAAAACGAATTGTAGAGATTATGCTAAAAATAAATCCAATAGTTCAAGTGAAGAACTAAAATCACTTTTAAAAAGAGAATCATATATAAAATATTTAAAAGAGTTTGAAAAAAAAGTTGAAGACTTAAAAGCAAATTTTACAGATGATGAATTAAAAGTATTCAAATATAGTATTGGAGATAGAGAAACTGATAAAGAGCTTTGTGATCGAATAACCAAAACATATAAAACTTATTTCATTATTAAGAAAAGTTGTTATGTTAAAGTTGCTTTAAAATTTAATTTATTACCAGAAACTGTTGATGAGACATTAGAAAGAACTTTTATGGCTATTGCATAGGTAAATTTATACAAAAACACAAAACAACATGAAAAAAGCACGAAACAACATGAATTGAACATACGATTCTATTGAAATGAATTTGTCAAGTGCTATAATATGGTAAAATGAAAAAATTATGCGAGGAGGAAAAACCTCTTTTTATTTTTTTCATTTTGAGGAGAAGAAACCTTTTTGGAATCTTCTCTTTTTTTATGGGAGGAATGGTTTGATATGGTTATTGAAAATGAATTGAAAAATGAAGAGTATATTGATGAATTTATTTTAAGTCCAGAAGAATTAAAAGAATTTGATATGGAAGAAACATTTAATAATGTACTAGAAAAGATAAGAAAGTTAAAAAAAGCGAGGAATATTTTTATAAATGGTTATCATTTAAGACTTACTCCAGACTATCAACCTAGATTAGAAGCATTTACTAATAGTGTAACTGATAAAGTAGGTAATGCAGTTGAATATAAGTTAGATTCAGAACAAGAATATAATGAGTTTAATTATCATTTAAGTAAGTTATATGAAACAATGTCGAAAATTGAAATTGCTTATATCAATGATTGCTTATTATGTAATAGATCAGAAAACTCTGTAAAAGAGAAGTTTAATGCTACTAGAAAAACTTTTGAAGATGCTAAAAATAGCAGTATCGCAAGATTTGCATTAGCATTTAATATCATTGAATATAAATAAATATTTAACCATTTCTTCCAAAGGAAGGAGGAAAAAACATGAAAACAATTTTAAAAATCCCATAAATTAAAAAAATTGATAAAAAACTCTTGCAAAATTTCTTTTTTTAAGTGATAAATATATAAAGAGGAAAACTTATTATTTGGTTATTAAAACACCATATAAGCAAGTTTATGATAGGAGTGAATGAGTTATGCGAGATAAAAAGAAATTGCCTTTAAAAATGATATTTTTAGGGGTATTACTCTTAGTAATTGTTGGTAGTGTTTACTGTATAAATCAACATAATTTATTTAAAGATAATTCGCAAGAACAAAGTTCAAAAAAATCAGATGATAATAAAGAATTAGAGAATAAAGAAATAGATACCAAACAAGATAATGAGAATTCTGAAGAACAAAAAGTAGAAGATAAGGGAGAGGAAAGCATCAACCAAAATAATGAAACAAAAGTTGAAAGCACTCCAAAACAAAATAATAATAGTTCTTCAACTCAAAATTCTAAACCTAATACAAATAATGTAACAACCAACAACAATATAAATAAAAATCAAAATAATTCAAGTAATAACACAGAAACAGTACCTAAACAAGAACCACCAAAACAAGAAAATCAACAACCAGTAGTACCAAGTTGCACTCCAAAAAAGTTTGATATGAATTTTGTACGAGCAGATTTTTCATCATTTGGAGAGTGTACTGCAAAAGGAGATAAATATAAAGAGGCGGGATATGGTTATTTTTGTGATAACTATCAAGATGATTGTGGAACTACATATTATATGCTAACAATTTATGAAAGAAATACTGGTAAAGAGTATGACTTTCATACAATACCATTACCTTAACAGGTAATTTTTTTATGCAATAAAATAAAGGAGGATTAGATTTATGAAGAAAAAGTTAAAGTGTTTATTGCTTTTATTTGGTTTATTAGCATTATGTCCTAGTATTCAAGTAAAAGCTCAAACTTATCAAGAAACATTTAATGATAAATATAAGTGGATTCCTGATACTTTTATAAACAAAGAAAAAGGAAGCACAAAAAAATATCAACAATTAGCAGTGATTACTAGAAAAAGTGATAACCAGTTTGTATATTGCATTGAACCTGGGACTCCACTAGATAGTAATGAAATTTATACAGGTCAAGATTATGACCAAGCATATGTAGCGAACATGACACAATCACAATGGAGAAGAATTCAACTTTTAGCATACTATGGTTATGGATATAGTGATTCAGAAGTAAATCATACTGATTTAAAATGGTATTCAGTTACTCAATTTATGATTTGGCAAACTGTACCACATGGTTATGATATTTACTTTGCTGATTCACTTAATGGAAATAGAATTAGTAAATATACAAGTGAAATGGCAGAAATGGAAGCATTGTTAAGTAAACATTATGCTACACCAGACTTTGGAGCAACAAATTTTGAAACAGTTATAGGTCAAACTTTAAAATTGACTGATAATAGTGGTGTTTTATCAAAATATGAGGTAACTAGCAATTCATTCATTTCATCCAGTAAATCTGGAAATGATTTATATTTAACTGCAACTGCAGTTGGAAATACTAATATTTCGCTAACAAAAAAAGATGTTAAATATTCCCATCCTACAATAGTTTATGTAAAATCTGGAACACAAGATGTTGTTCAAGTAGGTAGTTATGATCCAATCGATACAAAAATAAATGTTAATATTTTAGGTGGTAAAATTACTGCAGAAAAACTAGATAGCAAAACATTAAGTTATAAACCTTTAGGCGACGCTAAGTTGACAGGAGCAGTTTATGGAGTGTATAATGAAAATGATGTTAGAGTTGGTCAAGTTAGTATTGGAAATAATAATACAGGGACAAGTGATTACTTACCAAGTCTAGGTCGCTTTTATCTAAAAGAAGAAATTAGTGGAAAAGGTTATCAATTAGATACAACTATGTACTGGTTTGAATTAACAAAAGATAATTTATATCCAACACTAAAAGTATTTGAAGATGTTATTGAAGTAGATGTTGAATTATTTAAAGTCTTTGCAAATGGGCAAACTGGTATTTTAACTGGAGAACCAAACATTGAGTTTGAGTTTTACTTAATTTCAAGTGGAGAACTTTATACAACAGGAAAGACCAATGAAAAAGGAAAATTAAAAGTAACTCTTCCTTATGGAAAGTGGCGTGTTCATCAAAAAAATACAAGTTTAAACCATGAAAAAGTGGATGACTTTGAAATTACAGTAAATGAAAATACTGAAAATCCATATTATCAATTACTTTCAAATGCACCAATAACTGCAAAATTAAAAGTTTTAAAAATTGATAAGGATTCACAAAAAGTTATTATTCGTGAAGGGCTAAAATTTAAAATTAAAAACCTAGATACAAATGAATATGTAAAACAAACCATTACTTATCCAACAGCTCAAACGATTGAGGTATTTGAAATGGATAAAAATGGGGTAATTATTACTCCTTATGCTTTATCTTGTGGTCGCTACCAATTAGAAGAGGTAGAGGATCAACAAATAGAGGGATACCTTTGGAATAGTGAACCTTTGATTTTTGAAATTGGAGAAAATAGCAAATTTACTGAAGATGAACAATATGGAACACTTTTAGAATTAAAATTTGCAAATGAACAAGTCAAAGGCGAATTAAATGTAAATAAAGTTGGAGAAAAAGTAATTATTGAAGATGGTTCATTTAGATATGAAGAAATTAAATTAGATGGTGTTCATTATGAACTTTATGCAGATGAAGATATATATTCTCAAGATGGAACACTTATTTATAAGAAAAATGATTTAGTTAAAGATTTTTATACTAAAAATGGATTTTATAAAGTAACAGGGTTATATCTTGGAAAATATTGCTTAAAAGAAAAGGCAAGTGTGGGAAATCATGTTGTAGATGAATCCAGTTATTGTTTTGAATTAAAATATAAGGATCAATATACTAAAACAGTTACTTACACTTTAAACCTTAAAAATTATTTAAAAAAATCAGATTTTGAATTTACTAAAGTAGATGTAAGTACAGGTAAACCATTACCAAATACTACTATTACAATATATACAAATAATGAGGGAGAAGAAAGGCAACTTATTTTCACAGGTAAGACTGATGAATTTGGAAAAATTATTATAAAAGGACTTTTCACTTCAAAATTTGTAATGTTTGAATCTGAAGCACCAGAAGGGTATATTTTAAATACTGAACCTATGGAATTTGAAATTACTGAAGATGGACAAGTTGTAAAATCTACTATGACAAATGAAAAAATTAAATCTACTATTAAAATCCATAAAGTGGATGAAAATAATAATCCATTAGCAGGAGTTTTAATTGGTATATTCGATTTAGAAAATAATTTGCTAGGAAAATATTATACCAACGAATCAGGAGATATAGAGTTTGTTAGTGAATATGGAAAATTTTACTATCAAGAACTAGAAACAGTTGAAGGATTTATTCTTAATGATGAAAAAGTATATTTTTCTGTAACTGAGAATGGTGCAATCATTGAATCAACTCTTGTTAATTATTCAGTTCCTAATACTGGGATTGATAGAATTGATTTATCTTATATACTAGGTGGACTTGCAATATTAAGTGGTACAGGTATAATTATCTATGCAAAAAAGAAAAAACAAAAATAAGAAAATGGGTCAATATTTAATTATTGGCTCTTTTTTATTTTTAATTGGATTAGGTGTTATAGGTACAAAACTTTATATAAATTATTTTATCCATATAAAAGAAGAAAATGCTATTGAAGAGTTTTTTGAAATTAAAAATGAAGATACTCAAGATGTAATTGTAGATGAACCAGTTGATGAACAAGTAGAGTCAAAAAAAGAATCTTCTTATAATTACATAGCAATATTAGAAATTCCTCGTATTAAATTAAAACGAGGATTAGTAGCAATAAATGATAAAAATAACAATGTTAATAGAAATATTGAAATTATAAAAGGATCAGATATGCCAGACATTGAAAATGGTAATTTTGTTTTGGCAAGTCATAGTGGATATAGCAATATTTCATATTTTAGAAATCTTAATAAAATGCAATTAAATGATTTTGTCCATGTTTATTACAATGGAGAAAAATTTAATTATAAGATTACTAATATCTATGATGTTGAAAAAACTGGACAAGTTAGTATTTCTAAAAAAAATAATACGAATACTTTAACATTGATTACTTGCAGACATAATACCAATAAACAAATTGTCATTATTGCAGAATTAACAAGTAAGGAGGTATATTAAGTGCATTTTACAAATGGTGGAATGGGAAAATGTGTCCTTTTAAAAGAAGATGGCATATTGTACTCTTTAATCTATGCTTATGAAAGTGGTCAATTTGTAATTGCTTCATTTTTAAATAAAGAAACAGGAAACTGGGGTGGAGGCAGTTATTTTGGCAAAGATTTAGATGATGCTTTAGAATGCTTTAATAAAAGAGTTGAAGAAAGAAAACAGGATGAACAGGAGAGATAATATTTTATGGCAAAAGTAGGAAATTATATCTCATTTAAAAAGAAAACAAATAAATCATCAAGAAATTATAAGATGGAGCAAATCGCTAATTATAACTTGATGAATAATTATGATTATAAGTTATATGTGGATATTGTAAAAAATAATATGGATACAAATTCACGAGTAGAATTAGAAAAATTAAAACAAGATATAGAAAGTGGCATTATAGATAAAGTAGTTGTCATTTCTCTTTCTAACATAAATAGAAATCATTTTATTCTTTTAGATTTTATGAAATTTTTAAAAGATAATGCTTGTGAATTAGAAAGTATAAAAGAAGGCAGACTTTATTTAGATGACTATGATCGAATTATTTTAAAACAAAATGAAATATTAGAGGAGGAAAATGTAAGATGAATAATGAAAAAGAATTAAGAAATTCTGTAAATAAATTTGAATTAGAAGGGAATATAGGTAGTGTTAGAGATGTCTATGAAAATCAAAATGGTAAAAAAACATTAAGATTTGATATTGCTCAAAATAATAATGGAAACACACAATTTGTTCCCATTGTAATAAAAGGAGAACTTGTAAATGCTTATGCAGATGAAATCGAGAAAGGTAATTGGATAACTGTAAAAGGAATCATTACTACCTATCCTAAAGAAATTGAAAAAAATGGTAAGACATATAAGGATAAAGCTATTGAGATTTTAGGATTTGAAATTATTGATAGAACTAATAATAAAATTTATTTATCAGATGGTCAAGTTAAAGAAGTCTCAAATAATAAAGAAGAACAGGAGAGATAGTATGCATGATGATTATGACATTCATATATTAAACTCTTGGGAGGATAATGATGAGATGTATGTTGATTATATGGTTAAGGATAGAAACAATCCTCAAGTTGCTCATGTTTGTACTGCTTTAGAAAAAAATGGCATTGGAAGTGAAATTGAAAAATATATACAAGAACATTTAAAGAAAAATAATGGGTTAGAATTAACTTTACCTAAAGTAAGTGAATTGAGTCCATTATTAACATATATTTTTGATTTTGTATGTGAAAGCGAAGCAAATATGTGTCATATTGATTATAATGACTGGGAAGAGTTAAAACTTGAAGATGACTTTGTGGAAAAAGATATTGAAATTTTAAAAGAAGAAATTAGAAAATATAATTTAAATGACTACATTACATTAGATGATGGAGAATATATGATTTGTGGATATGGTGGTTTACAATGTTGCTTTAATGATGATAGAGGAAGAGATGGTGAACATGAAAGATAAATTAGTTAAGGGTCAAGCATTTATTGGAATAGATGACCAAAAATACTATTTCTTGGGTTTAGATTATGATGAGCAAATTCTTTTTACCAACCTAGATTTATGGACAGATACTGAACAAAAATATATGGAAAAAAGTAATTTATTCATAAAAGAAATACTAGATGAGAAATCTAAATTGATAGAAGATACTACATGGTATTATCAGTCTATTAAAGAGTTAGAAATGGCATCTACTGAAGAAAAAATAAAAAGATGTTTAGATATTATAGAAAATTCTAATAATAATGAATTAGAGTTGAAACCAACAGATGTTGGTCCACTTGTAAGAGGACAAGCATATAGTAAAGAATTTAATCAATATTATGAGTTAATCGGCTTTATCGTTGAAAATAATATATATGTTGATAATTCTTTAAAAGCTAAGCAAAAAGGTTTTTTTGCAATTTATCATTCCAACTGTGAGAATAGTGTTCCACTTATTTTTGAAAGAAATTTTAGTGATAGAGATAATTCCTTTGATGGAAAGTTTTATCTTGCAGGAAATGATGATAAAGTTGATATAAAAGAGGTCATTATGAATAAGGATTTAATTGATTCATCTATGACTGAAGAATTAAAAAATAGATTAGAAAAAAACAATAATAAAGAAATGTCTAAATAAAAAGGAATTGTTGTAAGTTCTTTGAAAACTTGGTTGATAACTACACTTTGTTACAGTGTAGTTTTTTTCGTTTTTCAAAGGATAAGTGTCGCTCATTGGAACTGTGTAGTTATTGATCATTTTTGATTAGTAATTGCACAGTTCTTTTTTTTTGGCTTTTTTTAGTCGAAAGAAAGGGTGATACAATGAAAGGTTTATTAAATGTTTTAGCAATTCAACAATTAGAAGGTGGTACATATACTGTTGACACCATCTTAAAAGTAATCAAACAAATTACTGACTGGGCATTAGCAGTAGGTATTTCACTTGCAGGTGTTGCTTTAGTTATCAGTTTTATTATGTATGCAGTAGTTGATGTTGACCAAAAACCACGAGTAAAAACGAGAATAACACAAACATTACTTGGTATTTTTGGTATTATTTTAGCAATTTCATTAGTCAATATAATCATAAGATTATTTACATAGGTGGTTCTTATGATGTTAAAAGTATTTGATTTATTAAGAACTTTAGGGTGGTATTTAGTTAGTTTTATTTATGACTTAATAGATGCTCTTTTATCCATTATCAAAAAATTAAATGCCTTTGATATAATTAATTCCATATCAGATAATCAAGCATTCAGAAACTTTTATACAGGTGCTATGGCAATAGCAGTAACAATTTTTGCTTTATTCATTATATGGAAATTTGTAAATAAACTTTTAGATCCAGATGAGGAAACAACTTTTAAAACAATAATTATGGAAATAGTAAAATGTGGTTCGCTTATCATGCTTTCCACTTTTCTATTTGTCCAAGTATCCAATTTTTCCATATCACTTTCTAATTATACTGGTAGTATTTTTGAAAGTAGTAATAATGCAACAATGAGTAATACCATGTTAACCATGTTTATTTCTTATAAAGATAGTTATAAAAATAGTGATAAGTTTAGTGAATCTAAAAGTATAGCAGAAGTTGTAAAAGATGGTTCATTTGATAATGATGAATTATATCTTTCAAAATATGTAACAAAAGCAAAAATTATTTTTTCTGATGAGAAAGATTATAAATATGATGTTAATTGGTTAATGGCAGTATTTTGTGGTGGGTTTTTCTTATATAGTTTATTTTTTGCAGGAATTATGTTAGGTAGAAGGCAAATAGAATTTTTATTCTTATTTTCTATTGCTCCTATTGTTTTTGCAACAAGTATTTGTAATAAACAGAGAAGAGGGGCAGTAATAGAACAATTAGTGTCATTAGCTCTTCAAAGTGCAGTAGTAATGCTTGTTGTAACTTTAAGTGTAATGGTTATGCAACAAGTAAATGATACTACTTTTTTTACTAATTCATTTATGAATATTACTACAAAAACATTGCTTTATTTAGGATGTGCAACTTTTATCATGACTGGAAGTCAAGTAATCAATAGGTTTATTGGCTCAAATGTAAGTGCAGCAAGTGGTAGAGAACAGTTGATGTCTTTAATGGGTTATGGAAAAATGGCAGGAATAGGAGCAACTGTTGGAACAGGAGCAGTTTTAGGTGGAGGTTTACTAGCAACTGGTGCTTCCATAAAAGCAGGGAAAGCAATGGGTTCAGATGCTTTATCAAAAGTTGGTATGGCATTGGGAACTTTTGGTACAACTGATCCATCTAGTGGAGAAGCACCAACACGAGCTCAAAAAGTAGCAAAGGCAATGGGAACTAAAATGTGGATGACAGGTCAAAAAATGCAAGGTAAAAGTGATTCTAACAAGTTTAGTGCAAGTGATGCTATGATGAATTTTGGTGCGAGTAGTTTAAATAGTGCAGTAAAAAAGGTAATGCCTAGAGCAAGTTATAATGCTTCTTATTATAGGCGTAGAAAAAATATGATTTAGGAGGTGTAAGTTTGTATATAACATTAAAATCAATTAAAAGAAATTTAGGATTTAAAGGCATAGAAGTAGCAGATATTTTAATTGCATTTCCCATTATAGTTTTTTTTATTATTTTATTTTGTTTTACACCATTTAAAATACCATCACTTATCTTTTTACTTGTTGGTATTTTTTGTTTATTACCAGTTAATGTGAGTAAAAAAAATAGAATGTATAAAGTTTTAGGGTTAATGTTACAGTTTATTTCTAGACAGAAAATTTTTATATATCAAAATATAGGAAAGGAGAATGAGTTTGTTGAAAAAGAAAGTTAGTAAAGAAGAAAAGAAAAAGTTAAAAGAGAAAAAGATTATTTCTTCTTTCATTAAGAAAAAGGAAAAGAAAAATCAAACATATATTTCGAAAAAAATATTAAAAAACAAATATAAAAATGCTCAAACTTTCACAAATGCAGATACAGTATCAGAAGAGGGTGTTATTAAATTAAAAACTGGAGAGTTTGCTAGAGTATATTCAGTAGATGCAATAGATTTATCTTTGACATCTAATACTCAAAAAGCGAACTTTTTTAACCAATTAAAGTTTTTATATCAATTAAGAGATTTGAACTTGCGAATATATAAATTAGATGATATGATTGACTTGAATGCAAATAAAGATTATTACAATAAACTTATTGAAGAATTTAGTCATGATGAAAATAAGGTTGCTTTTCTAAAAGAAAGATGTGAACGATTAGATATTTTGGAAAGAGAACATCTTACTACAACAAGTAGATATTACTTTGTCATTATTAGTGATAATGATAAGGCATTAGATCACATTGTAGAAGAGGTAGAAATGCAATGCTATAATATGACACCAAGATTAAATATTCAAAAAATTACAAATAAATTAGAAATATATCAATTTTTAGTTAACTTGTACTTAACCAATGCAAGTATAGAGCAAATTATGTGGAGCGATTTAGTAGAATTAGTTGCTCCTTTTTTTGTTAGTGAAAATATGAGTTATTTAAAAGTAGATGAGGAAGAGGTACAAATTGTAACCATTAAAAAAATTCCACCATTTATTGATGAGTTATTTTTTGAAGAACTATTTAATGTTCCAGACACTAGAGCCTGTATCCATATTAAAGATACTATTCCAACTGAAGAACTTATTAGGAGATTAGATAGTAATTATGAATTTTTGATTTCAGAAAGAAGTACTACAAGAAAATTGTCAGATGCTACTCAAATGGATACTGAAAGAGAAAATTTTCAAGCACTTATGACTCAAATAAAAAATGGAGATGAAAAAATCAAAGAAGTAGATTTTATCATTGTAGTAAAAGGTAATAAGAGAGAAAGAGAAGATAAAATAAAGGAATTAAAAAAGATAGCAGATGTGTATCAAATTAAGTTAGATGTTCCTCGTATGAGACAGTTAGAAGGTTGGCAGTCATTTGATATAACAAAATCTGGTTTTAATGATTATCATAATTATCTTCCAAGTTTAACTCTTTCTGCATCATTTCCACTTACTATTACTCATTTTAACGATTCAACAGGATATATGTTAGGAACTGATATTCATACTGCATTACCAACTATCTTTGATTTATTTCATAAAAATAAAACTCGTCCATCTAGTAATTTAGCAATTATTGCTTCGACTGGAGGGGGAAAAAGTTTTACATTAAAGAAAATGATAATCAATGAAATAAATCGTGGTAATCGAGCAATTTTATTTGATGCAGAGGGGGAATATCAAAAGTTAGTTACTAAAAATAAAGGAGAGTATATTGATTTATATTCTTCTAGTGGAGGAATTATCAATCCATTACAGGTTCGCTTCCTTCCAAGTGATCGAGAAGAAAAAGAGGATATTACCATAGACAAAGTGAATTTTGAAGATTGTCCTTTAGCAAAACATTTAGGTTCTTTAGAAACATTTATTAAATGTGCTTTTGAAGAAATTAAAGAGAGTGAAGTAGTTGTTATGCTTGATATGATTGAAAAATTATATAAAAGATTTGGAATTACACAACATACTAAAATATCTAGTTTAGAAAAATTAGAGAATACAGATTATCCTATTTTTAGTGATTTAATTGATTTTTTACCAGATTATAGAAATATGATTACTAATCCAGAACAATTAAAAATAGTTGATAAGTTAGAAATATTATTAGATAGATTTAAAGTTGGAACTGATGCAATGTTATTTAATGGTTATACATCAGTTAATCTCGATTCAGATTTAATTGCTTTCAATGTTAAAGACTTATTATATAGTAAAAATAAAAGAATTATTACAACTCAATTAGTTAATTTACTTACTTATTTGAATAACATTATTGTCAGTAACAAAATTGTTAATGATAAAGAAAAGGGAAGTAAAAGGCTTAAAAATATTATGGTTGTAGTAGATGAATTTCATTTATATCTTAAAAATACTGATAGCGAAGTTATCTTAACATTTGAACAAATTGCAAGAAGAATTAGAAAATATCATGGTTCATTCGTTCCAGCAACACAAAGTATTCATGACTTTATTGGAGATGATGATTCAGTTAGAAGTGCTACTGCAATTTTTAATAATTGCCAATATCAACTTGTAGGTATGTTAAAAGAAGATGATTTGACTACTTATTTAAAATTGTTCTATCAAAATCCATTAACTGATACACAAAAGGAATTTTTGATGCAAGCTGAAATGGGAGAATTTCTACTTACTGTTAATCCAAAGAAGAGAATAAGAGTTAAAATTTTAGCAACGCCTATTGAAGTTGAACTCATGGGAGAGGAACTTAAAGTATGAAACAACTTACAGATAGACAATTAAAAAATAGATTTAAAAGAATGTATCAAGAAGAGTTTGATGATCCTAATGAATCATTTATGGATTTCTTATTAGACTTAATTCCTAGAAATATATTATTAAAAATGTTATCAAAGGGAAATAGATTTTATTATTCTATATTCCATAAATATAAATAATGAAAAATAAGAAGAAACAAAATATCTTTTTGAAAATTATTGGTGGTAGTACCATTTTATCCATAGCATTTGTTATGGTTATTTTAATTTGTGTTCTTATGTTATTAGATTTTTTTGGAACTAATTTAACAAAAGAAAAGGTAAGTAATAATGCAGAATATGCTGATGCTTATACTATGACTGTAAATAAATATTTAAGAAATGGGTATGTACCACTTCAAAGAATATTATATTTCTATTTAGAAAACAATGGTCTAACAATAGATACACTTTACACCATGAATCAAAATGTAGAAGCGAAAACTGCGAAAGAAATATCAACTGTTTGTGAAGATGTACGAGTTAAAAATATGGGTGCTTGTATGGAAAGTAATTTAAAAGAAAATGAAGATTATTTAATAGTAAGTACAGGATATTTTAATTTTCCATTAGATGTTCAGTCATTTACAGTAACAAGTTTTTTTAATGAACAAAGAGTTATTTATGGAAAAAGTAATGTTCATAATGGTTGGGATTTAGCAGTACCTGCTCAAACTCCAGTATATTCAGTTTGTAGTGGGACAGTAGAAAAAGTTAATTATACTCAAAGTGAGAATATTCCTTATGATAAAAGTGGGAATAGTATTGGTAATACAATAACAATAAAATGTGATGAGGATTATGCTGAAACTTATTATGTAGTTTTTGCTCATCTTTATCCAAATAGTTCAAAGGTTAAGGTAGGAGATAAAGTAAATCATTGGACAGAAGTTGCTTCAGTTGGAACAACAGGACACTCAACTGGTAACCATCTTCATTATCAAGTACAAGATCAAAATGGAGGGTTACTTGATGGTATGAAGTTTATAGATTTTACTTTATCAAGAACAACAAACAGTGGTTATAATCCCCCTAGTTTTAATAATGGGGAAGCACCTTTTAGTCCTATAAATTAGGTAAGTAGCCACTTTCCACATAAGATGTGGTCATAGAAAAGTATTGAAATAAAAGTAAAAAAACAACATAGGTAGCCACTTTCCACATGAAAAGTGGTCATTTTCGCAAGTGCGAAAAAAGTAAGACACCATAATTTATACTTGATTTTATAAAGGAAAATTAAGTTTGTGGTGTCGCTCCCCTTATGCCCATTAAAAATATGCAATATTTTTATTAAGAAAACACATTCAAAATGTGGAAAGTGGCTACCATTCATTATTAGAAATGGAGGTTTTATGATAAGAGGTTTAATTAGAACAACTTTAAGAATTGATAATAATTTAAAAACAAGAATAGAGTTGTTAGCAATAAAAAATAATATGAGTTTTAATAAAATGTTGACCTATATTATCGAATTAGGGTATGGAACTTATATGGAAAAATTTGATAAATATTATGAAGAACAAAATAAAAAAATTAAAAGCGAGGTGTTAAATAATGACTAGAATTCGTGTATATACTGATGAAGAAATAAGAAGATTATTTCAAAGTGGTAATGTATTATCCATAAAAAATAAAAGTCAAATTGTATATAAAAAAGAATTTAAACTATGGGCAATTTATGAAAAAATATCCCATCCAGAAAAAACAGCTAGACAAATTTTTGAAAGTGCAGGTTTTGATATGACTATACTTGATGGAAGAACTCCTCAAAAAAGGTTGCATTCTTGGATAGAAAAGTATAAAATGTATGGAGATGAATATTTTATTGAAAGAAATAAATATACTTATTCATCTAATCATAAAAAAATAGAAATCAATCATTCAAAAAATTTGCATGATGAATCAAAATATTATTTGTTACAAATAAGTGATAGTGAAATAAATGTTATTCCAGTATCATTAAAATAAAAAAGGTGCATCATGAAAAAATTAACTATAAGAATTGATGATTATATGTATGATAGACTTAATCTAACTGCGACAGAGAATAAAACATCTATCAATAAAATTATTGCTTCCATAGTAAAACAATTTATGGATCAACCAAAAGAGATTAACTATTTGAAGGAATTAGATGAAAGATTAAATGCTATTTCAAAACAACTTGAAGGAATATCTAAAAGGCAGTATCTTCATTTTAATATATCATCTCAACATTTTGCTAATCATGGATATTTATCCAATGCAGATATAAAAGATGATAAATGTTTAAATGAGATTTTAGGAAAGAATAAAAATTACCATGAGTAAAAAAAGTCCTAATGTCATTTTTAAAAGTAAATATTGTTTAGCACTTAATTGTGTTGATAATAAAAATAATTCTTTAAGTTATAAGGAAGATAGATTAAAAGATGTAGATGATATGGTCGATTACTTTTCAAATGCAAAAAAGAAAGTAGTTGGTATGTTTGAATATTATATGGGGCATACACGAAGAGAAAATATAAATCTCGTTTTAGAAAATGGGAAGTATGCAACTAAACAGGATATAAAAAAAATTAAAACTGATTATAAGAAATATATAGAAAAATCTAATTTATGGAAAGGTATAGTTAGTTTTCAACCAGAATATCTAACTGAAAATATTTCTATAAAAGATTTAGAACAAAAAATGGCAAAAGAAATAATGCCACAGTTTTTAAAATATTGTGGATTCAAAGATGTTAAAAATATGAGTTATGTTTTTTCCATTCATACAAATAAAAAACATCCTCACATACATCTCGCATTCATAGAAAAGAAACCAAATTACCTTTATTGTGATAATAAAGTAAATTATCGAAGAAAAGGTAAGATTACAGTAGATGAACAAAGGTATTTAAAAAGACTAATAGAACTTTCTATTGAAAGAGAAAAGTATTACACACCTTTATTGAAGAAAACAAATGAAGATATTGATTATCTAAAATCATTTTTTAATCCTAATGAAAAAAATTTTATTCTAAAAAATGTAGATGAGATTTTTATAGAAGAGAAAATTTTAAAATTAGGAGAGCTTGTAAAAGAATATCGTAGCATAAATAATCAAAATTCTAATAAAGTAAAATATAATTCTATTAAGAATAATGAATTAGGAAAAGAAATAAAATGTTTAACAAAAGATATAAAAAAATATTTATTAAATGATGAGAGTTCTTTCCTTTATAATAAAAAGAATGATGTCAATGATGATTTAGATAAATTAAATAAATATTTTGAAAAGTTAGATTATGAAAATAATATTGATAGCGATATATTAAATAATAGTATTGTTAATAAAAAAGAAGAGTATATTGATAATTATATTTTGAACTCTATTGTTAACCATGCTTTATATAAATATAATCGTATTTCATTTATTGTTAAAAATAAAAATGATTTGGATCATATAACAATAGAAGATTTGATTCAAGAAGTAGCATATCAAAATTCTAAAAGAGAAAATAGAACTGATAAAGAAAGAAGAAAACAAGTTTTAGATAATTACTTTAAAGGTAGTAATAATATGTTAAAATTTCCTAGTAAATATAAAATGGAAAAGGCGATTAAAAATATCAATTATGAAATGAATAAAGCAACAGAAGAATTTAGTAAATTATTTAATTATTCAAATGAGAAATAGGAGCAATTTATAGTTGCTCTTTTTATATTGAAAGAAAGGAGGACACTATGGCAAAATTTAATATTGAAGTAGTAGAAACATTAAGTAGAGTAGTAGAAATAGATGCTGATACATTGGATGATGCTTTATTTATGGCAGAAGAAATGTATAATAATGAAGAAATTGAATTAGATTACAATGATAAGGTATCAACTGATTATAAAGAATATCCATATCCAAGATTTCAAGATGATTTTAATGTGGACTTGAACTATTCTAAAGAAGATAATAAGTTAAAAGTAAAATCTGGAAATATAATTGAATCTGAACATAGTTGCAATAACTCTGAAGAATTGTTAAAAATAGTTAGCGAAACCTTTGCAAAATGGGAAAGAGAAGATTTTAAAAAAAGAATGAAAGTTGCAAAAGAAATGAAAAGAAAATTAAAAGAAGAGAAGGAGAAATAGAAATGTTTATTTTTTTAGTATCGCTAATAATGTTATTAGTGATTTTTTTATGGTCTGCTTGTATTATTTCAAGTAGAATTTCAAGAGAAGAAGAGAAAAATGATTATGAAAAAGTTTTTAAAAATATGGATTAACTTTTGGGGACATAGGTATAGAATTTTTCAAAATGATAGAGTGATAAAAGAAATATTGATTTATCACAAAAGAATATATGAATTGGAGGAAAAACAAATGAAAATGTTAGAAAGATATAACAAACTTTCAAAGGAAGATAAATCCTATTTAGAAAGTTTTATTATTTATAGAGAAATTTATGATAATGCGAAAGCAAAAAATATAGAACTGTCTGATGATACTGTTGAAGATTTAAAGGAGTATATCATGGAATTTCATGATGATTATTATAATTATGATTTATCGCAAATGACTAATTTTATTTCTATAAATTACTTAAATAATAAATTTACTTTAAGACAATTACAAAATTTTGATAAAGAAGATTTGTATGATGCTTTAGAAGAAAATAATATTGAAATGCTTATTGAAAACTATGAAAGGTAGGGGATTATAATGGATTTTTCAAAATTAAATGTTGAATTTTCTAATATGCAAAAGACAGTAACAAAATATACTGAAATAATTGTATTAGTTAATTTAAAAGTAAAAGATAATTTAAAAAGTATCAGTAAATATGAAACTAAAATGAAAAATACAAAAAATAAAATAGAAAAAGATATAGCTCATTTGTATATAACAATGTTAAAATGCGAGAATGAGTTTTTAGAGAGTTTAGTAAAGGAGCAGGAAGATAAAAATGAAAAAGGTGTTTGATGAAGAAAGAGGAGAAAAATATTATTTAACAGTTGCAAATTATGTTAATAATAGATTATATATTCAAGTAGATAAGAATCCTAATGGAGAATTACTTGATGACTATGATTATATGGTTGAAGTAACACAAAATATTCCAGAAATAACCATAGATAAATTAAATCAAGTATATTTATCAGATGAAATCTCTGGAGGAATTAAGTATAAACTTTTAGATGAAGGTTTTATAAGTAAAACTATAAATATAATTGAATATAATGGGAGAAAGTGCCATTTAGTAGAAGTTGATTTGGAAAAGCTTAAAGAATATGATAAAGAAGGTGTTGAAAAGTTTTTGGAATTAAATCAAGAAAAAGGATTGTTAAATCAATACTCTTTAGAAGAAATAAAAGAATTGCTAATAAAAAAAGAAAAATTAGTGTATGTTGATACAGGTTCAGAGGAAATAGTTGTAAGATATGAAGATTTACCTGATGTAATAGTAGATTTGAATTATAAACTAGGCTCTGTTGATTTAAAAGTATATGATTATAATAATCCATCTTCAATACCTATTTTAAATACAATAGGATACTTTTTAGATAGATGTGATCAAGATGTTAGAAAAGATATAATTGAAAGATTAGTAGGTTTACAAACAGATGAAATTGAAATTAAAGATTATAAAGTAATTGATGAAGATATGCTTGATGATGTTAGAAAATCTTTGGAAAATAAAATGGAAAGATAGTTTATGCCATTACCTTATATCATGATTTTAATTATTGTATCTTTGATTTTAATTTTTCTATATTTAGTTGAACCATTTATTACTAGACAAAAAATAAAAGATAATAATGAACATGGCTCTGCTAGATGGTCAACATTAGGAGAAATCAAAAAGAATTTTAGAGAAGAAAGTATTTCACATATTAAAGAAAGTGGTTTTCCTATTTACTTTAGTAAAGATAATAAAAGAGTGTGGTTTGATAATCAAACACCTCATTGGATTATATTGGGTTCAACAGGAAGTGGGAAAAGTGTAACATCAGTAATTCCATATTGTAGTTTTATTGCGACTGCTACAAAAAAGAAATCAGTTTTTATAACTGATCCAAAGGGCGAGATATTTCAAACTACAAGTCAAATGTTTAAAGATAATGGATATGATGTTCTAACTTTAGATTTTAGAAATCCAGAATTTTCTAATCATAATAATTTATTGCACCCTGCTTTAAGAGAGTATGAGTTGTATGATAAATATCTAAAATTGAGCAATGAAGAAAAAGATGAGAAAAAAGCAATGGAATATAAAAATAAATCCATTGTTCATTTTGCTCAAAGCAATCAACTTGTTAATGATTTATCTAATATGATTATGAATGATGAAACTGCAAAAGAAAAGTTTTGGAATAATAGTGCTTGTGATTTACTTTATGGAATCATTTTTTTATTTTTTGAAGAATATGTTGATAATAAAATTAAAAGAGAACAAGTTACTCTAACATCTATTAAGAAATTTCAAAATAGTTCTATGACTGATACAAATAATAAAAATTTAAAAAAGTATATTGAATCAAAAACTTATGATATGAAAAGTAAGGATAAATTATTACCATTATTAAATACATCAGAAACAACATATCGTTCTATTACTTCAACTTTTAATGAAAGAATGTCATTGTATGATGATGTTAATGTAGAAAATATTACATCTAATTCAGACTTTGAGTTGGATGATTTAGGAAAGAAACCAACTGTACTTTATTGTTGTATTCCAGATGAATCGAAAATATATTATTCTCTTGTATCAATTATAGTATCTCTTATGTATAAAACATTAGTAATGCTTTGTAATGAACAAGAAAATAAGAAATTACCTTATGACTTAGTATTTTTATTAGATGAATTTGGGAACACACCACCTTTAAATGATATAATTTCCATGACAAGTGTAGGGCGAAGTAGAGGACTGTTTTATAACTATTATCTTCAATCTCTTCAACAATTAGATAATTTATATGGAAAAGAGGTTAGTCAAATTATTCAAGATAACTGTGGTCTTGCCTACTTAAAAACTAATACACAAGAAACTGCAGAAGCTGTGAGTGTTCGCATCGGATCGCATGGAGTGATGACTACATCATTAAATTATTCTATGAGTTTTACTAATAATAATGGTAGTAAAGGTACAAGTTTAATTGCTAGAAGATTATTAACTGCTGATGAAATAAAACAATTACATTATAAAACTATCATTTTTCCAACAATAGGACATCCTATTTTTAGAGATACAGTTACTTATGATAAATTTAGTAGTTATCAAAAAGGTTGTATTCAAAGAGAAAAAAGACCTTTAGAAAGATTAGTTAATACCTATTTCACAGTAGATCAATTAGTAAAAGTAAATAGTAATCAAAATGTAGTACCACAAAAAGTGGAAAGTAATCCAACTTTAGAAGAAAATAGAAAGTTATTAGAAAAAATAGCAAATGAAGTATTAAATATCTTTGGGAAAGTAGATTTTAATATAGAATATAATATTGATAAACTACAAGCTGATGTATATTTAGCACCACCATTATCAACAAGTGATATTGCACTATTACAAAGTTTAACAGAAAAATATCATTTCACATATAATGCTATATCAAGTAAAGAAAAAATCAATCGTAAAAATAGAAATTCAAAAATAGAAATTTTTTTAAGTATAAGTAATAGTAAATTAGTGTAAACTGTGCTATAATTATTCATGAAAGTGAGCGAAATTATGAAAAAGAAATTTGTTATGATTCTATTGTGTGGGATTTTATTAGTTAGTGTAACTGGTTGTGGAAATGAAAAACAAGAAACAAAAATAAATGAAACTGATAAACAACAAGAAACTACTAAAAAAGATAGTGAAAAGATTTTTGAAATCAAATCTGGTGCTAGATATACTTGGTCTAGTGATGAAGTTGGAATACAAATAGATTTACTTAATGATAATAAAGTAGTATCTTCTTCTCGAACTAAATCTGGAAAGTTTGATGAATACTATGGTACTTATTCAATTAATGGTAATGAGTTAACAATTAATTTAACTCAAAAAGATAGTGATGATGGTAAAGTATCTTATAATGAAATAAAAAATTATAAAATTATTTCTGATACAGAGTTTAAAGATGAAGAAGATAATGTCTATTCATTTAAAACTTCATTAGATAAATAAGAAAGGAAGTTTTACAATGAATAAAATAATCAAATTACTTGTAGTAATGTCTATTTTTATAACTATTACTACTGGTTGTGGAAATTCTGATAATTCAAAAAAATATTCTGATTCAATCAATGAAATAAGAAATTCTAAATTTGAAATTTTAGGGGAAGATTATAATGTTGGTAATTATATAGATTTTGCTTTAACTAACGCAAAATGGAGTGAAGATGACAATTATGTTGGAGATCGTGGTAATGGTTCTATTAAAGTAATTGGTAAAGATAAAAATACAGGAAAAGATGTTGAAATAGTTTGGATTAAGAATGTTGAAAATGGCTCAAAAAGAGAATCAAAGATAGATTATATAATTTTAAATGGAACTAAAGAAGATGACGATGCTATGGCTTTTTCTAATTATATACAATACCTTGAAAATTATAAAAATGATTTAGAAAGTCAAAACAATTAATATTTGGAGAATAAAATATGAAAAAGATATTAAATGTAATTTACTTTTTATTTGGAATATTAGGTGGCTTTTTAGTATCACAACTTGTATATACAGTATCAACAACAATGATTAGCACAGTTAAAAATGGAGATTATGCTTATACTGGAAATGTTTTAGTTAATATATTAATCGGTATTTTATTTTATATGTATGTTTTAAAAGTAATAAAATCGATTATAAATTCAGAAAAAGGTAATATTATTCAATCAAAATCAGAAAAAATAAATTTATCATTATTTATAGTTTCTTTACTTGGTTGTAGTTATTTTATTTTAAATAAATCTACAACAGGAGATACACCACTATTTGCTACAATAATTATTGGTTTATTTAGTATTCCTTTAGTTATCAAATTATATACTTATGATAAATTTTATAAAGAGTTTTATTTAGCCCCTATTAAATTGAATAATAAAAAATTAGATGAAGTTATTGTTAAAGAAAATAAAAAGAGGTTTTTATTTAATTTACTTGGTATTATTACAGGAATTATTTTTACAATAAGTGTTGTAATAATTCATAAAATTGTTTTTTCAATTACAATAATTAGTGATAAAGAAGTAAATAATGTATTACGAATTATAATTATTCTTCTTGTATCTTCAATCTTATTAATTATAATTGATAAAGTTGTTATGATGTTGTCAAAGAAAAAATATAATAAAAATTTTAAATATTATTATACGATTAAAGATTATTTTGTAGATAGTTTTCATATTGTATTTACAATCTTATCTTATGTTTTGTTTGTTTATGTTTTAGATATTAACCTTTATTTAGCTTTGATTTATATGCTCATTATTAAAGTTTTAGTAAATAAATTCATACCACCATCAATAGATCCAGATATTGATTTGTCAAAAATTAATTTTTCATACAGTCATCTTTCTAATAGTAATTGGAATAAAAATAGTAATGATATTAAGTTTGGTTATTTAAGTAATGGAACTTCTTATTTTTCAATGGACTTGGGCTCTGGAATTACATCTACAACTCTTACAGATAAAGATGGGAATAAAACTGATGTTACATCATTTGAAATTACTGATAATTTAGAATATAAATCAATAAGAAAAAGATAATATATTTAATTGACTATTGTTTTTAGTAATAATTTCTTTTATTTAATTAAATACAGGTCAATTTATTTGTGAGATAATTAAAAATTTAAACTGTCAATTATGGCAGTTTTTTTATGCAATAAAATAAAGGAGGGAAGAAAATGCAAAATGAATTTAAAAAGGATTTTTTTGATACAAGAGATGAGATATTATCTAATATAAAAGAAAATCCATATAATTGGAATAAGTTTATTACCTATTGGGCAAAAATATTAGATAAATATAGTGTTGATAATGTTTTTAATTTGTATTCATATAATCCTACTGGTCGAATTTATTATACATTTGATGAGTGGAATAATAAAAATATTGATAGAAGAATCAAACCTAAAAGTAAAGGTATTCCTATTTTAGTAAACGATCATAAAACTTATGTTTTTGAGATAAAACAAACTTATGGTAGAGATTATAAAGAGTGGAGTTATAGGCATTATATAGACAAAGAAATATTATTATATTATCAAACTAAAAATGATATTACAAATGATGTTAATATTTCATTAAATGAAAATTTTTATAATACATTTAAAGAGATTTCTAAAAATAACATTTTAAATAACTATAATAATTTAAAGGAAGAAGAGGTAGAGTTCATTTCAAAAATGATGACCTCTCTTTTTCTTTCTAAAATAAATTTCAATATTTATACATTACCAAGTAGTTTTGAATTATATAATAATTTATCAGATGATGAAATTCTTAAATGTATGCAAATATCTAATAAGGAAACTGCTAAAATTTATAAAGATTTTTCACTTAATGCTGATAAAATAACAAAAGTACAAGACGTATTTAAAAAGTCAGTTATTGAACAACATAAATCTAATGATTATATTACGAATGTCGATTTAGAACATATGTTTACTAAATATGAAAATGATACAGGATATAGTTCTGAATTATTAAATAACATTTATCAAAATGAGTTTGATAGGTATTCATATATCAATAAAAATCATTTAAAACATAAAACTGATATTGAAGTGTCAGAAAATACTGAAGATATAAAAGAACCATATTCATTAAGTGATATTACATTAGAAAAAGGTAAGTATTATGTTGATGAGAAAGAAATATCTCAAGAAGAGTTTGATGAAGCATTTGCTATTGCTGAAGATGAACATTTTGATTTTATAAATGGACTTAATGTTGATTCAGAAGAATATGATGAAGAATATATTGAAGATGATAATGAAAATAATTTAAAACAAGAAATAACTTTATTTGGGAATGACCAGTTATCCTTATTTGAACCAAGAGAGGATCAACTTGCTAGTAAGATATGTGATATTTTTAATTCATTTGATACTAAATATCAAAATACCTTTTCAGTGTCGAATGTTGAACTGCAAAGATGGGAACATATTAAGAGTAAAAAAAGAAATTTAAGTATATGCTTAAAAAGTCCACTTGCTGATAATATGGATGAAAATAGTTTTTCATTTTTTAATACTGATAAAACTGATGAGATTAAATTAAATGATGGAATTATAAATAATTATTTCTTATCGCAACTTATGAAAGATAAAGATTTTTCAATATCTTTTTCTCCATCACTAATTCATATTTTTTGGCATAATTTTGATGATAAGCAATTTGATTTGAATATATCAAGTTTTAAACAAGTAGATAATATTAGCAAAGACTTTGATGGAAGTGAATTTGAAAAATGGTTGCCTAAAAGCATGAAATTTAAAACCTATTCCAAAGTAAATAATGATTTATATTGGGTTACAGAGCAATTTTTTTCTATGGAAGATTTAAGAATATTTCAAGAGGAACTGTCTAAAACAAAATATAATAAAGCATATATAACTGCTCGTGATTTAAGTTTATCTTTTGATTTTGATGAAGACATGGCAGATGGTATACTAATTGAAGTTACAAAAGATAATATTATTCTTAATGATTATTTTAATAAGAAAAAGATGTATCAAGAAGCAGAAAAAAGAGCTGAGGAATTAGAAGAACAAGAGTTAGAAAAAAATGATGAGGAAATATCTTACAGAACAGTGGAGCATACTATTATTCCAACTGAAAATGGAGTAGTATTATCTGAACCAGATATAAAATATTATAATAAAGATGGAGATGAAGTAGAATCACCGAAAGAAGAACAATATCCTAAAATCAATTATCATATAAAAGATGATAAAATAGATAATAGTTTTGGTGCTAAATCAAGATTTGAAGATAATATAAGGGCAATAGATTTACTTAAGAAATTAGAATTAGAAGATAGAAATGCTACAAGTGAAGAACAAAATATTTTGTCGAAATATGTAGGTTGGGGTGGAATTGCTGATGCTTTTGATGAAAGAAAAGATAATTGGTCTAGTGAAAGAACAAGATTAAAAAATCTTTTGAGTGAAGATGAGTATAATCAAGCAAGAAAGTCCACTTTAACATCTTTTTATACACCCAATATTGCGATTGATAGCATTTATAAAGCAATACAACAGTTTGGATTTAATAAAGGAAATATTCTTGAACCAAGTTGTGGAACTGGAAACTTTTTTGGAAGAATACCAAAAGAATTGGAAAATTCTAAATTATATGGAATTGAACTAGATAGCATAAGTGGTCGAATTGCTAAAAAGTTATATCCAGATGCTAAGATAGAAATAAAAGGGTATGAAGAATCTAATGTTCCAGATAATTTGTTTGACATTAGCCTTGGTAATGTTCCTTTTGGTAATTTTAAAGTGCCAGATAAAAGATATAAAGAAAATTTTGTGATTCATGATTACTTCTTTCAAAAAACTTTGGATAAAGTAAGAAGTGGTGGTATAATAGCTTATATAACAACAGATGGTACACTTGATAAAAAAGATACAAAGGTTAGAGAATATATTGCGAAACGAGCAGAACTGGTTGGAGCAATAAGATTACCTAATGATACATTTACTGGAAATGCAAATACAAAAGTAACAACTGATATCATATTTCTAAAAAAGCGAGATGAACTTAAATTAGATTTAAGTGATGAGGACTGGCTATACACAAGTGAGTATAAAGATGGTATTATTATCAATAATTATTTTATTAACCATCCTAATATGATGCTTGGTAAAATGGAACAAAAAACTTCTCCTTATGGAATGGAGAATACACTTAATCCTAGTGAAACAAGTCTTGAAGAGTTAATGACACAAGCAATTAAGGAATTACCTTCTAACATATATGAAAATGCTCCTTATGAAATTAGTGAGCAAAATAGTGAATATGAAATATTAGAAGCAAGTGATGATATTAAAAATAATGCTTTTGTTGTAATTGAACAAGATAATAAGAAAATTATATATCAAAGACAAGATTCTAATTTAATACCTTATCAAATTCAAGATGGTATGATAGCAAGAAGAATTATTGGTATGTGTAGTGTTAAAAAAGCATTACGATATGTTTTTGATATTCAACTTAAAGATGGAACTGATGAAGAATTAGAAAATGCTCAATCTATTTTAAGTGATGTTTATGATAATTTTATTAAAAAGTTTGGTTACTTAAACGATAGTGCTAATGCTAGAGTTTTTGATAGTGATCCAGATTATTATTTGCTTTCTTCTATTGAAAATAAAATTACTCAAGATGAGGAAAATGATAAACCTATCTATGAAAAGGGAGATGTCTTTACAAAAAGAACTATAAGAAAGAGTAAAGAAATTAGTAGTGCAGAAAATGCAGAAGAGGCACTTATGTATTCTCTTAATAATCGTGGATGTGTAGATTTTGAATACATGAAAACTTTGTATTCAAAAGAAAAAGATGAAATGATAGAAGAGTTAGACACTTTAATCTTTCAAGACCCAGAAAAAATATATGATTTTAATGATGGATGGGTACTTGCGAGTGAATATTTGAGTGGAAATGTTAAACATAAATTAAATTATGTTAAATCTATAAATGAAGATAATAAGTACGATAGAAATATCGAAGCATTAGAAAGTGTCCAACCTAAACCATTAGAATATGATGAGATAAGTGTTAAATTAGGTTCAACATGGATTCCAGAAGATGTTTATCACACTTTTTGCAGGGAACTTTTAGATATACCTAGGTATGATGCTAGTAGTTTAAAAATAAAATATGCAAAAGAGGTTAATACATGGTTATTTCAAGCAAGTGGTCTTTATGGATATGGAATTAAAAATACGAATACTTGGGGAACTGAACGAGCAGATGCCTTGGCAATAATTAAAAATACTTTAAATCTTCAAAGTGTTACTGTTTATGATAAATTAGATGATGATCGAAGAGTGGTTAATCCAGTTGAAACTGCGAATGCTAGAGAAAAGCAAGAACTTATAAAACAAGAGTTTAAAGAGTGGATATGGAAAGATGAAGAACGAAGAGAAAGGCTTGTAAAAATCTATAATGAAAACTTTAATTGTTTAAAAGAAAGAGAATATGATGGTAGTCATTTAACTTTTGATGGTATGAATCCTAATATAAACCTTCGAGAGCATCAGAAAAATGCAGTTGCTAGAGTTTTATATGGTGGAAACGCATTGTTAGCCCATGCAGTAGGAGCAGGAAAAACTTATGAATGTATTGCTAGTGCTATGGAATTAAAGAGATTAGGAATAGTTAGTAAACCCATGTTTGTTGTTCCTAACCATTTACTAGGACAATGGGCAAATGAGATTTTAAAATTATATCCAACTGCTAATATTTTAGTAGCGAATCAAAAAGATTTTGAAAAAACTAGAAGAAAAAAATTGATGGCACGAATTGCAACTGGAGAATGGGATGCAGTTTTAATTGCTCATTCTAGTTTTGGTTTAATTCCTATTAGTAAGGAATATGAAAAAAAACATATAGAAAATCAAATAGAAGAGGTTACTGAAGCTATTGAAAGAATAAAAGCAGAATCTAATGAAAGTTTAAGTGTGAAAAAGTTAGAACAAATAAGAACTGGTATGTATGCTAGACTGAAAACTTTATTAGATAGTAAAAAAGATGATGTTGTAACATTCGAAGAGTTAGGAGTAGATCAGTTAATAGTTGATGAAGCCCATATGTTTAAAAATCTTCCTATGTTTTCAAAAATAAGAAATGTTGCAGGTATCAATAATAGTGAATCTAAAAAGGCGACAGACTTATTTATGAAGATAAGTTATATATTAGAGAATAATGGTGGCAAAGGAGCAGTATTTGCAACAGGTACACCAATTTCAAACTCTATGGGAGAATTATATGTAATGCAAAAATACTTGCAACTTGATAGATTAAGAGAAATGGGACTTGAACATTTTGATGAATGGGCATCTACTTTTGGAGAAGTTGTTAATAGTTTTGAAATTGCTCCAGATGGTAGTGGTTTTAGAACAAAAGCAAGATTTGCTCAATTCTTTAATATTCCAGAATTGATGTCATTATTTAAAGAAATAGCAGATATTCAAACATCTCAAATGTTAAATCTTCCAGTACCTAAATTAAAAAGTGGTAAAGCTATAACATTGGTTGCTCCTAAAAGTGATGAGTTAGGAGAATATGTTAATAAATTAGCAGAACGAAGTGAGATAATTAGGAATGGTTGCGATCCAAGAGAAGATAATATGCTTTTGGTTACAAATGATGGAAGAAAAGCAGCACTTGATTTACGAATGATTGACCCTAATATGCCAGATTTACCTAATTCAAAAATAAATATGGCAGTAGAAAATATATATCGAATATGGTTAGAAAATAAAGAGGACAAGTTAACACAACTTGTCTTTTGTGATTTATCTACTCCCAAAAATGATGGTACTTTTAATGTTTATGATGATATTAAGAATAAATTAGTAGCAAAAGGAATTCCAGAAGAAGAGATAGAATTTATCCATAATGCAAAAACGAATCCTCAAAAATTAAAATTATTTGAAGATATGAGAAATGGTAATAAAAGAATTTTGCTAGGTTCAACAAGTAAAATGGGAGCAGGTATGAATGTGCAAGATAAGTTAATTGCACTGCATCATTTGGACTGTCCATGGCGACCTTCAGATATTGAACAAAGGGAAGGTAGAATATTAAGACAGGGAAATCAAAATGAAGAGGTAGAAATTTATAGATATGTAACAGAGGGAAGTTTTGATGCTTATTCTTATCAGTTAATCCAAACAAAATCTACTTTTATCAATCAAATAATGGCAAATAGTAATGGTAGTGGAAGAACTGCTGAAGATTTAGACAGAGATACACTTACTTATGCAGAAGTTAAAGCACTTGCTAGTGGCAATGAACTTATTTTAGATAAGTTTAAAGTAGAGAATGAATTGAAACAGTTATATCTCTCTAAAACAAGATATGATAAATCTCATATGGAATTAGAAGCAAAATATAATCGAGAATTACCTAGACAATTAAAGTATCAACAACAATACATGGAAAGTCTTGAAAATGATATTCCAAAAGTGCAAGATTTATCTGGAGATAATTTTAGAATAACTATAAGGGATCAATATTTTACTTCCAGAAAAGATGCTAGTACAAAATTTTATCAAACTTTATCCATATTAAAAACTGGAGAAGAAACTAAAATAGGAGAAATTAGTGGGTTTGATATTGTAGGAACTAGAGAAGAATTAAGATATACCCCAGTAGTATTTATAAAAGGTGTAGGTAAATATAAAGTAGAAATCAATAATACTGATGAAATAGGAAATATTCTAAAATTAGAAAATATGCTTAAAAGTTTACAAAATAAATTGGAGACTGTAAAAGAACAAATTGCATATACAAATAAGCAAATGAAAGATGCAAAGGAAGAATTAGACAAACCTTTTACCTCTTTAGATAGAATTAAGGAACTTCAAAAAGAAAAAGCAAGAATTGACAGTGAATTAGATTTAGATAAACAAGAGGTAACTTTAGATGTTGAAGAAAATCAAGAACGAGAGGAGGAAAGAGAATAATGAAACTAAAAGATAAATTGTTAAATAAAGTCGCAGATTTATTATCAGAATATAGAACGCCAAAATATGATACGATTTTAGCTCTTGATGTAAAAGGAAAAGTAAAGGGAGTTTTAACTACTTATGATTGTACTTATACAGAAGAACTTAAAGATAAGGAACAAGAGGGACTAATTTCAATAGATAATTTATTTGAAAAAGAAATTGGAGATAGTAGATATAGTGATATTTATTTTTGTGAAAAGGATAAAGTTGTGTGTATTCATAACCATGCTAATAATCGTTATGTTGAACCAGTACATGAGTGTTTTGATTCAGCAGAAGAAAAAATATATTTAGTATGTGATACAGATAATTCCTATGAAAGTGCGAAAAGATATGTTGCTCAAAGCAGTAAATATCATTCATTTATGCAAGTGGTTGATGAAACTCCTAATAAAATTGCTTTTGATAAATTATTTAATAGAATTGTTAAATTAGATAAAGAAGATAAAACTATAAATAAAGATGAAGATAAGAGAGAAGAAGTAGTTAATAGAATAGAAATCGAGGGTAAAATATCACATTTAGGTAAAGAGTTTAAAAAGAAAGATGGGGAGTTTGCTCAATTTGTAGATATAGAACAGGAATATGAATACAATGGGAAAAGTCAAAAAAATGTTATATCAGTTATGTTAGAGGGAGAAACATTATCTAATAATAAAGATTTATTAGAGTTAAATTCAGATGTTAATATTGTGGGAAAATTAAATGTATATACAGATAAAAATAACCAAAATAGATCAGTTATAAATTGTAATAACATAGAAAGATTAAGCAAAAATGTAACAAAAAATATAGAAAGATAAAGAAATTAGATTTTTTTAAAAAAATCTCTTGCAAAATTCTTTTCTTTAAGTGATAAATAGTTTGAACCAAATCCATTGTATTTCTTCTCTAATGTTGTTCGTATCTAATTTGATGGGAAGAGTTGAACAACTATAAGAGTAAAAAAATAAAGTCGCTTAAAATGGCTTAAAAATGGGTTGTAGGAAAGGAGTAAAAATATGGTAGGAAGTAAACAACTTGAATATAGCAGAAGAAAAATAATTAAGGAGGGAAAATTATGTACATTAGTGAAGTAACAGAAGATGTTAGAAAGATATTTGATAAACTAGAGAAAATTAAAGAAACTGGAAGATTAAAGTTTGTAATTTATGTTTTTGATAGTTTAAATAATGGTCATATCAATAGTAAAAATGAAGTGAATCCAAGTTTAGTTGAAGATGATGATTTAGTAATATTCAATTTAGATACTATTGGATTAAGTCATAATTTTGCAGAAATCTATTTGGAGTATTTAACCATAGTCTTTAATAATATTGGAACATTATTAAGTAAAGCATACCAAGAAAATGGAAATGTAATGGGTATTCATTATAACAAATATGATAAACCTTTATTATCAATGTTTGAAAAATTGTCTTATAATGAAAAACTTGATGTATTAGCAGAGCTATTCATTAGATTAGATAATAAAACATTATTTAATGATGAATATCCAATACTTGATTTAAGTGTTAATGGTTTTGAAGTAGCAAGAAATATACTAGAACAAAAAATATAAGAAAAGAGGTAAACAGTGAAGGCAAGTATTAAATATACCCCAATAAGGTTATCAAATGATGGTCATGTTATTTTGCACGATTTTGAAAGAGTAAGAATTGAAAAAGGTTTTACTTATAGTGCAGTAGGAGAAAGATATGGTTTAGATAGGTCTTTAATTAGAGGAGTAGTTATAGGATATAGCAATCTTTTTTGCGAAAGGGCAATACAAATGGCATTTGCAGTAGGAGTTAAACCAGATGATTTATTTTTAAGAGACATAATTCTTGCAGGTGGAGATCAATTAGTATTTGTTAATAATCCTAGTGAAAAGGTTACTCAATTTTTAGAAAAAGTTAAATACTTAAGTTACAAGGATAGACTAAAATTTTGTATTGAATTATTTAATATGTGGAGTGATGGAAAGATTACCCATAAAAAGGGCGAAGTACCATTTACTCCTAACATATTAGGTTTTCCTAAAGATATTGGAAATAGATTCGCATCATTTTTAGATATTATGTTAAAAAATGAGGAAAATAGAGTTGGAAATAAAATAATGGTAGATGATATTTGTACTGTAAAATCAAGAAATAGTTATAATCAAATGTTAAAAGATTATAATAAATTATCATTTGAAGAAAAAAAAGATATACTAAATGAAATCATTTTAAGGTTTGATACAAGAACTTTATTTCAAGAAAAACTAGATTTTCCTAAATTTCCAGATTTTTTTACAGGTTGGGATATTGCAGAAGCAATGAGAGATTATAAAACTGAAAAAGAATAAATGTCATATTGATTTTCTAATTCTTTTGAAGAGCTGTTAGTTAATAGTGTAATTTTGTCAAAGTAGAAATACTTTGATTTTTTTTATTTGCAATTTTATAGAGTTTTTTGAATGTATTGTTAAGGAGTGTGATGTGAATGAAAACAAAAATTACTATTGAAAATAAAGAATTAAATAACCTAGTGGAACACAGTATGAAATTGTCTTTAATTAAATTGCTTTTATTAAAAGGGGAAATAACTGAAAAGGAATTTTCTAAATTAAAAGATGTAATTAAACGAGAGCATTTTCCACTAAAAACATAGAATAAAGAGCAAAAATATGCTATACTTATAGCGTGAGATGAAGGTATTATAATCTAAACTCTGCTAAAGAAAGGAGTTAAATTGGCGAGTGTCAAGGTTATAACCGCTAATCAATCAAGAATTAGTAAAATCACAAATGGCATCAAAAAAATAATTTTAAGGGTTTGTGCTTATTGTAGAGTAAGTACAGACAGTGAAGAACAACAAACCAGTTATAAATCTCAAAAAATTCATTATAAGAATCTTATTGAAGAACATGATGATTGGGAATTTGTAGATATTTATGCTGATGAAGGTCTATCTGGAACTAAAACTGCTAAAAGAACAGATTTCAATAGAATGATAGAGGATGCTTTAGCAGGAAAAATTGATATGATTATTGCTAAATCAATATCAAGATTTGCTAGAAATACTGTTGATACTTTAAATTATGTAAGACAATTAAGAGAAAAAAATGTAGATGTGTATTTTGAAAAAGAAAATATACATACTTTGCAAATGACAAGTGAAATGTTTTTAACATTGTATAGTGCTTTCGCTCAAGCAGAAAGTGAATCTATTTCTGAAAATGTTAAAGCAGGAGTTCGTATGAAAATGAAAAGAGGCGAACTTGTTGGTCATTATGCTCCTTATGGTTTTATATATGATGAGGAAATAGAAAATCTAGTAGAAAATCCAAAAGAAGCATTTATCATTAGATACATTTTTGATAGATATAAAGAGGGTGTTGGAACTTCACGAATTGCAAAAGAATTGAATAATCAAAATATCCCTAGTCCAACAGGAAAAAAATGGTCTGATACAGTTATTTTTAGAATGATACGAAACGAAAAGTATGTTGGAGATTTGCTTACAGGAAAAACATATACAGATAATCCTATAAATTCAAAAAAGAAAAAGAATAAAGGCGAATTTGATATGTATTATACTGAAAATCATCATAAAGGTATTGTTGATAGAGAAACTTGGGATATTTGTCAAGAAATTGCAAATAAAAGGTCAGGAAAGTACACTGCTGATGGTAGACCAGAAAAATTTAGTCAAGTTTATCCATTTAGTAGTAAGATTATTTGTGGCTTATGTGGAGAGAACTATATTAGAAGGTCTTGGAAAGGTCATAAAGATGGCGATCCTCGTAGAGTTGCTTGGGCTTGTAGAACTTATAATACTGACCATTTATCTTGCCAAAGTTATGGAAATGTTAAAGAATCTTATATTGAAGAATTATTTGTTAATATGTATTCTGTATTGTGTCAATATAATAAAGAGGTAATTGAGAAACTTTTAATCACAATAGAAGAAACTTTTAATAATGATGATTATTCTAAAGAACTTAAAAGTTTAGAAGCTGATATTAAAGCATATAGAGAACAACTTATGGAATTGTTAGATGTTAGACTTGCTAAAGTAATTGATAATGATGTATTTGAAGAAAAGAGTGCAAGAATAAATAAAAAAATCGAACTATTAGAACTAGAAGCAAAGAAAATTAGAGATTACATATCACATAGAGATAAAGTTCAAGATAGGGTAGATAAATTTAAAACTATTTTTCAGAAAAATACTACATTAAAAGAATTTGATGCTGATGTATTTGAAAGTATTATTGATAAGATTATAATAGGTAGAAGGAATGAAGATGGGTCTATTGATCCATATGAAATTAGATTTGTTCTTAAAACTGGAGATGAATTAACCGACACATTACCAATCAAAAAAATGCCTTCACAAACGAAAAATGAAAGAAGTGATACCAATGAGCGAATGGAAGAATTGCAGTCGCAGTTGGGTGCTTATGCCCACAACGGGGAATACAGTGATTGCTCCACCTCGTATGTTGATTGCTTTTTTAGAAAACAATTTAAGGGAAGACGGAAGTGTAGCTATTCCTAAAGCGTTACAACCTTATATGGGGGGAAAAGAAAGATTAATCCCGAAAGTTTGAAAATCTCATTGGTTGAGATTTTTTCTTTTTTTATGTTATACTAGATATATTGAGTGGATATAGGAGCAACAATGAAAAAAGAATACTTATTACGATTTGCAAAAATAGTTTTTATTTCAAGGGAAAAAGAAGAATATAAATATTTAAAATCTTTTGGGTTTAGAAATGTAAAATGGTTTCATAACATTCAGGAAGCTTATGCTTATTTTGTAAAAAATAAAGAAGCATTAAAAGAATACGATGTATTTTATGAACATTCTATACGAGGGCTTGCTTGTTTTGAAATGCGTGAGATGCTATTTGAGTATAGAAACCATATTTTACGAGTAGAACGTTATAGTGATCGTTTTATCAAGCAAGATTTAGATTATTTTCTCTTACCAATTCAGGAGACACAAAATCAACTTGTTTATGAAAAATTAGAAGGAGTGGAAAGTCCACAAAAATACATTGTAGGAGAAGATGTAGCCTATTTCCATGAGGAAGAATTTGTTTGTAAAAAAATACTTACCCATTTGGAAAGAAAAAAGCAAGTGATTCCTATAAAGAATTTAAAGATTTTATGTGTTGCTAGTTTTTTAGGAATAGATAAATATTTGTTTGAAAATTTTATGCAAAAAAGGGGGTTGTCGGTTACTTTTATTGATTGGTATGAGGAAGTTATAAATCCAGATTCTTATGATATTGTTCTTTTAAAAGAAGGGTTTGTTACAAACAATTCGAGTTGGATGAAAAAAGATGTATTTTTTTGTGAAAGTTTTAGGGAAGCACCCGCTTCGTTGGAAGAAGAAAACTATCCTTTTTCTTATGAACTTGGAGAAAAAATTACACTTACTTTTACGAAAGATTCCTACAAAGAAGAAACAAGTTGTTTCTTACTACAAAAGACTGCAATAGAAAAATTAGCGATTATTTGTATGGTCGCTGTTGAAAATTTTGCTCGTGTGATGGGAGTTTGTTTGCCAGATGATTTTGTAACGTCTTGTCATTATACCCAAGAGTATTTCAACGTACAGCAAAAAGAATTGGAAAAAGAGAAAAAACGTTTAGAACCACTAGAAACTTTTGAACAATTTATAGAACTTTTGGAACAATTTTTTTCTTGTAGGGATAAAAAACATTTTCCTAAAGATAAAAATGGCATACAACTTTTTAAAAACGAAGAGTATTATTATATCGAAAATTTGTATAATGGTAGAGTCATTGGAAGATTAAAAATTCCTTTTTATCAAGAAAAGTTTTTAAAAGTGATGGAAATACAAATTACAAATCCTAAGGGGTATTGGGGTTCGTTTCAAAAGGTTGGTATTTATTTAGAAGAAAGGACTAGAAAAGATACCTTGCCTAGAAAAATGATAGAGGCTGAGGCAGCAATGTATTCTACTATTTTGCATAAATCTACTCGTATTTTATCTTCTTTCCTCGCATCTTTGGAAGAAGGACAAGGAGTTTCTAGAAAACGAAATAGAAAAAAATAATTTTAACTCTTGTTTGACTTTTTGTTTTCGCTTTAGTAAAATATATCCTTATTAAAAAAGGGAATGTATTTTTAGAGGAAAGGTTTGTTTCTTTTGTAAATTCATGAAGAATTAGAAAGGGCAAGATAAAGGAAAATGAAAGAGATTGATAGAAAAGAGATTCTTGATTTTACGTCTTTTTTTACTATAGCCACTTCAATTCAAAATTTGTATCAAAAGTTGGTTTTTGAAAAGAAAAGCGTTTCAAAAAAATCATTCGAAAAGCTACGTTTTTTGCTTGCTTATGAGAGAGAAAGTTATCAAAAGATTCCCTTTGGCTTATTGGAAAAAAGTATGGAGACATTACGGAAAAATAATCCTCTTTGTAATCATCCTTTCGCTACTAGTGCTTTTACTTTTCCGAGGTATGGTTTAGAAACGCGTGTTTTTTCTCTTCTTCAGAATCGGTTTTATCAAGAACATTTTTATAATGAGTTTCATAATGAACGTTATGATTGTACTATTGGGAGTAATTATTTGATTTCTACATTTTATGTCCAAGAACTCTTTTTGGCTTTAGAAAAAGGTGTTTTTAGTGAAGAAGAAAAATATAGTCTTTTATTTCATTTTCCACAGATAGAAAATTTCTTTTGGGGTTCTTCTCCTTTACAAGATGTTTTTTCTCCTACTCTTTTAAAATTTTGTAGAGTAGAAGATTTTGCTTTACGCCAAGATTTGGATTATAAAGTGATGGAAGATTTCTTTTTTCTTATCAATAATTCTACTACTTGTTCTTCTTTGGTTTCTTTTTTTTCTTTTTTCTTCTTGTCTTTGGTGCAAGATGCTTCTTTTAAAGAGTATTTACTCTCCGATTTAAAAAAGATTATGGAAAGAGAAGAGAAAGAGAGAAAACGTTAAAACATTTGGATGGAAAGTAAAGTAGTGTTATAATAAAGGAGATTAGGAAGTGATTTTATGCATTTACCAGATTTAAAAGAAGCTCGTAAAAGAACCAAAGAGAAAGTGATAGAAAAAAAAGTTGAGTATACGTTTCCTAATGTTTTTGTAGGGAAAAAATATTTTCTAAGAACCTATGGTTGTCAAATGAATATGCATGACTCGGAGGAGATACGTAACTATTTGGAACTTTTGGGGTTTACGGAAACTTTGGTCTTAGAGGAAAGTGACCTTGTTGTTTTAAATACGTGTGCGATACGAGAAAATGCACATGATAAAGTATTTGGATATCTTGGTCGTTGTAAACATTTAAAAAGAGAGAAACCGGACCTTTTGATTGCTGTTGGGGGATGCATGTCGCAAGAGGAAAGTGTGATTTTGGAAATTAAAGAGAAACACCCTTATGTAGATATTGTGTTTGGAACACATAATATAAGTGATTTACCTAGGCTTATATTAGAGAATAAGAAAAAGCAAGAAATAGAAGTTTATAGTATTGAAGGGGACGTTTATGAAGGAATAGAGTATAGTAGAGATTCTAAGATTACTGCTTGGGTAAATATTATGTATGGCTGTGATAAATTTTGTACGTACTGCATTGTTCCTTACACAAGAGGGAAACAAAGAAGTCGAAAGTTAGAAGCGATTGTTTCGGAAGTGGAAGAATTAAAACAGAAGGGATATAAGGAAGTAACTTTGCTTGGTCAAAATGTGAATGCGTATGGAAAAGATTTAACGTTTGTCTATGATTTTAAAGATTTACTAGAATGTGTTGCAAAAACAGGAATGGAAAGGATTCGCTTTGTTACAAGTCATCCTTGGGATTTTACAGAGGAAATGATTGATACGATTGCTACTTATGAAAATATTATGCCTTATATTCATTTGCCGCTGCAAAGTGGTAGCGATAAAGTTTTAAAACAAATGGGGAGACGTTATACGAAACGTGAGTATTTAACTTTGTTTCAAAAAATTAAAGAAAGAATCCCTAATGTAAGTATTACAACAGATATTATTGTAGGATTCCCTAATGAAACAGAAAGCGATTTTTTAGATACTTTGGATGTCGTGAATACTTGTCAGTTTGATTCAGCGTTTACGTTTATTTATAGTCCAAGAGAAGGAACACCAGCTAGTCTTATTGAAGATACCATTCCTATGGAAGAAAAAGAGGAACGTTTGCAAAGATTAAACCAACTTGTCAATCAATATTCTTTAGAAAATAATAAACGTTTAGAGGGGAAAGTGGTTCCTGTTTTGGTTTTAGGAGAAAATTCAAAAGATAAAAATAAAATATATGGGTATACTGATACTATGAAATTAATAAATATTAATGGAAGTAAAGATTTGATCGGTAAAATAGTGAATGTAGAAATAACGGATGCAAAAAGTTTTAGTTTGGATGGCGTTGTAGCAAAGGAGAGTGTAGGAAACTAATGGAAAAGAAGAAGAAAGAAATTAATATTGATCATGTGAATGAGGTGGTTGGTTTAACGAGTAAAATATTACATCTACTTTATATCACCATGATTATTGGTTGTGTTTTTGTTGTTACAATTTTAATAAAAGAATGGGGCATTTTAACGTTTCTTTTGAGTTTTCTAAAAGTTCTTTCTCCTTTGTTTATTGGATTTGTGATTGCTTGGTTATTTAATCCTTTGGTAAAGAAATTAGAAGAAAAAGGGATCCCAAGAATGGCTGCTGCTATTATTGTTTATACTATTTTCTTGCTTGTTTTTGCTATTTTCTTACGGGTGTTGGTACCAACGATTTATGTACAAGTGAATGAGCTTATTGGAAATTTGCCTGCTATTTTTGGAGAGGTTAAAGATACAGTGAATGATTTCTTTTTACGCTTTAGAGATATTGAAGGTGTGGATATAAAAACGATACAAACGAATGTTATGACAACGATGGAAACAAAATTATCGGAGTTTACTACTTCTTTTCCTGCTACTTTGTTGAATTTGATTGTCCATTTCTTTTCTAGCATGGTAACGATTGGTTTAGGCTTGTTTGTTGGTCTTTATATGTTGTTTGATTTTGATGCGATTAGTAGACATTTTCTAAATATGCTTCCTCATAAACGTCAGTTTGAAGCACAAGTGTTGCTTAATAATATTGGGGCAGAGGTGCGAAAAAGTGTCAATGGAACTTTACTTGTTGCTACTATGGTGTTTGTGTGTGATTCCATTGGTTTTGCTATTGTTGGATTGCAATCTCCACTTTTGTTTGGACTTTTCTGTGGAATTACCGATTTGATTCCTTACGTTGGTCCTTATATTGGAGGAGCGGTTGCTGTTGTTATTGGATTTAGCCAAAGTACGTTTATTGGTGTGATGACGATTATTATTTGTGTGATTGTTCAGTGCGTAGAGAACTTTATTTTACAACCGATTGTTATGAGTAAAACGATGAAGTTGCATCCTGTCACGATTATGATTGGTCTTTTGGTGTTTAGTCATTTTTTTGGTATCTTGGGTATGATTTTAGCAACTCCATGTCTTGCTTTATTGAAAGTAATTTGGGAATTTTTGGGAAGCAAGTATCCCGTTTTAAAAAGAGGCTAGTATTTCCCTTTTTTTTTTGTTATAATTTGGTTGTTCTTAGTAAAAGAGAGATGAGGAACTTTAATGAAGGAAGAATTACTAGATGTTCTGGATGAAAATGGTGTAAAAACAGGAGAGATATTGCCACGAAAAGTTATTCATGAAAAAGGTTTGTGGCACCGAGCTATTGTTGTGGCTATTGTTAATGATGAAAATAAAATATTAATTCAACAACGTTCTTTGAATAAAGAAAAGAATGCAGGAATGTGGGATATTTCTGTTGCTGGTCATTTGTCTTCGGGACAAGATTCTCTTGC
The DNA here is from genome assembly GCA_947649365.1 of uncultured Mycoplasmatota bacterium. Lineage (GTDB taxonomy): Bacteria > Bacillota_I > Bacilli_A > RF39 > UBA660 > MGBC108787. The sequence continues at coordinate 15,537 of CANSRH010000010.1, read as the reverse complement.
AGGAGCCAATCGCGAAATTAGTGAGGAAGTCAGCGTTAATCTAGGGTTTTCTGTTAAGGTGAAAGATTTTCGTTTTATGACCTCTTTTCGAAAAATACAAGAGTTTTCTGAACATTTTATTGAACGACAATTTTATGATTTTTTCATTTTAAGACAAGATGGTTTAACGGAAGAAAATATTAAAATGCAAGAGAGTGAAGTTCAAGCGATTCGATTTGTTACTATACAAGAATTGAATGAATTAAGAGAATCAGGTAAATTGGTGGAGCGAGATGAAGTTTATGAAGCTCTTACAGAATATTTGTTTCGTTTGTAAATAGAAATCGTTGAAGATAAGAAGATTTTATTTGAGTAGTTTAAAGAGAGTTTATGGATGGTGGAACATAAACAAAGAAAGAATAAAATTTGTGCTGCTTGTTGGAGATTTATCGGGGAGTCCCGTTATCAATAATTAAGTAATCTAAAGGATGGTACCGCAGAATTGCTCCTTGTTGGGGGCAATTCTTTTTTGTTTTAGGAGGTGTGTATGAGAGTTATTTTAATTGCTGGGAAGGCAGGAAGTGGAAAAAGTTATTTGGGAAATTGTCTTGTAGAGTTTGCTAAGTCAAGAGGACTTCGAGCTTTACAAACCGAGTATAGTAAGTATATCAAGTTGTATGCGAGGGAAATTCTTGGCTATGATGGACAGAGAGAAAATAAACCTCGAACATTTTTGCAAGAAACAGGAGTTTTTTTAAGAAAACAATTTGGAGAAGATTTTTTTGTAAAAAGAATGTTGGAAGATTTCTCTGTTTATGAAAACTATGTGGATTTGGTTGTGATTAGTGATGTCCGTTTGAAACAAGAAATAGAGGAATTTAAAAAAGGAAAGTACAAAGATGTTTTGACTATTCAAGTGATTAATGACTTACAAGAATCTTCTTTGACAGAAAAACAAAAGAAACATGTTACGGAGACAGAATTGGATGAGTATAAAGGATTTGATTATGTGATTTCTAATAAGAGTAAAGAAGAAATAGAAACATTTGTTAAAGAATGTATAGAAGGAGAAAGATAAACATGAATTTAAAAGATTTGTATATTGATTTTTTTGTAAGTAAAGGACATAAAAGGATACCAAGTGCACCAGTGGTACCAGAAAATGACCCTTCGGTGTTATTTAATACCGCAGGAATGCAACCCTTGATTCCTTATTTGATGGGGCAAGTGCATCCTTATGGAACAAGATTATGTGATTATCAAAAGTGCATTAGAACGAATGATTTGGATGAAGTGGGAGATAGTACCCATCATACTTTTTTTGAAATGCTTGGAAATTGGAGTTTAGGAGATTATTTTAAGAACGAAAGTATTGCTTGGAGTTTTGAATTTTTAACGGAAGTGTTACATATTCCAGTAGAAAAATTAGCTGTGACTGTGTATGCAGGTAGTGATGCCATTCCGTTTGATAGCGAAAGTTACAACAAATGGAGAAGTCTTGGAATTCCAGAACCAAGAATTGCTAAAACGGTTGAAGATAATTTTTGGATTGCAGGAGAGTCAGGACCATGTGGGTCAGATACGGAGATATTTTATTGGAGAAGTGAAGAGGATGTTCCTGATATTTTTGATTTAGAAGATAATCGTTGGGTGGAAATTTGGAACAATGTTTTTATGGAATTTTATAAGGATAGTGAAGGAAAGGTAACGGAACTTCCTAAAAAGAATGTCGATACAGGAATGGGTGTTGAGCGAACGACAGCTATTTTGGAAGGCGTTCATGATAATTATGCTTCTAGTATTTGGAAAGATGTGATTGCTCTTATTTCTTCTATTTCTGGACTTCCATATGAAGGCAATGAAAAATCGATGCGTATTATTGCAGACCATTTACGTACCGCTGTATTTATTAGTGCAGATCCTGCTGGTATTAAACCTAGTAATACCGACCAAGGCTATATTTTAAGAAGACTGATTCGTCGTGCTATTCGTCATGCCAAACGACTTGGCATCGATATCAATAGTGATTGGGAACAACAAATTGCAAAGATTCTTTTAAATCAATACAAAAAGTATTATAAAGAGCTAGAAGATAACGAAAATGTTGTTTTGGATGTTCTTAAAAATGAAAAAGAAAAGTTTAATCGAACGCTTGAAAAAGGGTTGCGTGAGTTTGAAAAAGCAACAAGAAACAAAGAAAGTATGGATGCAACGACTGCTTTTCATTTGTATGATACCTATGGGTTTCCTATTGAATTAACTGAAGAACTTGCTAGTGAACAAGGATTAAAAGTAGATATTGAAGGATTCAATGAGAAGTTTCGTGAACATCAAGAATTATCAAGAACATCTTCACAAGGGAAGTTTAAAGGGGGTCTTTCAGGTAATGGTGAAATAGAAACAAAATACCATACGGCGACCCATTTATTAAATGCTGCGTTAAAACAAGTTGTAGGATTGGATGTTCATCAAAAAGGAAGTAATATTACAAGTGAAAGAATGCGTTTTGATTTTAGTTGTGATCACAAATTGTCGGAGGATGAAAAACAAAAGACAGAAGATTTAGTGAATGAATGGATACAACTAGGTTTACCAGTAAGTGTTAAAGAAATGCCAAAAAATGAGGCGATTCAGTCTGGAGCAGAGTGTATGTTTATAGAAAAGTATCCTGATATTGTAACAGTGTATTCGATTGGTGATGTTTCTCATGAACTTTGTGGAGGACCTCATGTAAACAATACAAGTGAGCTTGGACATTTTAAAATCAAAAAAGAAGAAGCTAGTAGTGCGGGAGTTAGAAGGATTAAGGCTGTGTTAGAAGAATAAAAAAGTTTAATCGAGGTTGATTAAGCTTTTTTTAGTTATATTTATGACTACTATTTCTTTTGAAAGATTAACATTTTAAAAGTTTATAATCGTTTATTTTCTTGTTGTAAAAGAAATGAAAAAACAATAGTAAAATTATTTTTACTGTGATAGGATAGATATAGAAAATAGAGGAGGAATAAAAATGAAAAGAAAAAGAAACATCCTCCCAACCAGTCAAGTTCGTCTGGGGGGGGGTACATTAAGTAAAGGAACCTCAGAAGGTTTAGAACGATTTCACAAAAGTAAGAAACATAAGAGAATCGTAATCGGCTCAATCATAGGGATTTTGGTTGTCATAGGAAGTATTGTGTTATATAAGAGTTATGCGTTGTATAAAGAAGAAAAAATATTTAATGTGATTCAGGGACAAGTGCCAGAATTTAAAAAAAATACTAGTGACGTAATTATTGCAGCTTTAATTGATGGGGAGTTTACAAATAAAATTCCTTTGAAAGAGGAACCTTATGTGTTTGAAAGTATAGAGTGTAGCCATGGTGCAGAAGCAAGTTGGAACAATGATACTTGGTCTTTATCTATCAATAATTTAACGATTAGTGGAACTACTTGTACGCTTCATTTTGCTAGATATGGTTTTGAAGAATTGGTTGCTTCTATAAAAAGTAATGCTACAAATGTTCAGGAATTAATGTCAAATGCTACCGACATAGACAATATTGTGAAAACGGAAGAAGCTATGAAAATTATTGCAGAACAAGAAAATCTTAGAAAAGCAATTCAAAGTAATGAAAAATATACAACAGAAGTAGCAAAGAAATTTTTGAATTCAACAGTGATAACTGAAGAAGAAAAGTATAATGGCGGACTTCCATGCTATTTGTTTAAAGATGGTAAGGATTTGGTAGGAGGCTTTTCAATGCAGAGAACAACGGATAATGCTACTGGTGCAGCACTTAATGGAAATGATTATCATATGTACGCTTCTTTTGCTGGAAATTATGTGACGATTAGTAGTAACAATAAGATAACTACTCAAAATTATAGCATTTTAGAAATATATTCAACGCATTCTACTAACCTTGAGAGACTTACAGGGACAACTACTTTAGGAATTGCAAGTGATCAAAGCATTAGTAGTTTTTTAGTAAGTAATTCTGAAACTTTTGCATATACATCTGCAAGTTCTACTTTGAAAACAAATATTAGTAGTTATACTGCTCCAAGTTATTTAAAGGTAAAAGTACTTCATAATGGTACAAGTAATACTATGTTTACGGTTACAGTAAATATTAGTACTATTGCAGTTTATTAAATAAAAAATAGAAACATATCATATTGTTATGTTTCTATTTTTCATTGTCTATTATTAATCCTTTGTAATATTTCCAAGCTAAATTTCTTAATGCTATTCGATTGATTAAATCTTCTGAAATGGTTCCTTGAGTAATACCTGTTTTTATTTCATTAAAACTTGTTTGGTAATCGGTGGTAATAATCAAATCGTTTCCAGCAAGTAAAGCCTTAGTGGTTGCATTTGCAATGTTTTTTGTAGCTCCCATATCTAAATCGTCCGTGATGATGATTCCAGTAAAATCTAAGCGATTTCTAAGTAAATTATGAATGCTTGGTGATAAAGAGGCTGGATTTGTAGAGTCAATGCTTGTTACAATATTATGACTGACTAAAACTGCTTCTGCACCACTTTTTATTCCTGCATCAAAGGGGAGAAGGTCGTTGTTGATGATAGTATCATACGTTCTATTATCGGTGACTGTTCCAGTGTGGGTATCTTTATTGTTTCCATACCCTGGAAAATGTTTTAAAGTGTAAGAGACATCTGTTGTTTTGCTTGCTTCAATAACGGATTTTGCATAACTAGAAGTAAGTGTTGCATCTTTACCAAAAGCACGTTCGTACATGTAGTCGTTCGGATCGGTTGAAATATCGACGACGGGAGCTAAGTTTAAGTTGAATCCCAAATTTTTTAATATTTTGCTTTTTTCTATGGTGTCTTCTTTGATTTTTGGAAATCCTCCTTGGTTGTACAGTTCTTTGGATGATTCAAATTTTTCTTTTACTAAATTGGGATTGGAACTGATACGAACTACTTTTCCTCCTTCTTCGTCGACTGCCATGAGTAAAGGAATTTTACTTGCGTTTTGAAGATGATTGCTTCTTGTTTTTACATCTGCTGTGGTTTTATTTTTGAAATCTACTTCAAAGAAAACAAATCCTCCTAAATGATAATTTTTGGTATCGTTTAAAGCATTGTTTTCATTGTATCTACCAAGTAGTAGCTGGCCGATTTTTTCATCGATAGAAAGTGTTTTTAATTTTTGATAGGCTTTGTTGTAGTAATCTTTGAATAGTCCTTCATCTATCCATTCACTTGGTAATTCTAAGGGGATATTTTTAGAAGGCGTAATGGTGTAATTGGAAATAGAACCACTTTGTTCGTATTTGTCATAGTCTAAAATGCCGCTGTATTCTAAGACGATTTTGTCTCCAATGTTTGCTTTTATGTCTTCTTTGTGAAAGGTGTATATACCATTGTTTTGTGATTTTATGGTTACTTCGTTTTGGGTTAGATGGACAATGGTTCCTTCCACGTTTTGTATTTCTGGTGTTTTTTCTTTTTTACTTGGTAAGCAAAGATAAGCAAATCCTACAATGAGTAGTATTCCTACAAAAAAAATAATTTTGTTTTTCATTTTTAACCTCTTTTCTGTTTACTATTATATATTCAAAAAATAAAAAAATAGCAGAAATTTGTATAAAAAAAGAAACTTGTATTTGAAGATGCATTTGTTGGTTCTTTTTCCTATATCAAAACTTGTCATCTAAGAAATATTTTGATACACTAGTTGTAGTATAAGAGGTGTACTATGGATGATAAGACATGTCTTTTTGATATTACAATGTTTAAACAAGCTCAGTTAGAATATACGATTAAACAAGTTTATCAAGCCTTGCATGAAAGAGGATATGACCCCGTCAATCAATTGGTGGGTTATTTGACAACAGGAGATCCAGGCTATATATCCAATTATAAAAATGCTCGTGAAATTATTCAAGAAATTGATAGAGAGCTTCTCATTGCCTTTTTGTTGGAGCAGTATTTACAATGAGATGTTTAGGTATGGATCTTGGAACAAGGACATTGGGTCTTGCTCTTAGTGATAAAATGGGATACATTGCGAGTCCTTATAAAACGATTCGATTTCAAGATTATGAAGAGGTTGTTTTAGAACTAAAAAAGATTGTTATAGAAAAAGAAGTTGGTACATTGGTTTTGGGATATCCTAAAAATATGAATAATACACTTGGAGATGCTGTTCTTCGAACGATGAAGTTTAAAGAGATTCTAGAAGAAGTATTTGATTTGCCAGTAGTACTTATTGATGAACGGTTGTCGACCCATGAAGCAGAACAACGTTTGATAGAAATGGATACAAAACGTATGAAAAGAAAAAAAGTGATTGATAGCTATGCAGCAGCGATTATACTTGATACGTATTTAAAAGAAAGTAGGAATGAAAATGGATACAAAAAATAGTGTTTTTACAGCAAAAGATAAAGATGGAAAACAAACCACTTATGAAATTATTTTTAAATTTGATTCTGATCAAACAAAGAAAAGTTATTTGGTGTATACGGATCATACTAAAGAAAATGGGAAAATGAAAGTGTATGCCAATGTGTATGATAAAACAGGGAGAAGTAAAGAGCTTTTACCTATTGAAACTGAAGAAGAGTGGAATACGATTGAAGCATTTTTAAGTAAATTAGAAGGTGAAGTTGATGAAAAAAATTAAGTTAAGAAAATGGGTAGTGGTTGTGCTTGTTTTTCTTATTCTTGGTTTGGCAAGTTTAGGTCTTTATGGCTACTTTTTGCAACCAGTGAGTCAAACAAGTGAAGAGGTTACTTTTGTGGTTCCTGCTGGCTCTAGTAAAGTTGCTGTTGCTACGCAATTAAAAGATGCAAAATTGATTAAGAGCAAATATGCCATGCTTCTTTATTTGTTTTTTAATAGTGATGTGAATTTACAAGCAGGGAAGTATACTTTGAATCGGAATATGAATGCTACTGCTATTTTGGATAAATTTCATAAAGGGGACGTAACAATAGATGTAAAAACATTTACTTTTGTTGAAGGAAAGACGGTTCTTGATTTAGCAAAGGTGATTGCTTCTAATTTTTCATATACCGAAGAGGAAGTAAAAGCAGTTTTGAAGAATGAAGAATTTATTAAAAAAATGATTGAAAAATATGATTTTTTGACAGAAGACGTTTTAAATGGTAATATCTATTATGCACTGGAGGGTTATTTGTATCCTGATACTTATGAAATTTTAGAGGATGCTTCGATTGAAGAAATTCTTATAAAATTATTGGATAACACAAAAGTGAAGCTTTCTAGTTTGGATTTTGGTGGAACCAATTATTCCATGCATGAACTTTTAACGATGGCATCGATTGTTGAACTGGAAGGTTCTAATCTAGAAGACCGAGCTAAATTTGCTCAAGTAATATATAAAAGATTGGATTTAGGGATGACCTTAGGGATGGATACGACTAGTAAGTATGTAGCTCAAATGGAAGGAACAACGGTTAACTATTCTGTTATGAGTCCATACAATACAAGAAGAACGGATGTAGGAATGGCGGGGAAATTACCTGTTGGTCCGATAGGAAATCCATCTCTTTCTTCTATTGATGCTGTATTGCATCCAAGTGATACGGATTATATTTATTTTGTTGCGAATACATGTACAGGAGAAAACTTCTTTAATGTGGATTTGATGGAACATTCAAAGAAAGCTCGAGAATTGAAAACGATTTGTGCAACAAATTAAAAAGAGGAGTTGTTATGAAACAGTATATTTTAGAAATGGAACAATATGCGAAAGAAAAAAATGTTCCCATTATTGAAAAAGAATCGATTGCTTATATTATGAAGTATATTAAAGCAAACAATGTGAAAAATATTTTAGAAATTGGAAGTGCCATTGGTTATTCTGCTATTCTTATGGCTTCTGCAAGTAAGGAAGTCAAAGTAACTACCATTGAACGAGATGAAGTTCGTTATATGGAGAGTTTAAAAAATGTAAAAAAATGTGGTTTTGAAAAAGAAGTAAATGTTGTGTTTCAAGATGCTTTTGATGTGAATTTAACAGGTGTTTCTTATGATCTTATTTTTATAGATGCTGCGAAAGGACAATATAAGAAGTTTTTTGAAAAGTTTCAGTATTTCTTAGCTCCAGGAGGAGTTATTATTACAGATAATTTGAAGTTTCATGGTTATGTAGGAAAAAAAGAAACCATTGATAGTAAAAATTTGCGTGGAATCGTTGATAAAATAGAGAGTTATATTGAATTTTTAAAAACCAATCCTGATTTTGATACGGAGTTTGTTGATGTAGGAGATGGTATCAGTGTTAGTAGAAGAAAAAATGAAAACCAATAACTTTTTAGTGGTGGTTACGGATTTAGAGTTTTTAGATTTGAATGTGAATTCTTCTATTCACTTTCTTTTTCCAGTTTTAGGGTATAGTGTTGGATTTCCTAAAACTTTTTCTTTTGCAGAAATAAAGGTTCCTCATTCTTATTTGTATATTAATCGTATTTTAGAGAATGAAAGTATCGAAACTTTAAAAAAAAAGTTGATGTCTTGTAGTAATGAAAATATTGTTGGTATTTGCTTTAGTGATTTAGGGGTGTACCAAATTGTTAAAGAGTTAGGATTGAATTTTCAACTTTTTTATATGCAAAATCATAGTACAACCAATGTCCATTCTATTAATTATTATTTGGAGTATGTGGATAGTGTCCTTGTTAGTACGGATATTACTAGAGAAGAAATAGATGCGATTTTGCATCATGCTAGTAAACCACTGATTGTTCCTTTTTTTGCTTTGGTGGATGCTATGTATTCTAGAAGAAAGTTGCTTTCTAATTTTCAAGAAGAGTTTGAATTGGAGAAAAAATGCGAAGAAGTTTTACACGAATCGATTTCACAAAATGAATTTAGAGCAATAGAAAATGAATATGGTACGATTTTGTATGCAAATAAGTATATTGACTACAGAAATATTATCCACCCTAATATTTTGTATTATTATATTAATCCTTTGGGACTTGATAAAAAGACTTTATTAAAAGTGATTCAGGGGGAAGAGATTTTAGAAATTTGTGATAGCGGTTTTTTAGATAGGAAAACGTATTATCGTTTGAAAGAAGGGGAAGGATGGAAAAAGTAGAATTACTTGCTCCGGCAGGAGATTTGGAACGACTTAAATTTTCACTTTTGTATGGTGCAGATGCAGTGTATTGCGCTGGTAAAGTTTATGGATTACGAGCAAATGCGAATAATTTTTCTTTGGAAGAGATGGAAGAAGGCGTAACGTTTGCCCATCGTTTGGGAAAGAAAGTTTACGTTACAGTCAATATTTTGTTTCATGATGAGGAGACAAAGGGCTTGGATGACTATTTAAAAGCATTGGATCGAATAGGAATTGATGCAATTATTGCCAGCGATATTTTAGTGATGAAACGTGTTTTGGAATTGGGTGTGAAATTTGAAGTTCATGTTTCTACGCAAGCTAGTATTTTAAATAAAGAAGCTGCTTTGTTTTATAAAACACTGGGAGTTACTCGTATTGTCCTAGCAAGAGAGGCAAGTTTAGAGGATATCAAAGAAATAAAAAAAGCAACTGGGTTAGAAATTGAGTGTTTTGTTCATGGAGCGATGTGTACAAGTTTTAGTGGACGTTGTGTACTATCGAATTATTGTACGAATCGTGATTCGAATCGTGGGGGATGTGCCCAAATTTGTAGATGGATGTTTTCTATTGATGATGTTCTGGAACCATTTAGTATGACACCAAAAGATTTGAATTTAATACAATATATCAGTAGAATGATTGATGCAGGTGTAAATTCGTTTAAGGTGGAAGGAAGAATGCGCGGGATTTATTATATTGCCACTGTTATTTTGGTTTACCGGAGAGTATTTGATTTGATTTTAACGAATAACTTGCGCGATTGTGATGTACAATATTATTTGGGTGTATTAAATCGTGTGGCAAATCGCGAGTCTACTGCACAATTCATTGAGCATCTTCCTGGAAAAGAAGAACAATATTTTTTAGGAAGAGAGGAAGTATCCAATCAAGATTTTTTAGGCTTGGTGCTTTCTTATGATGAGGAAAGTCGTATGGCGACGATTGAGGAAAGAAATTATTTTCAACTTGGGGATGTGGTTCAATTTTTTGGCCCTTCTATTGAAACATTTTCTTATCAAGTACAAGAAATTTTTGATGAAAATGGAGAGCCGTTAGAGGTAGCCAATCATCCTAAAATGATTATAAAATTAAAAGTAAATACGAAATTACATCCTTATGATATGATGCGTATAAAAGTGTTTGACAAACCAAACCTTTTATAGTATTCTTAGGACTAGTATTTTTTAGAAGGTGGAATTTTTATGAAACAAACCCAAACGATTATGCTAACTGCTGAGGGGTATTTAGCACTAGAATCTGAGTTAAATGTATTAAAAACAGAGAAAAGACCTGAGGTGATTAAAGCGTTAAAAGAAGCAAGAGCTTTGGGAGATTTGTCTGAAAATAGTGATTATGATGCAGCACGTAATGAGCAAGCACAATTGGAAGCAAGAATTAAGGAATTGGAATTTAAATTGGAACATTGTACAATTGCTGATGGTGCTCAAAAAGATGTTGTGAATGTTGGAAGTCAAGTAACAATTACTTATGAAGATGGGGAAACAGAAGAATATAAAATTGTTGGTTCTTTGGAAGCTGATCCATTTGAGAATAAGATTTCGAATGAAAGTCCTATTGGAAAAGCAATCATTGGACATAAAAAAGGAGAAATGGTAGAAGTTGCTTCTCCGAATGGAAACTTTAGTGTTACTATTTCTGATATTGCTTAAATGTGAAAAAAATTTTCTTTTTTTCAATAAATAAAAAATGGTTATAAAATAAAAGAATTGAGAAACCAATAAAAATGATTGGGAGAGGCAATTCTTTTTTTGATGGTAAGATTGGAAAGAATAGAAATTTGTATATCGTTTTTTTGTTTGTTATCCTTTATGGAGAGGCAAGAAAGACATGACACCAAAAAAGAGGGTACGAAGAAAATTAATAAGTGATACGATATTTAAGTATTTTATAAAAAAGAAGAGTATAGAGATTGGTATTATGAAATAATAAAAGAGAAAACAGGAATCGATTTAAATGATTATATTCTTTATGATAATGAATTGAATACAGGAAATCAGTGGAAAGATTATCGTGGAAATGAATAATGGTTATTCTAAAGGAAGTGAAATAAAGATGTATTTTTATCTTCACCGAATTCAAGGAAATCGTTTAAAGGAGGGAGAGAAGTATCGTCCATATAAAACGACACTGATTGCTTTTAATAATTATAGAAATCCAAAAGTGCCAGAGCTCGCGATAGGATATTATAAAATGACTGAACAGAAAACAAAAGTAACGAAAGAAGATGGAGTAGAAAGTTATGAAATAAGTCTTCCCAACTATCATGAGAAAGGGTATAATGAGATTAGAAATGAAATTGATAAGAGATTATGGTTATTGGGGGTGGAAGATGTGGAAGAAGTAAAAGCATTTAATTTAAGTGAAGAGGATAAAAGAATCATAAGAGAATACGAAAGATTAGTGGAGGAAGATGAACGATATGGACTTTTGTATGATGCTGAAAAAGATCAAGAGAAACTGATAAAATCTGCTCATGATTTTGGATATGAAGAAGGAGAAATGCAAAAGGCATTGGAAACTGCAAAGACATTATTAAAAATGAGGGTAGGAACATTAGAACAAATAGCAAAAGCAACAGGATTATCGGTAGAAGAAATTCAAGAATTAAAGATAGCTATTTCATGAAGGAATTATCGAAAGTGTATTTTCAGAAATATTGTTTTTTCAGTTTGCATTTTTAATTATCCTTTTGTATAATAAGACGTGTTGAAAGGAATTTTAGTATGAAAAAAAATGTAGTTGTAAAAGAAATAAAAATAGACGGAACAGAATGGGAAAAATGTTTGGATTCTGCATATAAGAAAAAAAATAAAGAAGTTAAAGTAGATGGCTTCCGTAAGGGAACTGCTCCAAAAGACGTGTTTATTAAGAAATTTGGAATAGAGTCTTTGTTTATGGATGCAATTGATGCGGCGGTTGATGTTGCTTATCAAAATGCATTAAAAGAAGCAGAAATTACTCCTGTTTGTGAACCAAAATTAGATGTTAAGAGTGTGAATGATAAAGAATGTATTTTAGAGTTTACTTTTATTGGAGCACCAGAAGTGACTTTAGGAGAATACAAAAATTTAAAAATTAAAAAGCCAGAAGCTGTTGTTTCAAAAGAAGAAATGGATTCTGAAATTGCGTCTTTAAGAAACAAATATGCAGAAATTAAAGTGAAAGATGCTGGAAGTAAGATAGAGAATGGTGATACGGCAGTTATTGATTTTAAAGGTCTTGTTGATGGAAAAGAATTAGAGGGTGGAACAGGAGAAAACTATCCTCTTGAAATTGGTAGTCATACTTTTATTCCTGGCTTTGAAGAAAGACTTGTTGGTTTAAAGGTTGGAGAAGAAAAAGAATTAAATTTGAAATTTCCTGAAAATTATACAGCGGATTTAGCAAATAAAGAAGTAACTTTTACTGTTAAAATTAATGAAATCAAAGAACGTGTTTTGCCTGAATTGAATGAAGATTTTTATTTGGATTTGGGTTATGAAGATGTGAAAACACAAGAAGAATTTGAAACGAAAGTAAAAGATGCTATCATGTCTCGTAAGAATACAGAAATTGAAGACCAATATATTGAAGATTGTCTTGCAAAAGCAAGTGAAAATATGAAAATTGATATCAATGAAGAGATTCTAGATGATGAAGTACATCGTATGATTCATCAATTTGAAGAACAATTGAAAATGCAAGGATTAAATTTAGAACAATATTTTGAGTTTACGAAAATGACACATGAAAAGTTGCATGAACAAATGGAACCAGAAGCAACCAAACGAGTAAAATATCGTTATTTACTTGAAAAAGTGGCTGAGGTGGAACACATAGAAGTTAGTGATGAAGAAGCAGATAAGAAAGCAGATGAAATGGCTAACAATTATGGTATTTCTAAAGAGGAACTTTTAAAAGCTTATGGAAGTTTAGATGTTGTTAAGTATGATATGAAAATGCGCGATGCGATTGAAGTGATCAAAGGAGCTTAGGCTTCTTTTTTTGATTGACAATTTTTCTTTTTTTTGTAAAATATTGCAAATAGGTAGGGAGATTATGACATATTTATATAGAGCATTGAATGATTTTGATATTCTTATGCATCCTATGCAAAACGGAATTGTTAATAAGGAAACGATAGAAGTATGTCTTCGGTCTCTTCATTATTTTTTGTGGAATTATCCAGAAGATATTGTAAACGTTTTAAAGCAATATGGAATTTTTGCCTCGAAATCTTCTTATGAAAAAATTTATGAAGAATTAAAAGTCTCTTATCTTTTTGATTCTATACCTAAAATTATGGAAGAAGTGAGAAGTAATGAAAAAATGATGCATGTATTTTTGCATCAATTCCTTTACAATAATGAAGTTGGAGTCGAAAGAGATATTTTATTAGAAAAAATGTCAACTTTACAAAATCATTTACATTTTGGTTCAAAACGTCCCACTCCTTGGATTTCTTTTTCAAAAGATTTATCTTCTATAAAAAAGTATTACTTACATCAAAAAAAACATGCTTTGGGAATTTGTAAAAGTGAAATTGTAAGTGTTTTTGATGTCTTGGATAAAGAATATCGTCTGGCATATGATTTGAGTACAGAAGAAAAAATTATGGAAGTAAAAGATTTTCTTTTTAATAAATCTAAAAATGGATATTTGTATTTTCACACTCTTTTAAATAGTGTTGGATTTCATTATGCTATTTCTTCTCGGGAAGTGGTTTATTATCATGCTGTTCCAAAAGAGAGAGTAATAGCTGTACTTTCTCCATTGGAAGTTGATTTGTTATTGAATGGAATGCTTAATTTGCCTGTTTATGAAACAAAAGAGATTTCTATCCCTCTTTTTTACCAGATTCTTATTCGAGAGTTAAAACAAAAACTTATTCAAAAGGGAGAGTACAATGATGTATTGGATACACTTTTAGAAAAACATTTTAGAGAAGGTGTACCGCTTCATGATCTTTGTTATGAGGAGGAAGAACTTATTCGCTCTAAAAAGAAAGTTTTGGCACTTGCTCCTACTATTTCAAATGGTTTGGTTCTTCCTTATCTTCCAGAAAAAATTAGGGTAATGGAAGAATAGTGTTTTGCTTTTTTCATTGATTTACGTTATAATTTAGGAAAGAATATAGAGGTGTTCTAGAATGAAAAAGTCTGGATTTACAATTGTAGAATTACTGGCAGTTATTGTGATTATGGCTGTGATCATTGCTGTTGGAACTACAAGTTTTACTATTATTACAGAACGAATTCAGGAAACTTCTTTAAAAAATAAACAGAGTTATTTAGAAATTGCTGCAATAAAATATGCCGAGGAGACAGGTTTTTTGGCAACAAATGTAGATCATTTAGTAAAACTTGGTTATGTTGCTGCGGATACAGAAGATGGTAAAGTAATCAACCCAATGAATGGAGAAGCTTTGAATTGTCAAGTGATCCGATTGACGCATGATGGTCATTTTTTCTATGCTACTTATACGGAGGAAGTCGAGTGTAATAATGATATGCCAAAGTCCAATGTTTATTTGAAAATAGAAAAGTATAAGAGTTTGGATGATGGAAGTTATGACGAAAGAGAGAAAGTGGAAGATGATGAAGATTGGGTCAATCAAAATCTTATCTTGGTTGCTACTTTTTTAGATATTAATACTTCAGAGGAAGATGTAGTAAAAGTTGTTTGGAAATCCAATGCTGAGGTTATAGAAAAAGAAGTGAATGAAAACTATTCTTTTCGAGATCAAAATACGTTTGTTGTTCAAGCAGAACAACTTATCAATACAATTTATTCAGTTCAAGTGTTTATGAAAGATGGGACAACGTATGAGGCACAAATTCCAGTAAAGATTGATAAGCAAGCTCCAGTTGTTTTTCAAGATGAAATAAAAGTTTCGCTAAAAGATGATTCTGCTCGTTCAAGTGAAGTGAAAGTTGTTGCTTCTGATGGGAATGGAGCAGGTTTAGCACGCTATTATGTAGGACCTAATTCTAATTGTCTTGCTGTTTCTGATATTCAATATCTTCCAAGTGAGAGCTCTGTTTATAAAACAATCGTAGGTCGTGGAATTTATTATGTTTGTGTAAAGGATCAACTTGGAAATTTGTCTGAGCCTATTAGTACCAAAGTTATTGATTTAGTAAATTTTCTTCCTCCTACATTGGTAGTGAAAGAAGATCCTCTTGTTTTGACTTCGGAATCGTTGAACGAAAATTATTTGTTTAAAGATAATATTTTAACGGATTATGGAATATTTGAAGAAGCACAATTGAGTTGTAATCCTACAAGTGCATCGGAACTTACAGCTCATGAAGTGACTTGTACTGCTGTAAGTACCAATGGTCTTTCTTCTACTATCGCTTTTTTAGTTCAACAAGGATAGTCATACAAGCTTCTTTTTTTTGAGTTGTTTTTCTATAAAGATTACGTTAGAATAATAATAGAAAA
>CANSRH010000009.1 GCA_947649365.1 uncultured Mycoplasmatota bacterium | reverse complement strand
TTTTTCGCATACCTATCGACTCACATTATGCTACCCATTAATTTATGATCACAACCTTCGGGCGGGGCATATAATACCAACATTCTTTAAGAGGAGAAGAGGGGATTTTGGTATGTGTAATCAATTATTAAAACAAGATATTAATAATGCAATAGATATTTGCTCTAATACATATATTCAAAAAAGTGTGTATGAAAATTATAGTCAAATTCCTTTAAGAGGATCAGAAAATTGTTCCGAATTGTTTAAACAAGTAGAAAATTCATTTGATACAACTTTTATTGTAACAGGAAGTGGAGATCAATCGCTAGAAACTATTTTTCATGGTGCGAAGGAAATTTATTCTTTTGATATTAATTGTTTAGCGAAATATGGTAGTGCATTAAAATTTGCAGCCATTATGACTTTAGAGTATGAAGAGTTTTGTGATTTTTATAAAAAGATGTTTCCTATGTATTTGTATAATAAAGTACGTGAAGGTTTAAGTGGAGATTATTTGCAATTTTGGGATAGTTTGTTTGATTTTTCTTTTTCTCAAGATATTTATTATAGCCTTTTTGATGCTAAACATCATTCTGAAATAATAGATTTTTGTTGTTCTATTTATTCAAAACAAGGATATTATCAAGTTAAAGATAGAATTTCTAAAGTAAAAATACAATACGAAACTATTGATCTTTTGGATATAAAAATAAATTCTGATAATAAAGAAAAATTTGATTTTATTTATCTTTCAAATATTTATTATTATTTGAAATGTTCACCGAAACAATATAGTAAATTTGTGTTAAGTCGTATTTTTCCTCTTTTAAAATCAGAGGGAGAAGCGTTTATTCATTATTTATATGGTGCTGCTGGAGATCCAAAAAGTATTTTGAATTTGTTATTTTTTGATTTAAAGGAGTATAAAAAAGATTTAGAAGTTATAAAAAAATTAGATCTTTATTTACCATTAGAACGTCATTATTTGGTAAATTGTTCTGGTTATGGAACTTCTCTTGGTGATAAGGATGTTGCACTTTCTTTGAAGAGGTAGTTTTACTTCTTCTTTTCTTTTTGTTATAGTAGTTTTGGAGGGAATGTTTATGTTTTGTGATACACATTGTCATTTGTTTCGAGAATATTATGATGATATAGATAAGGTTATAGCGCATGCGAAAGAGAATGGTGTTCATCGTATGATTGTTGCTGGATGTTCTGGAAAAAGCAATCAGGAAGTGTTGTTACTTACTTTAAAAAAAGAAGTATATGGAGTATTAGGAATTCATCCTGAAGAAATAGGAAATAGTACTTTAAAAGATATGGGATTTATTAAACAAAATCTAACTCACCCTAAAATTATAGGTGTAGGAGAAATAGGTCTTGATTATTATTACAATAAGGAAAATAAGGAGGAGCAAAAAAAGCTGTTTGAAGCACAGCTTGGTTTAGCAGAGGAGTACCATTTGCCTGTTGTTGTTCATTCTAGAGAAGCTACTTTGGATACGATTCAATGTTTAGAAAAATATAAGGTTAAAGGGGTAATTCATTCGTTTAGTGGAAGTTTAGAGACAGCAAAAATTTTTATAAAAATGGGCTTTTTATTAGGAATTAATGGTGTGCTTACTTTTAAAAATTGTAATTTAAAAGAAGTAATAAAAGAACTTGATTTGCATACTATTGTACTAGAAACGGATTCTCCTTATCTTGCTCCTGTGCCATTTCGGGGAAAGCAGAATGATCCAAGTAAGGTCAAGACAATTGCAGAATTTATTTGTGAATTAAAGGGAGTTTCTATGGAAGATTTAGCTAAAATTACCAATGAAAATATAAAGCGTATTTTTGACATTTAAAGGATTGTTTGTTACAATAATTATCACAAATGCGAGGTGAAGTAAGTAATGCGAAACTTACTAAAGAGCATAAAAAAATTAATACAATTGTTTTTATTACTCCTTTTGGTTTTCTTTGTAGAGTCTAGTAATAATATAAAAGAAACAAAGGTTTTGAATGATAATTATAATAAGAGTATCGATTTGTCTACGATGGCTCTTAAACTAAAAGAAGATATAGCAAATGATTTATATAGTGCGAAAGATACATTTACAGGAGATTTAACAGGTTATACTGCGGATTGTCCTTTGTGTAGTGGACGTCTTGCTTGTCTTCCTAATTATTATGTTATGGATGGAACAGATACTTATCAAGATTTGTCTTATGGGAATGTACGTATTGTTGCTTCTAGCAAAAATTTACCTTGTGGTAGTATTATTCGTTTTCAAAAAGCAAGAATTTCAGAAGATCCAATTATAGCAATTGTTCTCGATCGTGGAGTTTTAGGAAATGATATTGATTTATTAACACCTGAGGTAAGTTATGCGAATACGTATGTAGGTCGTTCTGTGATTACTTACGATGTTTTAAGAAATGGATGGCAATAAGCCATTTTTTTTGAAAGAAGGAAAAATTTGTGGAATATATAAAAGCGAAAAAAAAATATGGACAAAATTTTTTAAAAACACAAGAAATTTTGGAGAGAATTGCGGGTTCGATTGTTTGTCAATCGGATGATTTGGTGATTGAAATCGGTCCAGGAATGGGAGCTTTAACAGAATATTTGTATAAAAAAGACTCTTATTTGTTATGCTATGAAATTGACCCAAGAATGAAAAGTTATTTGGATAAGTATAATACAAAGAGAAGTCATGTTATTTTTGATGATTTTTTAAAACGAGATATAAAAGAAGATAGTAAAAACTATCCTTTTCAAACTATTTATGTGGTAGCAAATATTCCTTATTATATTACTTCTCCCATTATTACTAAGTTAATAGAATTGGAAGAAAAACCAAAAGAAATTGTTTTGCTTGTACAAAAAGAGGTTGCAAAACGAATTACAGCAGAGGCATCTACTCGGGATTACAATGCTTTTACTTTGGCTATTTCTTATCTTTATGATGCAGAACTTTTGTTTTTAGTGGATCGAAATCATTTTGTTCCTGTTCCTAATGTAGATAGTGCTTTGATACGTTTAAGAAAAAAAGACCAGATGGAAGTAGAAGATAAGGAGTTTTTCTTGCAATTTGTTCATGATGCTTTTCAAAATAAAAGAAAAACATTAAAGAATAATTTGAATGGTTATGATTGGGAGAAAGTAAAGGAGATATTGAATAAATTAGGATATAGTGAAATTGTTCGAGCAGAAGAAATTAAAAAGTGTGATTTTTATAAGTTAGTGAATCAATATAAAGGATCGATTGTATGAAAGTGATTTTTTTAGATCTTGATGGTGTAGTCAATGATAATTCTTTGGATGGTATTTATGTAAAAGAACAGTTTGTAAAAGAACAGTTTGTAAAAGAATTGAAACGAGTTATAGATGTTACTGGTTCAAAAGTAGTTGTTTCTTCTCAAAAAAGAGATAATGCTTTGGTGCAAGGTTCAATTCATTTAGAAACTTCTTTTTGTTATAAGCGTTATATTTGTTCTTTAATAGAAAGGGGTATTGATATTTATGGCTATACGCCTTTTATTAGAACAGATAATATTTTTATGGAAAGAGAATTGGAAATCCATGCTTATTTAAATGCTCATCCCGAAATAACAGATTTTGTGATTATAGAAGATGATAATATTATTTGTAGTTTAGTGGAGCACCAGGTTTTTATAGAAACTTGTGATGGAATAAAAGAGGAGCATGTAAAGCCTGCCATAGATATTTTAAATGGGAAGTTGGGATTTTATCCTCCTAATTATAATAGAGAAGAGACGTTAATGGAAAGATTGAATCGAATATTATCTGATTTTCAATTAGAGGATGCTTCTTCTGAGGTCGAAGAAATTGATGATTTACTTCTTAAAATGCAAAGAGAAATGAAAGATTTTAAATATTAGTATAATTTTTTATCTATTTTTTATGATAGAATAAGCAATACGTTGTTTAATTAAATATTTATTAAATAGAAAGTGATGCAAAATGTACAAAGAATTATTTAGAAATTTAAAAGATTTACCTATAAATTTAACAGAAGAAGAATTTTTAAATTATTATGAAAAATTTAAAAATGGAGATATGAAGGCTAGAGAAAAACTAATTGAGCACAATCTTCGATTTGCAATAAAAAAAGTTGGCGATACAATGAAAAAGTATTCTGTTTTAGCATGTTATTATGATGATATGATGTCTGCTGCTACATTTGGTTTGATAAAAAGTGTTGATACATTTAAATTGGAAAAAGAAGTACAATTTTCTACTTATGCAGGTCGTGTAATTACAAATGAAATATTGATGGCTTTAAGAAAAATTAATAAATACACTAATGATATTTGTTTAGAAGAGTCAATTATTACGGATGATGAAGGAAAAGGTTTGATGGTATTAGATATATTGGAAGATTCTAATGCTGCTTTTGAAGAACATATTATAAATAAAAGATATAATGCTAAAATTAGAGGTGCTATGAAGGAAATTCTGAATGAGTATGAGTATAATGTGATTTCTTACTTATATGGGTTTAACGGAGATATTTTAACGCAAAGAGAAGTGGCAACAATTTTAGGAATCTCTCAGAGTTATGTTAGTAGAATTGAAATAAAAGCCTTAGAAAAACTACGTATAAGGTTAGATAAACATATTAGTGAAGTAGAAGAATATCAAAATCGTTACAGAAGATTTGATGTACATTCTATACATGAAAAATTAACTTCTGAAGTATTTAGAATGATTATTTCCTTTTTTCCAAAACATGAAATTACCTTTTATACAAAACATAATGGAATTGTGTTGAGAGAAAATGATATCTATACTAAGCCCTTGTCGGGGGGGGGGTCTAATTATGAGAATAAGTATCTTGAATTAATTGAAAATAATTTACGAGAAATATTTATTTATTATTTTCATTTAAAGAACAAACATGAAAAAAATATCTCTAAAAAAATAAAAAAATATTGTAAAAAACATTTTTTACGATTTCGTTATGAAGAATATACTTTAGAAAAAATTAATCGATCTGTTCAAAATTTGAGTTTTAAACTTCAAAATATTTTATATATGCGTCATGGAAAAGATCTTCTTTCTTATAATGAATTAAACGATAATTTATCTGTATTATATCTGGCTTATCGAAAATTAAAAGAGGAACTAGAAAAAAAGCCTGTTATTATTCATCCAAAATCTCTAAGAGGAATTTATTCTTCTCTATCTTTTGAACAATTAAATGCATATGTTGAAAAATTACCGAGTCAGTATCAAAAAGTAATTTATTTGCGTCATGGAAAAAATTTGGATAAATATAATAAATTTCAAGAAAATAAAAGTTATGGTGCTTATTATGCAATGTATCAAAAGGCAATTAAAGCGTTAGAACAAGTTATGTTAGGGATAATTTTAAGAGAAAATAAAAAAGGTGTAATAGATAAATATTCAAAAGAAGATTTACTTTATGCTCTTCCAAAAATTTCTAAAAATATTCAAAAAAGCATTTATCTTCGTCATGGAAAAGATTTAGATAGAACTATTTCATGGACGGAAATAGAAAATTTTGATGATAAACCACTTTCTTTTTATAGGAATAATTATTATCAAAGTTATGCGTTTATTGATCGAGTTTTAATAGCAAAAAAAGAACTTCAAGAAGCATCTAAAAAGACATCTATTAAGAAGTTGGAAGAATCGTTTGTTTTTTCAGATTCTGTTTATAATGAAATAAAAACGTCTGTTATTGTAAATGAGGTTTCTGATGAAGCAAAGAAAAAGACCAAAAGAGGATTCAAAAGCAATTCTAAAAATATATTAACTGAAGTAACAAGGGAAGATTTGTTGTGGACTATTACTTATTTAAATAAACATCAACTGGAAATTCTTTATACTCGTCATGGTAATAATTTAGATATGGTTTTAGAATGGCCAGAAATACCAAAAGGTAAAAAAGAAAATTATTATTTTTATAGTTATTATAATATTTGCAAAAGGATTCATAGTTTATTGGAAAATAGAACAAATCAATTAACGAAATCAAAATTGCAAAGCAATTTAAAGGATACAACTAGTATTTCTATTGAATCACAAGAGAAAATAAAATCAAAAGTAAAAGACACAGAACCACAAACTATTTCTAAAAAGCAAAAAATAAAACTAGAAGAAGACCAAAGTCAATCGATAAGTAAGAAAAGAGCACTATTAATAGACCATCAAAAAGTTATGGAGAATCAAAAAGCAATTAATTTAAAAATTGAATTATATAATCGTTTTTACGCTTTGTATGGAGAAGTATTTTCTTCTGAAGAATTAGAAAATATTATATGTGAGGTAATATATAGTTATGTTCAAGATGAAGGTATTAATATAAACTATTTTTGTCAATTTAAGATTGAAGCTATTATTCTAAATTTTCTTGCAAATAAATATAAAATTGATCCAGATAGTGACGAATCTTTAAATATTCTTATGCATATTAATAATATTTTTGTAAAAAAAATGAAAACAAAATATCCTTTTATGCAAGATAGTAGAATTGAGATAGCAATCGAAGAGGTGCTTCATAATTATGAAGTAGAAAAAAATTTTTCAGTAGAGTTAATGAAAAAATTAAGGCAAATGAAGTAATTTCAATAGTCATTTTGTGAAAAGTCTAGGTATATTTAATAAATTCGATAAATGGAAAGTCTTGAAATGACTTCTTTTTATTAATAAGTACAAAAAGTAATTGTAATTGCATATATTATATTGGTGATGCAAAATGCCTATTAAAAAAGGAGACTTAGTCACGCGGAAGAGTTATGATCATGACACTTTGTTTAAAGTAATGAATATTAAAGGCAATATTTGTTATTTAAAGGGAATGGATGTTCGATTGTATGCAGATAGTGAGAAAGAAGATTTGGTGATAGCTACAAAAGAAGAACAAGAACGTTTAGAAGATGATAGCGATTCTTTGGAAGATGACTTTTTGGATCGAAGTGAGTTTTTTTATTTGCCAGGAAAAGTATTGCATATTGATGGAGATGCTGAATATCTAAAACGCTGTTTGGATTATTACAAGAAGCATAATATTTTAGCTATTGGTAAAAAAATAAGCGAAGTTGAGATTGCTACTAAAATTAGGGATTTACTTGTAGAATATAAACCGGATATTGTGATTATTACAGGACATGATGCTTATTATTCTAAAAAGGGTGATGTTCATGATCTGCGAAATTATAAGAATACAGAAAATTTTATTAAAGCGGTTCGTGAATGTCGAAGATATGAAAAAAGTCATGAAAAATTAGTTATTATTGCTGGAGCATGTCAAAGTAATTATGAGGAACTGATTAAAGCGGGTGCAAATTTTGCATCAAGTCCTAAAAGAGTGAACATTCATTGTTTGGATCCAGCTATTATTGCAACTACTTTATCGTTAACGGAAAGAAGTAAGATGGTTGATTTGTTTACCTTGCTTGAAAAAACGAAGTATGGTAGCGATGGGATGGGTGGTTTAATTAGTAATGGACTTATGTATGTGGGTTATCCAAGATAAGGGGGAGTTATGAATTTAAATTCTATTAAGGAAGAAGTAAAAAAACATTTGCACGATATGGTAGACATTTCTGTATTTGGTCTTCGAAATAAAAATTATGAAGTGAAAGGATATATTTCAAATGTTTATCCAAGTATTTTTATGGTAAATGTGAATGGCGTAGAGAAAAGTTTTACTTATTCCGATATTGCCACAGGTGAAATAAGTATCAAGTACTTGTAAAAATACTTGATTACTTCCAAAATATGGATTACAATGGTATTAAGTTACTAAAAATAAAACTTTAGAAGGAGAGTAAGCACATGGAAATTACAACAGTAACCGTACGTAAATTTGAAAGAGATGGTAACAGAATGAAAGGAATAGCAACTGTCGTTATCGATAATTCTTTTGCTATTCATGACATCCGAATTATTGAAGGAGATAATGGTCTATTTATAGCTATGCCAAGTAGAAAAACAGCTACTGGTGAGTATAAAGATATTGCACATCCAATCAATACCGATGTTCGTAATATGTTTCAACAAGCTATATTAGATGAATATAATAAAGCTGAAGTAGAAGCTGAATAAGAAAAAATCTAGGAAACTAGATTTTTTTTATGAAATTTTATATTTCTTTACGTTCAATATTGTTTGAAGATAAAATTTTTGTTTTGTCTTTTTTATTGATAAATAATATTTCGTATCCGCAAATGTTTGCAATACGTTCTATAGTTTCAAAATTTATGTCTGTTTTCATTCGTTCATAATCACTTAATGTAGTTCTTCCTAAATAGGCTTGTTCTGCTAATTGTTCTTGAGTTAATTTACTTTCTCTGCGCATAGTTTTAAGTATTTTTCCAATCATGTTTTTTGCACCTCTTATTTGCAATTGTCGTATTTTTCCGAATTTATTTCTTGATATGTGGAGAAATACGGAGTATAATGTAATTATTATCTGTGGAGATATTCCACATGAAAGTTGGGAAAATCTATGAAATTAAAAAAGTTTGAGGGAATGAGAAAACAAAGGAAAATAATAGTAGGCTCCATAATAGGAATTCTAATTCTTATAGGAAGTATAATTTTGTACAGAAGTTATGCGTTATATAAAGAAGAAAAAACATTTAATGTGTTGAGAGGAAAAGTGCCACATTTTAGCAAAGGAGATATAGAATTTGCTGTTTTATTAGATGGCGCATCTTCAACTACTATACCCAAAAAGAATGCAGGATATAATTTTGATAGTGTAGTTTGTGATAATGAAGCCATAGGAGAATGGGATAATGAAAAATGGGGTGTTTTTGTAAGTAATTTATCTAATAGTAAAACAACTTGTACATTGTCTTTTGTTACAAATACTTCAAATAATGCTTCCGATTATTTGATAAGTATAGCTAATAATAGTACAGAACTAGTATATGACGAAACTGCTGATAATAATTTGAGATATGTTGGTGCGAATCCTAATAATTATGTAGAATTCAATGGAGAGTTATGGCGGATTATTGGGGTTATGAATAATATTACTGATAGTGAAGGTAATGTTGGAAGACTTGTTAAGATAGTAAGGAATGAGAGTATAGGGGATTATTATTGGAGTGGAAGAAGTAGTTCATCTTCTACAAATAATTGGATAAACAGTAGTTTAAATACCCAAATTTTAAATATAGATTTTTATAAAGAATTATCAAGCAATTCTCAAGATATGCTAGCTAGTATTGTGTGGAATTTAGGAGCAAGTTCATCAAAGAATATTACAACAAGCGAATTCTATACTAGAGAAAGAGGAGAAGCGTTAAATGGAAGGCCTAAAACATGGATAGGTAAAATAGCATTGTTGTATCCAAGTGATTATGGTTTTGCAACAAGCGGAGGTGAATCTCAAAGCAGAGAAGTGTGTTTAAATGAAACTTTAGGAACTTCTTATAGTATAAATGATTGCGGTAAGAATAATTGGTTACTTCCTAGTACAACTTTATGGACTTTAATGCCAAGTGGATTGAATGCTTATTGTCTTTCTTCATTTGGAGTGGGAGAATCTGGGGTATATTTAAATCAATATAGTGTATTTCCTGCTTTATATTTATCCTCTAATGTAAATATTTCTGATGGAGATGGAAGTCAAGAAAATCCATATAAAATTGAAATAAACTAATATGGCGTCTGTCATATTTTTTCTTTTCTATTCATACTCTTTATTAGGAGCGTGTTAGTTATGGATAGAGAAGTGGACAATCTTTTGATTGGTGGACATGAACTTAAAATTACAGACCGTAGAGAAATATTTTTGTCTGGTATAAAAAAGATTACTAGTTTTGATAATGAAGAATTTTTGATGGAAAGTAATATGGGAATTATTTTATTAAAGGGAAGTAGTCTTGAGATATTACGGTTGGATACTCATGATGGGAATGTAAAAATAAAAGGAAAGATTAATAGTTTTACTTATTTGGATGGTGAAAATAAACAAGATAAGGAAAGTTTTTTTACAAAACTATTTAAGTAATGAA
Organism: uncultured Mycoplasmatota bacterium; assembly: GCA_947649365.1. GTDB lineage: Bacteria > Bacillota_I > Bacilli_A > RF39 > UBA660 > MGBC108787. The sequence continues at coordinate 55,659 of CANSRH010000009.1, read as the reverse complement.
TTATAAACTTCAATTACTTTCTTTATTTTTTTCTTTTCTTTTTGGTATATTCTTTTATTTTTCAAGTTTGTTAAATTATAAAATGATAAAGAAACATTCTCTTTTTATTAAATATGGAATTACTTTTGTATATATCTTTGATATTGCTTTGTTGTATGTTTTGCTTATGTACAAAATTAATTATGGAATCATTCATGCGTATTTTCTTCTTCTTTTGGCTGGAGGATTTTTGTTTGGTTGGAGGTATTGTAAAAGATTTCGAAAAATATGTAAAGTTTTAGGAAAGAAATTGAAACGATAACTCATTAATGCTATAATTCCCATAGGATAGGAGTGTTGTCATGAAGAGTAAAATGATTACTAAAAAAGTGAAAAGACGTTTGACTTTTTTATCATGCTTGATTTTATTACTTGTGGCAACTATTATTACAAGTGTCTTTCAAGATTTTTGTCAAATTTTAAAAAATAGAAATGAAATTGTTTTATTGTCTAATCAATACAAGGATTTATTGCATGAAGAAGAGTCTTTGCAATCGGAAATTACAAAGTTACAAGACCAAAATTATGTAGCTCGTTATGCCAGAGAGAAGTATTTATATTCTTTGCCTAATGAAGTGATTATTAAGTTGCCAAATGGTTCGGAGGAGTAATTCCTTTTTTTATTTGCTAAAAAAGAATTGCTTTTTTTGATTTCTTTTTTATAATAGTAAGTTAAGTGATGGTTATGAAGAAGTTATTGGAAATTAAGGATTTGCATATCGAAACGAATAATGAAACTTTGCTTTCTATTGATTCTATAGATTTTTATGAAAAAGTAAATGTCTTTTTATGTGGAACGAATGCCAGCGGAAAGAGCATGTTGTTAAAAGCAATTGCTAAACAAATTAAGTATCGTGGTAAAATGAATCGTAAAGGAAAAATTGCTGTGGTGTTTGATAAAAATTTCTTTTATACAAATACAGTGGAAGATGAATTGAAATTGGTTACACTGGAAGAGGAAGATCAAAAAATTGTTTTTACTTTTTTGCCTAAAAAGTTGATGCATAAGAATCCCAATGACCTTTCCATCGAAGAAAAAAAACTAGTCCTTTTTTGTCAAGCTTTTCTTACCAGTCCGGATTTGCTTTTTGTTGATGAAGTTTTTTCTTATTTAAGTGAAAAGAATAGAAAAAAAGTTTTTAGTTTTATTAAGAAAAAAAATATTACTTTGGTTACTGTTTCTAAAACTATTGAGGAAGCTTTAGCTTATGATTATATGATGGTGTTGGATCAAGGAAAGATTGCTATAGAAGGAAAGACCATGCAAGTTTTGCAAGAGGAAAAATTATTGAAACGTTTGGGAATTGGTTTGCCTTTTTATGTAGATTTGTCTATTCAATTGAAGTTATATGGGCTTTTGGATTCTATATATGTAACGAAGAAAGAATTGGTGGATGCTTTATGGAAGTAAATTGTTTTGTGAAAAAGGGAAAAGTAAATGCTTTTAATCATTTGCATATAGATTCTTTCTTAGTTTCTAATGATTCCTCTTGTTTTTTGCATATAGAGGATTATTATAAAGATATTTTGGTGAAGGATTATATTTTAAAAGCAACTTCTTGTGAGGAGAAAAGACTTTTTGATAGTTTGAAGTTGGTTTCCTTATCTCTAATTGTTCTTGATAGAAAAATGAGTGTTCTTTCTAAATCAGAAATTGTTAAGGTAGAATTTGCTATTTTGTTAATTAAAAATGTGGATATGTTTGTGTTCTATAAATTTGATTCTTATTTTATGGAGAAAGAACTTGCTTATTTTAAAAAATTGTTTAAGAAGTTGGTTTCTAAGTATGGAAAGACTATTGTACTTCTTGATAGTAAGTTAGAGTTTTTGTTTGATTTAGTAGATCGTATTGTTGTGAAGAATGAAAAAGATGAATTGGAAGTGTTTGTTTCTCCTACTTTTTATGAGGAAAGATTGTTGGAACTTTTAGGGACACCAAAAATTGTAGAGTTTGTTAAGTATGTGAATGCTACTGGTAAAAAATTACTTCCTTATACAGATATGAGAGAGCTAATTAAGGCTATTTATAGGGAAGTGTAATTATGCGTTATTTTATTAAGATTCAATATGATGGGAGCAAGTTTTTCGGATTTCAAAGACAAAGTCATAAAAAAACTATTCAAGGGGAATTAGAAAGTGCTTTGTCTTTAATTAATAAAAGTCCTGTTGTAGTTAAGGGAGCTGGTAGAACAGATGTAGGGGTGCATGCTTATGGGCAAGGGGTGCATTTTGATTTAGATGTAATTGTTCCAGCAGAACGTTTAAAACGAGCGATTAATTCGATTGTTCATCCATATATTCATGTTGTATTGTGTAAAAAAGTAAGTGATGATTTTCATGCTCGTTTTTCTGCTCAAAAGAAAAGCTATGTTTATAAAATATGGAGAGGGGACTTTTCTCCTTTTAAAGAAGATTATTTTTTGCAATATGATAATCCGATAGATATAGAGAAATTAAAAGAATGCGCATGTCTTTTTGTAGGACAATACGATTTTCATAATTTTGTTTCTGGTTTTCGGGATAATTCTAATGGAACGATTTATGATGTGAATATTTTAGAAAGTGAGAATGTAATTACTATTCGTTTTGTAGGTAAGAGTTTTTATCGGTATATGGTTCGTAATTTGGTTGGAGCTATGTTAGACTATAACGAAGGAAATTGTGATATACTTTTGTTAGAGAAAATGTTAAAGGTTAAAAATTTTGATTATCAGTTACGTACTGCAAAATCACAGGGGTTATATTTGGAGGAGGTTTGTTATGACGAATGAGGAATTAGAATTATTAGGGAATGGTTATTTACTTGATAAAGATTTAGAATTTTCTATTCGATTGAATGCTTTATATAATGATTTATGTCGTGCTATTCGAAAGTCAAAATGGAAAATAACCTTTATTTTAGGAGAAATTGTCTTACTTATTGATACACATTGGGAAAATGTTCATAAACTTTCTAGAGAAGATTTATATATGGTCTTCAATTGTATAAAGCTTGCTAGAAGTGTTAGAATTCCTGAAATATTAGGATACAATAAAGAAGAATTTGACAAATTGGAGGAAAAGTACGTAAATTCACGTTAAATTTGTGTTTTTTGTTTGACTTTTGGGGGTTTGTTGCATATAATTTTAACTGGTACATTTTATTTGTTTGAAAGACCAAATGCCCTGGGAAAGCAGATGGTTTGAAAAACTAATGAAAGGAAAGTATGCAATGAAAACATTCATGCAAAAAAAAGAAAATATTGAACGTAAATGGTATGTAATCGATTGTGAAGGTAAAAATTTAGGTCGTATTGCAACTCGTGCTGCTACTATTTTAAGAGGTAAACATAAAGTGACTTATACTCCTCATGTTGATTGTGGAGATTATGTTATTTTAGTGAATGCTTCTAAGGTAAACTTAACTGGTAATAAGTTAAACGATAAGATGTATTATAATCATAGTGGATATACTGGAGGATTACGTGAACGTAATGCTAAAACTATGATTGAACATTATCCAGAAGAAATGGTTGAACGTGCTGTTAAAGGAATGCTTCCTCATAATAGACTTGGTAGACAAATGGCTAAGAAATTATTTGTTTATGCAGGTAGTGAACACATGCATACAGCTCAACAACCTACAGAAATGAAAGTTGATTAGGAGGGTATTATGGCTACAAAACAAAGTTGGTCTGCTACTGGACGTAGAAAACGTTCTAGTGCACAAGTTACACTTGTTAGCGGAACAGGAAAAATTACAGTTAATGGTGTAGATGTAAATGATTATATGCCTTATGCTACACTTGTAATGGATTTAAAACAACCTTTAGTTGCAACAAATAACGAAAATAAATTCGATATTACCGTTACTGTTAAAGGTGGAGGTTTTTCTGGACAAACTGGAGCAATCCGTTTGGGTATTACAAGAGCGCTTCTTGCATATGACGCAAATTCTGATCAAACAAGAGAAGATTCTTATCGTAAAATTCTTAAAACTCAAGGTTTTGTTACTAGAGATCCAAGAGTGAAAGAACGTAAGAAACCAGGACTTAAGAAAGCACGTAGAGCACCACAATTTAGTAAACGTTAAAAAATATTTTCTCACCTTGCCTTTGGGCGAGGTTTTTTTTGTTTTTTATATATGCTATAATTATGAATAATTAAAAAATGAGGAAAGATGGTTTTTTGATAAAAGAAATTGTTAGTGATGAATTTATTCAATACAAAACGGGATTTGTAGCAGGGAAGGAAAAATTAATAGAATTTACTAAATTGGGAGTAGGGTTAGATTTTCAAAAAGAAGAAGATGTAACGCCTTTGTGGTATCGATTTGGTTATCTAGATGGCAATACTTATTTTTCTGATGTTATTCTTTCGGGTAAAGATATTCTTAGTATAAGAGTTTCTTCTGTTATTAAAGAATTATTTATGAATCGGGTAATAGCATTTAATAAGGAAACAGGAGAAAAGATTTCTATGGGTTCTTTTCAATTAAGATAATCATTTTTTCTTAGTTGCATATACTTTATTATGAAAATGTATTTTGTAAAAGTTGGAATTGTGTTTATAGTATTGCTTTCTTTTTTGTCAGAGAAAATTGTTTTTGCGAGTCTTCCTTTGGCTGGAAAAAAAGTAGTTATAGATAGTGGTCATGGTGGGTTGGATCCAGGAACCATGTATAAAACCATTTATGAAAAAGATATTAATCTTTCGATTTCTTTGGCATTGGAAGAAGAGTTGAAAAAACTAGGAGCAGAAGTCGTTTTGATTCGTTATGGAGACTATGATTTATCGAAGCCAAAATCTTCTTGGCGTAAGAAAAGTGATTTTGATAATCGGATTCAAATTATTAATACCAGTGGAGCAGATTATTATTTGTCCATTCATTTGAATTATTTGGGAGATAGTTCTTATTATGGCCCTCAAGTTTTTTATAATAATAAGAGCGAATATAATAAAGCAATGGCAGAACAAATTCAGAGTGATTTAAATGGATCATTGAAAACCAATCGAGAAGTAAAAACGATTCCTACAAGTACTTATATGTATAGTCGTCTTAAAACAACAGGTGTTTTAATAGAGTGTGGATTTTTGTCAAATGCAAGAGAACGAGGATTGTTGGTGACAAAAGAGTATCAAAAAAAACTTGCTTCTATTATTGCAAGTTCTGTTGCTCGTTTAAAATTCTAAGTATTTCATTTCTTTTTTTATTTTCCAAGAGAAACCGGTAGTGTAAGCTTTGTCTTGTAAAATTTTTTTGTATTCTTCTGTTTCTATTTCATCATTTAGATATTGATGAGTAGCAGTAAAAAGGGTTAGGCAAATTTTTAATGCTTTGTTGTAGAGATCGAAGAAAGATTCTGTACTTTTTATTTTGTTGTCCCATGGATTGTACCAAATTTTGTGTTCAAGATTGAAAATGGATTTATTTATAGTAGTAATGTGTGCGCTATAGTTTTCATAAATCCCATATTTTTTTGGAGTGAATTTATCTATCCATTTGTACCATTTTTTCTTTTTACCTGTTGTATCAGTGATTAGAAATTTGTATGCATAATACATTATTTTGCATCCTATTTGGTATTTAGTTGTTCCTTTTTTGATTTTAAATGTTTTTTGATAGGTTTTGTTCCCTATTTCTACTAATTCTTTGGTAAATTTTTCTTTGGTGATTAAGTTTTTGTGAATTTTAAATTTTCTAAATTCCTGATGAGTGGTTTGTTCGTAGTAATAAGCATCAATTTGCCATTCCATTTCTGTGTGCTTTCCATTGTATTTTAATGTTTTTGGTTTCTTTTTGTCGTATTCTCCGGTTTTATAAATAATATATGGATGACATGTACTATCTAAACAATAATGTGTTAGATGTCCATAGAGTGCTGCTAATATAGTGGCATTCTTTTGTGCGTTTTCTTTTTTTATGTAGTCTATGAAGTTTAAAAAAAATTCATCTGTATGATGGGTATGACAATAATTTGCTATTTTTTTTGTTCCTGGTAATAGTTCGTAGAAAAAGAATGGATCGAATCCTTGAGCAAATAATTCGTAAATGTTTTGTTTTACTTTAATTTTATCGGCGATTTTTTTTTCAGTTTGTTTTAATACTTCGTTTGCAAATATGTTGTGTGTTGTGATTAAAGGCATATTTTCACATCCTTTTCACATTATTATAACATAAGGAACACGCAAAAAATATATACTCTATTTTGTCGGTATGTTATAATGATTTAAGGTGAAACTATGAATAAGATATTTAAAACTCTAGACGAACAAGTTGCTATTTTAAAGGAAAAAGGTTTAATTGTTGAGGATGATTATTTGGCTAAGGAAGTGTTGCTTCGTGAAAATTATTTCTTTTTAAATGGTTATCGAACTTTGTTTATGAAGTCCTCAATGGAGAAAAAGTTTGTAGCAGGAGCATCGTTTCGTGAACTTTATGGCATGTTCAATTTTGATCGTCAGTTAAGAAATATCTTGTTTAAAAACTTGTTGATTGTTGAAAATAATTTGAAGAGTATTTTGTCTTATCAGTTGTCTAAATCCTATGGTATTCGAGAAAATGATTATTTGAATCCAGAAAATTTTAATCAGGCTCCAGATAGAAAACGACAGGTAAATGATTTGCTTAATAAGATGAAACGACAGATACGAGCAAATGCAGATAGTCATACAGCGACAAGCCATTATCGAAATAATTATGGATATATTCCATTATGGATTGCTGTGAAAGTATTGTCTTTTGGAATTGTGAGTGAACTTTATATTATTTTAAAGTCACGTGATCAACAGGAAGTAGCAGAGCTTTTTAAAACAGATGCTGATGATTTGGTGACTTATTTGCCTATATTAGCAAATTTTAGAAATTTGTGTGCGCATGAAGAGGTTTTATTTGATCATAGGGTTCAAAGAAGTATTGAGGATACAAGATTTCATGAATTGCTAGAAATACCAAAGTTGGATAGTGAATACATTTATGGTAAGAACGACGTGTTTGCTTTGCTTCTTATTTTAAAGCAGTTATTACGACCTGATGATTTTAAGGAAATGATTAAAGAAATTGAATACGAGTTGAATTTACTTGATAGTAAATTATCAAGTATTAGCATTGGAAAAATTATGGATAAAATGGGATTCCCAGTGAATTATTTAGAGTTGGAAAGGATGGATTAGAGATGCAAAAAGAGAATGATATGAATTTGAAGTTAAGAAATGGTGTGATTTTGTTAGTTGCTTTTTTCTTGGGAGCTCTTTTAATGCTTGCTTTGGTTAAGTATTATCCTATGACAGTGACAGAGAATGTGACAAAAACGATTAAGGATGTAACAGTGACAGAAAATGGGATAGCGGATGCAGTTGAAAAAGTTTATGATTCTGTTGTTACGATTGAAACTTATAAAAAAGAGAAACTCTATGCGACGGGGACTGGTTTTGTTTATAAGAATGAAAATGGAAAAGGTTATGTTCTTACAAATAATCATGTTATTGAAAGTGGCGATAGTGTTCGCGTGGTGTTTACTAATGGAAGTTCTGTTGAGGCAAGTATTCTTGGCGGGGATAAATATGCAGATATTGCAGTTTTAACCGTTTCTAGCGATAAAGTGATTCATGTTGCTGAAATTGGCTCTAGCAAAGATTCAAGAATTGGAGATACCGTTTTTGCTGTTGGTGCTCCGATTGATAGTAGTGCTTATTCTTGGACTGTGACTCGTGGAATTCTGTCAGGAAAGGATAGAATGGTTGAAGTAAGTTTGACTGGAAATTCTGTTTCTGATTGGGTGATGAGTGTTATGCAGACGGATGCAGCTATTAATTCGGGAAATAGTGGAGGACCTCTTTCGAATTCGAATGGACAGGTGATTGGTATTACTTCTATGAAGCTTGGAAGTAGTGGTTTATCTGGAAGTTCGATTGAAGGAATGGGGTTTGCAATTCCTATTGAGGATGCTTTAGAATATGCAGAACGTTTTGAAAAAGGTGAAACTATAAAACGACCTTATTTGGGAGTTTCGATGTATAATTTGTCTGATTTGATTATTCGTGTGGATGCACCTGTTTCTAATGGTGTTTATGTAGATAGTGTGGAGAAGGGAAGTCCTGCAGAGGAAGCTGGGTTAAAGAGTGGTGATATCATTACGAAACTTGGTGATGCAGAGATTAAGAGTCTTGCTTATCTTAAATATCAATTGTATAAACATAATGTTGGAGATACAGTAGTAATTAGTTATTATCGTGGTGAAGAGTTGAAAACTACTGAAATTCATTTGTCTAAAGCGGCGAGTTAATTAATGATATGGTGATAAGTAACCATATCTTTTTTGTGTCATAAACTATTAACGAGGAGGGGAAAAATATGGCTAAAAAAGTTGTTTTGGATGCTGGCCACCCGAGTTTGGATAAACCCAATGTAATAAACATGAGTTGTAGCAAATAACAATCTATATAATTTAATAATAATTACACTAAGATACTTTTTAACGAAAGTATTTTTATTTGAAATTAAATACTGTGAAACTAATGATTTATAAGGGCTTTTGTGGTATAATAAGTATATCAAAGTTCTTAAAGAAAGCGAGTGATTTTAATGAACAATAAAAAATTAACTGAAAAAGAAATTCAAGAAAAAATAAGAAAAGTTGATGGTGCTATGGCTCAAGAAGGCATGCCATTAACTAAAGAAATAAAACAAAAACTTTATAATTGTATAACTGGAAAGTCTACGTATGATAAAGAGCGAGAAAAAATTCTAGAGAAATATAGGAGAATTTATGGATAACAAATATAAATATACCTATGAGCGAACAGCAGATTATTGCTATAAAGGAACTGATGTTTTAATAAATAAACTTAATATTACCAATGATGAAGATTTATTTAATGCTGAAAGAGAATTGGTTTCTCTTAGAGTTTCAGCATTTAATGATAGCCCTTTAAAAGGTAACTTCGACTTTAAATACTTAAAAGATATTCATAAATATTTGTTTCAAGATGTTTATAGATGGGCTGGAGATATAAGAAATTGTAATATTGCTAAGCAAGACTTATTTTGTTTAACAGAGCATATAGAATCATTTGGCACAGATGTATTTAGTAAATTAAAAAAAGAAAAGTACTTTGTAGATTATGACAATGAAACAACACTAGAAAAGTTAGTAGAATTATTTGCAGATATTAATGCTTTGCACCCTTTTAGAGAAGGCAATGGCAGAAGTCAAAGAGTATTTATAGAATCACTTGCCAAAATAAATGGCATATATCTTGATTTAACAAATGTATCTAAAATAGATATGATTATTGCTAGTCATGAAAGTATTAATGGAGATTATAAAAAATTAAAAGATATGTTTAAAAGCAATAGTCATAATTTAAGTGAAGAAGAAAGATTAGAGTATATAAATATTTATTGTTCTGATGAGTTAAAGAAATTTATAGAAAATTAAATTTAAAACTGGGAGGAATTATTGATATGGATAATCAAATTATGACACAATTGGCTGCAAATTTAGTTGAAGCAACTGCTAGAAATGGTGCTAGTATAATTAGTGATAAGATTAAAACAGCTAAAACAAAAAAAGAGTATAAAGAAACAATTAGTGAACTTGAAGAAATTATATATGATTTATTAACTGATAAAGCAGAAATTCAAAGAATTGCTCAAGCATATGAACAAGAATTAGTATCTCAGAAAATAACTGAAGGAGATATTAAATATATTACAGATAATTTATTACCTATAATAGCAGAGTTTATTCCTGAAAAGGATAAAGAACAATTCGATCAATTAAAAAAAGTTTTATCTGTTGAAACATTAACTATAATGCAATTAATAGGATTTAATTATAAACAAGCTATAGGAGAACCATTAACTTTATTATTGAGAAAAATTATTGAATCAAAAATACCTATGGATTCAAAAACGAATGCGAACTATGCTTTAGCAATGGCAACATTAGCAAATAGTGAAGAAGCAACTAAAAGATATTATCAATTGACTGGATTGCAAGAACCAGAGGAAAGCACAAAGGAAGAGTAAGGATAATTAAAATAAGATACTTTTTAACAGAAGTATTTTTATTTTGCCTAAAAAAAGAAAGAGAGGATTGATATATGAATTTAAATTATGCAATATTTAGAAGTGAACCAATTTATACTTTAAATGATTTAGCACAAATTGGATCACATAATAAAAGAGAAAAGAAAGCTTATAATTCTAATCCGGATATTAAGGTAGAATTAAGCAAAGATAATATAGAACTAGTGCCTTTAGCAGAAAAATATGTTAAAGGTTTTAAAATGCTTGTAAAAGAGTATGAGAAAGAACATAAAGAAAGAATGAAAACAGAACGAGATGACAGAAAAAGAACTTTTAACCAAATGTTAGATAAATCTAAAAATGTTGTTGCTGATGAGTTATTATTTACTGCAACAAATGAATTTTTTAAAGATATGACAAGAGAAGATATACTTGATTGGGCTAATACTTGTATGGAGTTTGTTTATGAAGATTTAGGTTATACCAAAGAACAAGTTCTTCATAGTGTTATTCATTTAGATGAAAAGACACCACATATTCATTGCGTAGTTGTACCTCTTGTTAAAAAGTTAGATAAAAGAACTAATACAGAACGATACACTATTTCTAAAAAACAATACATTAGAGATAAGATACATTTGTCTGAACTACAAGATAAATATCATAAACGATTAACTGATAAAGGTTACGATTTAGAAAGAGGAATCAAAGGTAGTGATAGAAAACATATTAAAATCAAAGATTATAAAAAGATAAATAGAAAACTAGAACAAAATTTAAATACTAGAAATGATAGACTTGATAAAGTTATGAATGAGTTTGAGAGTCAGATGAAAACTACTAAAACTATTCCTTTTGATAAGAAACATATAGTTGTAGAAAAGGATACTCTTGATACTATGAATAAAGTTATTAAAGAGTCTAAAAAGATTATGGAATTACAACCAAAAATAAATGAGATATTTAATGAAGTAGATAGTTATGTTACAAGTTATAATTCACTAGAAAAAGATAATCAAAAATACAAACGTGAAATCAAATCATTAAAAACTAGGAATAGTAATCTTTTACAAGAAAACAACAAATTAAAATCGTATCTAGATACTATTTTAAAGGTTATAAAGAGGTTTTTTAGAAAACTACTACAAATTGGTAATGAACCTACAAAAGAAGCTACTACAAACGAAATAAAAGAGTATTATGATAATCAAGATTTTAATTCTGATGATGTTTATGATATTTCTAAAGGAACTATTAAAGAGAATGAATTGTTTGATTATGCTGATATACCTAGTTATTTGAAAACAAGTAAAAAGACTTACGATGATAAAGAAAAAGATGATTATGAGCTGAGTTTGTAGTAAAGAAATGGAATTTGTAGTATAATTGAATCAACAAAAGAAGTTCAAAAAGAAAGGAGATTTAAGAACTATGAATTTAAATGAAATAAATCAAAGAATTAGCGATAGATCGGATTGCTTTTATTGGCAAACTGATAGAAAAATAAGTGCAGAAGAAGCAGCGATGATATGGAAAGATAGACATTCAGCTATAACTAATGAAGAATTGTTAGATAAAATCAATTTAGAACTAAAAGATGATAAATTAGCTTATATCAAACAATTCGATGAAAATGCTCAAACAAGTTTAGGAAATGTCAATTCAATAAGAGTTGGTATCTTAGAAAGCGGAAAAGAAGTAATAATAAGGTGCCACCCAAAAGGTGTTAGAAATGGGTATTTTTATGCTGAAAGTTTAGCTTCAAATATAGCTTTAGAAAATGGGATCCCTGCTTATAAAACCTATTGTATTCATGAATTAGGTAGTGAAGATGATATTTCTTATCAAGTTATAGAAAAGTTAAATGGAGATACTGTTCAATTTTATTTAAAGAAAACTCCTGAAAAAGAAGAACAACTTGTTATTGAAATGGGAAAAACTATGGCATTGTTACACAAAATAAAAGTTACTGGATTTGGCCCTTTTGACAATGAACAAGCTAAAAATGGTAAGCTTGTAGGGAAACATAAATCACTAAAAGATTCTATAAATGCAGGATTAGAGGAGAACCTTGAAAGATTAGTTAAGTATAATATTTTAACAAAAGAAGTAGCAGATAAAATGAAAACATTATTTGATGATAATGAATTACTTAATTTAGATATGTCAGTTCTAATTCATAATGATTTTGCTGATTGGAATTTACTTACTGATGGTAATACTATAACTGGTGTTATAGATTGGGATGAATGTGTTGCAGGGAATCCTATTCAAGAAATAGCTTGTTGGTCTACATTCTTTGATCCAAAACGAATTACACCATTTTTAAAGGGATATTTTAGTGAAACTCCAATATATGATAATTTTGATGAGTTGTTTCAATTAATGAGATTAAGATATACAATATCAAAAATGGCTTTAAGAATTAAAAGATATACTTATGAACAAACCCCATTTTTAAAAAGTATGATTGAAAAAGGAGAAAGGCATTTAGAAGAACTTTCGAGAATATTCAATCTTAAAGAAAATGAAGATATTGATACGAAAAAAATAAGAAAATGAGAGGAGACCTTTGTATGAATAATTTATTTATAATTCATAGTTATAATGCAGACACAAAGGAATCATTTGGCCCATTTTTGGAAAATGAAGCAAAAAAGAATGGTTTTAATGTAATATTTCCTGATTTTCCGATTAGACAAGAGGCAACCTATCAAAAATGGAGTAATATAATGGATAAATATTTTGAAAATGGTCAATTGAATGAAAATTCCATAATAGTTGCTCATAGTCTTGGAACACATTTTATTCCTAAATATATTTCAGATAAAAACATAGAAATAAAATTATATATAAGTTGTGCTGGATTTTTAAATGATCATAGTGGTAGAGATGATTTGCAAAAAATAGTTGAAGACTTTAAACCTAATGATAAGCAAATCGATTCTTTTATTAAATTATGTAAAAAAAGATTTGCAATATATAGTAATAATGATCATATGAATCCACAAAGTGAACTTGAATACTATGCCGAAAGATTTAATGCTACTAAAGTTTTTATTCCAAATATAGGTCATTTAGGAAGATCATCAGGAATAAAGGAATTACCTGAAGTTATGAAAATTATCAATGATGTTAATAGACAAACAAGAATTTTATGTTATGGAGATTCTAATACTTGGGGCTATATCTCTGGTACTGATCATAAAAGATATGGAAATAATGAAAGATGGACAAAAATACTATCAGAATTATTAGGTAATGGTTTTGAAATAATAGAGGAAGGCTTAAATAGTAGAACTTTAATTTCAAATGACACTCGACCAGGAAAAGAAGGAAAAAATGGTTATGAATATTTAATTCCTTGTTTGGATACACATGATCCTATTGACTTAGTCATAATAATGCTAGGAACTAATGAATTAAAAAGTGCTTATAATAAAACAGCACAAGAAATTGGTACTTTATTGGAACAATACTTTGTTAAAACAATATTAAATAGGAAATCACAAATAAAAAATAGCTATCCAAAATTATTATTAATTGCTCCACCAATTGTTAATGAAAATACCATTTATTGCAAAGAAAATGATAAATATTTAGGAGCTACACAGAAATCAAAAGACTTAAATAATATTTATAAGAGCATAGCTGAAAAATATGATTGTTATTTTTTAGAAAATAAAGATTTAAAAACTGGCATAGATGGTGTACACTTAACTAAAGAAAGCCATAAGAAATTAGCCGAATTATTAGAAAATAAAATAAAACAAATATATGAGTAAAAATTTTCAGAAATCCAAAGGAAATATCGTAACTAATGGATTTCTGTTTTTAACTATAATTCCATTATAGTAACCCACTACGATATTGGCTGAGCCAATATCAGTGGGCAAAGGGATTATACCCCTTTTGATACCCCAATGAGCAACATATTACAAACTATATCGTAAGTAATATTGTTGCCTTTTTATTTAAATCAAGTTTAAATAAAAAGAAAGAATACTATCGCCACTTTCATCAGCATAGCTGACAAAACGTGCCACGTATTCTTTATATGAAAATAACCTTAATGCTAAAGTCTAACGAATAAATCAAAAAGGTTATTTTTTTCTTTTGCATAGCAAAAGTAATTTTAATCTTTCTTATCAATTAATTCTTTTGGTATAGTAGGATACTTTACATCAGATTTTATTTCCATTTTAGGAAATACACCAGAATCAAAAGATGGATATTTTGATTTATCGAATTTTTCCAAATTAGGTCTAATCATAGGAATTAATTCTTTTAGTCTATCTAATATTTCATCATTTGATATTTCCTTATTTTCTATTTTAGCAAGTTCTAATTTATCAATTAAATCAGCAATACCACCTTTAATTGTAAAATCAGTTTTTCTTCTTGTTTCTAATTCTTCTAAAATGTCAAAATAAAATTGTTCATAACTTTTTATTTGTTTTTGATAGTCAGCAGTAGATCTTCTATCAGAGAAATCTTGCCCCCAATTTATTTCTATATCATTATATCCAGCAAGTTTCATTAAATCAACCATACTTAAATTTAATGTTTCAGCAATTCCTTTTAAATATAAAACATTAGGTTTTAATCTTTTACCAGCTTCAATACGAGAAACTTCGGCACAATCCATATTTGATTTACGAGCAAGTTCTCTTTGTGATATTCCTAATTTTTCTCTTGCTTCACTTATAGTTTTTCCTAATTCAGTAGTATTCTTTTTCATTAAAGTAACCACCTTTCTTCGTTTCAACTGATATAAATATATCATAAAGTGATGAAAAAGTCAACAAATTTGTAATTACTATGTTGACAAACTCAATATTAAATGATATACTCAGTTTGAAATTGATGTAAAACTCATCGAAAAAGAGAGGAGGAAAAGATATGAATGAAGATTACAAAGTTTCAAATACCAACAATAATTTGGAAAGATAAAAATATTCCAAAGGAAGCAAAATATATTTACTCTTATATATATGCTAAAGGTAATGAAAGAATTATCACAGATATAAATATAGGAGAAATACAACAAACCATCAAAATTAAAAATGAGGGTTTAAGAAAAAATCTTGAAGTATTAGAGAAATTGAAATATCTAGTATTTCAAGAATATGATACAGGAATGTATACAATAACACTTAACTAAAAAAGTTTATAGAACGTTAGTTATAAGAGGTACAGTAAGATTAAAGGCTTATGTTAGTACCTATTCTATATAAGATATAGAATGAATCAAAACAATATCTTTGGGGGATAGATATAAAACATTCTCCTAGGGATATTGCGCCCAAAAGTGGCTTAACCAATACTTAGAAGCTATATTTTGAAAGTGGGATTTATGGCTTTTATAAGGTATTTTATAGCTGTACCAAGAATAATATTAAATGACCAAACTTGTTCCCAAACAGATAAGTTAGTTTATGGTATGATTAACTCATTATCAAATAATAAGGAGTATTGCTACGCTAGTAATAGTTACTTTGCTAATCAGTTAAGTGTTAAAGAAAAAACAATATCAAATTCTATTAATAATTTAAAAAGAAAGAAGTATATAGATGTTAAATTTATTAATAGTCAAAGAAGAATTTATTTAAACGAGACAATCGTAAGTAATGAAAATTCTAAAGTATTAGAAAAAAATGAGGATAAAAACATAGTAAAAAATTACCAATATAAAAGAAAAGAATATACAAGAAATAATAATAAGAATTTAACTAGTATAATTCCATATTGGATGGAACATCCAGAAGTTTGTAAATCAGAAGAAGCTAGTCCTGAAGAACAAGCATATATGGAAGAATTATTAAGTAAGTATAAGGAGGATTGATATATGATTAAATTAGGAGGATATTCTTTATAGAGAATAAAAAAGGGGGTATGGATAAAATGGAGGTAAATTATAATGTAATATATGTAAATAAAAATAATGTAATTATTGAAGAAAAAGATTTAGAAGATATTATAGCAAAAAAATTACTACGAGTTATATTAGCAAGTGAAGAAGATAGTGTGGCTTTAAATAATTCTTAATATGATATATAATATCTTTGTAGATTTATATTTGCTACAACCAATCAGAATTGAGGTGTTGTAGTAGATGGAAAAGGTAGGTGTATATTGCAGACTATCTGATGAAGATAGATTCAAAAAAAATAAGAATGATGATAGTGAGTCAATCGCTAATCAAAAAAGTATGCTTTTAAAATATGCGTTGGATCAAGATTGGGAAGTTGTAGATATTTATTCAGATGATGATTATTCTGGAGCAGGGGTTGAAAGACCAGATTTCAATAGGTTAATTAATGATTGTGAAAATGGAAAAATAAATATTGTACTATGTAAAACGCAAAGTAGATTTTCAAGAGATATGGAAGTAATAGAAAGATATTTACATAATAAGTTTATTGAATGGGGAGTTAGATTTGTAAGTATAGTTGATAATGCTGATACTAATAATGAAGCAAATAAAAAATCTAGACAAATCAATGGACTTGTTAATGAATGGTATCTAGAAGATTTATCTAACAATGTTAAAAAGTCACTCAAAAATAAAAGAGAAGATGGTTTATTTATGGGGAGTTTTGCTCCTTATGGATATATGAAAGATCCTAATAATAAACATAAACTTATTATTGATGAAAATGTTGCACCTATTGTTAGAGAGATATTTGAAAAATATAAAAATGGATTTGGCTATCATAAAATATGTGCAAGTTTAAATGAAAGAAAAATATTATGCCCATCTCTTTATAAAAAATCTATTGGAAGTAATTTCGTATGTTGCAACTTTGATTATGATACTACTGGAATATGGACACCAGACACAATCGCAACAATGTTACGAAACGAAACCTATATGGGTAATTTAGTGCAAGGAAAAAGAACAAACATTAGTTATAAAAATCATAAATCTAAAAGTGTTCCTAAATCAGAATGGAGTGTTACTGAAAATGCCCATGAACCTATTATTGATAGTGAAACATGGTATTTAGTTCAGAGAAGATTAAAAAATCATCATAGACCAGCAAAAGATGGAAAAGTACACATTTTAAGTAGTAAAGTTTATTGTGCTGAATGTGGAAGAATATTTATGAAAAATCAATGTAATATTAAATGTGCTGGTGGAGTTATGGAAAAAAGAGCATATCTACAATGCAAAGGCAATAAAAAATATCATACTTGTGATAATAATAAATCAATAAGATATGATATTATAGAACAATATGTCCTTGATGCTATAAATGGTTTATTAAAAAAATGTAATCAAAAATTACTAAAAGAAGAATTTAATGAAACATTAGAAAGACAAAATAGACAAGATACATTAATTACTAATTTAAATAAAGAGAAAGCTAATCTTGAAAAGAAGTTAAATGAATGCAAGCTGTACTTTAAAAATCTTTATATGGATAAGATGAAAGGTATTATATCAGAAGAAGACTTTTCAATGCTTCGAGAAGAATATACAAAAGATGTTGAATCTTATCAAACAAGACTTGAAGATATAGAAAAACAACTTAATGAAACTGAAACTAGAAAAGAAAATTCAAAAGATATAGAAAGCATACTAAAAAAATATAAGAAAATTGATAAACTAACTAGAATAATTGTGGATGAGTTTATAGAAAAAATATATGTTGGTGCATTAGATAAAGATACCAAGACAAGAGAAATTAAGATTGAGTGGAATCTTGATTTATAAAATATAACCTATAAAAAATAAAAGAAATATAGTTTTTGGGTATAACAGGTGCCAGCCATGGAGGGAATGACCCCGGCACAATAGCGAATGGAATTACAGAGAAAGATTATACTTTAAAAATAAGTCAATATATGAATAAACGGTTAAATGATTTGGGAATAGACAATCGTATGTCTAGAACTGGTGATGAAACACTTGGACCAGATATTAGACCTGAAAGAGTACAGAGTTTTTATGGGCCTAGTAGTGATGTAATAGTTGTTTCTAATCACATAAATGCAGGAGGTGGGGATGGTGCGGAAGTCATTTATTCCTTACGTAATAGTGATCGTTTATCAAGTATCATAAGTGATAATTTAAGTAAAGCTGGACAAAATGTTCGTAAATATTATCAAAGACGTTTACCAAGCAATCCAGATTTAGATTATTATTATATTTTAAGAGAAACGCCAAATAATGAATCCATTATTGTAGAATATGGTTTTGCTGATAGTACAGGGGATGACGTAAGTCAACTAAAAAATAATTGGCAAGATTTAGCAGAAGCAGTGGTTAAATCTTTAGCACAATACATAGGAGTTCCTTATAAACCTGTGATTAAAGAAGGAACATATATTGTGAAAAGTGGAGATACAATATTTATGGGGAATAATGAGTATAAGTAAAAGTTGACTTTGTTGTAGATAATAGATATGGCTTAATATACTATTAAGTATCTCTATTCGTTCGAAATTATTAGGGACTTGAAAAAGAATTTAATTCATTATAAGAAAAAAATCCTACTCCTAAAGTAATATTAACTTTCGATAAGGATTTAGAAATTAATTATATTACTTGTTTATTAAAAGTGGAATAATTTAAAAATACAAAAATTTACATTTTAAAAAATCAAAGTAATTAATTACATAAAGTATTTTATATAGTCTTTTTTTATGATAAAATCTAAATAGAGAATCGAGGTAGATTTGATATGAAAACATTTATAAAATGGGCAGGTGGAAAAGAAAAAGAGCTTTCATATATTTTATCAAATTTACCACAAAAATATAATAGATATATTGAACCTTTTGTTGGTGGTGGAGCAGTATATTTTAATGTAAGTTTTAAAGAAGCAATAATAAATGATAGATGTGAAGAACTTATACATTTATATGAGTGTATCAAAGATGGTGATGAAGAATTTTTTAAGAAGGTTACCGATTTATATCATAATTGGACTTTGTTAAAAAAAGTGGTTGAAAATAATTCTGAAGAATTATTAAATTTATATAAAAACTATTGCAATGATTCTTTGAATGGTGATGCTAAACAAATTAAAATAGAATATACTAATATAATATGTGAGTTTGTAATAAAGCATTCAAAAGAATTTAATGGTGTTTTAACAAATAATTTTAATATAAATATTGAAAATTTTATTCATGAAATTCAAAAAAAATTGTATGACAAAATAAAAAGAATGTATATTATTGAATGCAAAAAAGGTACCATGAATGAAACAGATATATTACAAAATATTGAGTGTTCATTAAAAAGCGCCTTTTATGTTCATTTTAGATATTTATATAATTATAAGGAAGAATTAAATTTATCAAGTAAATTTGCTACTGCCATATTTTATTTTATTAGAGAATATTGTTACTCATCTATGTTTAGATACAATTCGCAAGGTAAATTTAATGTGCCATATGGAGGAATCAGCTATAATAGAAAAGATTTTTTAAAAAAAATTGAATATATTGAATCAAGTACATTAAGAAAGTATATGGAAAAGACAGAGATTTATAATATGGACTTTGAAGATTTTTGTGATAAAGTAAAACTTAAAGAAGACGACTTTGTTTTTTTAGACCCACCGTATGATACAGAATTTTCTACCTATTCTAAAAATAAATTTAATAAAGATGATCAAATTAGACTAGCTAATTATCTTTCTAAAACAAAAGCAAAATTTATGTTAATTATAAAAAATACAGACTTTATTTTAAATTTATATAAAGATAAAGGATTTAATATTGAAATATTTGAAAAAAAGTATTTAGTTAGTTTTATGAATAGAAATGCAAAAGGCGTAGAACATCTATTAATAACAAATTACAAAATAGAAGATAATCAAAATAATACATAATGATTATCTTTTTTTGTACTATATATCAAAAAACAATACTACATTTTGAAAATATAGTTGACATGTTTTCTTATATATGTATAATATGTAGTAAGCGAGGTGCTTTTATGGATAATGATAAAAAAAAAGAAGAAAGGTTTTTGAAAATAGCTGAAAATCGAACAAACACGATTTTGCAAACATTAAGACTTTTAGGTAACTGTGCAAATACAAACAATTATAAGTATACTAATCAACAAGTAAAAATGATATTTAGTGCAATTGAAAGTGAATTAAAATCAACAAAAATAAAATTTGAAAAAAAGGATAATAAATTTAGTTTGAGAGGTAATTAATATGCAAGAAGATGGAAAATGGAATTTCCCCAGTGCGTCTGGAATAAGTATACAAGGTTTTAATAATATAGGTGAAGAATTTAAAGATAATCCTATTATTTCTTTAGCGAAAGAGATTTGTCAAAATTCTTTAGATACGAAATTTATAACAGAATATAATGATAGTAGTAGTAAAACAATAAAGGTAACGTTTGATGAATTTTGGATTAAGAATACTGACATCCCTGGATATGAAGATTTTGTTGAGGTTTTTAAAAATGAATATGATTTTAATAATTCTTTTTATGAACATGATAAAGAAGTACCAAAGTTTTATGAAAACGGACTAGGGGTATTAAAAAAAGATAATATTAGATGTTTACGTATCGCAGACTATAATACTACTGGTTTATTAGGATCCAATAAAACAAAATCATCTCCATGGTGTAATTTAACAAAGAATGCAGGTGTTTCAGATAAACCAGAAGGTTCTGGAGGTAGCAAGGGCAAGGGGAAATTCGCATCATTTGTGTGTTCGTCTTTATATACAGTTTTTTACAGTACATATGCAAAGGATGAATTAAAGGCCTATTGTGGAATATCAAGATTATCGGGATTCGATTTAAAAGATGGTAATAGAGCCATTGGAGAAGGATATTATGAGAATGATGGTGAATTATTTAGAATACCAAAACTATTAAATTTAGAAAAGAATTATCCACGAACAGAATATGGAACTGATATTTATATAATTGGCTTTAAGGAAGAAACTGAAGAATGGAAAAAACAAATAATTGCGTCAATCATAGATAATTTCTTTTTAGCACTGTTTAAAAATGAATTAAAAATAAGCATATGTCATGATGAATATATTTTAAACTTTTCTAATGTAGAAGAATATATTAAAAATGAATCTATCTCTAAATACTTAAATAATGCAACTGCATATTATTATGAAATATTAAATAATTACAAGAATGATGTTATAGAAATACCCTATACATTCTTTAGCGAAAATGATTTGATTTTAAAATTGAGAGTAGATGATAGCAAAGAAAACTTTTCTTCTCTTAATACTGTTGCTGCTATAAGATCAACAGGGATGAAAATTTTAGATATTAAATATTTACCGAAATTGGGATGTTACCATGGTATTCTGGAAATGACTGGGATGGAGATTAATGATTATTTTAGAAAATTAGAAAATGCCACACATAACAAATGGTCAGCCAAGAGAAGCTCAAATCCAGAAGACGCACAAAATAAAATTGACCAATTAACAAATTTTGTAAAGAAATCGATAAGAGAATATTTGACAACAGAAATAAAAGAAGAAATGGATGCTGAGGGAATTGGGGAACTTTTACCAGATGAATATATTTTTGATTCGTATAATGATGAAAATTTAGAAACTTTAGCTAATGATAATGTATCAAAGATAGAAATTCAAGACACTCCACTGATACAAAAGAAAAATCCAACTAAAAAATCTGATGATGGTGAGGATGATATCGAGTTAGATCCAGAAGGCAATATTATAAAAAATAAAAAACCAAAACCAAATCCTACTCCATCACCTGATCCAAATCCAAATCCTCGTCAAAAGGAAAAGTATTCACAAATTAAGAGAAGAATTATTCCAAATAAGATAAGAATGATAAATAGAAATATAATATTATCTTCAAATGAAGACGAAGATATAATAAAAATAGATTTGAATATAAGTGGTGAAGGATATAAAGAAAAAGCTGATTTAACTAGTGTTCTAGTGATAAAAAATAATGATAATACAAATGCTATTGATTATGAATATAGTGATAATTATATAATTATTAAAAATGTAAAAGCTAATGAAATTTATACAATTTCCTATGAGCTTGATAGTGATGAAAATTGGACTATGGAGGTCGCTTTATATGGCAATGAACCAAAATAAGTTATTTGCTTATCCTGTATTGGATAATAATACTGATGATTTTATAAATGTCAGTTACACTTCTGAAACAACAAAAACTTTATTGAAAAAGAAAAAAAACTCAATAATTAATTATATATTTAATATAGATGATTGTGATTTAAAAAAATTAATAAATACTGGTAAAGCTCAAGCTATAGTAAAAATATATTGTTCTTCTACTAAATTTAGAGAAATTTATAATTTAAATTATGGAAATAATGAAATAGTTTTAAATAATAAAGATGTTAATAATAGAATTGAGCTTTCGTCATATATCATTCTTTTGGAAGATATAGTGGATTATCATTGTGAAAATTTTAATAAAGACTACGGAGATACAAAGTTCAATTTGCAAAAAGGAAGTATACTTGCTATTGGTTCAAAAGAAAACGTATTTATAGAAAAAGATATCCATGAATTCACTAAACTTTCATCTGTTATAAAAGTTAGAATGAAGGATGACGAGGATGAAGGGATGAAAATAGATTTTAGTGGAGATATAATATATATTATTTTGAATAAAGAAGATTACATAATTTATAATAAATATGCAAAACATTTTTTAGATGTAGCTAATTCTATGATTATTATTCCTACTATTGTTTATGTTTTAGATATGGTTACAAGTGAGTGTAAAGAGGATAATAATTTCTATTCCTATGAAACTTCCAAATGGTTTAGAGTATTTAAAAAGAAGATAGAAAAAATTTATGATGCAAAATTTTTACCAAGTTTAGTTGAACGTGCAGGATCTATAGATATTGCTCAAAAGTTATTAGAATTCCCTTTGTCATCAGGATTAGAGTGGATAAGAGATCATATTGATGAAAGTGGTGGTAAATGATGCAAATATTTTATTTAAAAGAAAATTCAGTAGATTTGCTTAAAAAAAGTGATTTGCGTATTAATTCAAAATTTTATTATGAGAAAGATAGTACATGGATAGATAAGAAATATATTAAACATAATTTATTTTTACCATTTAATATAGCTGAAGTTAACGATTTTTCATTAAAAACTGAAAATGGCGTAAAAGATGATTACGACAATATGGTTATAATGTATGAAAATTTAAAATTTTTGACAGATTCTCAAGCAAGCGATGAAAGACTATGGGCTGGTATGGCTCATACAATATTTTGGGATTACATGCAAAAAAGATGGTCAGTACCTAAAAATAAAGATGATTTAAATAGTCATATTTTAAATAATTATTTCTTTTGGAATAGTACGAAGGCACCTTTTCTAAATGGATTATCTAGATTGTGGTGGTATGCAAGATTTACTTATGATGAAGAATTAGATGATCCCTATGAGCTGACTAAATATATTTGTAACAATGATATCAATGGTAAGATATTTCCTTTATTGTCTTGTGTTTTTGCTAATAATAAGGATGTTTTTAAAAATATTATTAAAGCAGTTAAAAAATATGAAGAAGATAACGATATAAAATTATCACGTGAGCAATTTGGAATGTTAAAAACATATTTATATAGATTAAGTGGGAAAATTCTTATTGATCAGTTATCTAGCGAAGATTTATATAAAATAATATCTGAGAGAATAATTTTTATTCAAAAAAGTAATGGGTGGAAGAATGACATAAAAAATATCATCAAAAAAATATCTAAAAATGAATTTTCACTTGAAGATATTTATGTATATGAAGATGAGTTGCAAAAAAATCATCCTGAAAATAATCACATCCGTGATAAAATAAGACAACAATTGCAATTTTTAAGAGAGGAAGGATATGTTGAATTTTTAGGAAATGGTAAATATAAAAAAATTAAAGCATCCATAATAAATTAGTGATTATCACTATATGGATGTTTTTTTTATACAATTATTTACGATATTATAATAATTTTAAAATTAATGGAGGTTTATGGTAATAAGTCATATTGTTGAGTTTGTTGTATGCAACTAAATAATATTACTAAAACAAATTTAAAACCATAGAATTTATTGGAGGTATTAAACTCTATGGTTAAATACAAAGTTAATTTGAATTTTAAAGAAAATGGAAAATCTTTAAATGAAACAATAACTAATGTATTAAAAATTGAACTAGAAAGAAGAGTAAATACGACTTGCAACCTATTAAAAAAGGAGTTTCCATCCAAGCATTATTCCCAAAATGAAGGGAGTAGTAATTAATGATAGGAAATAGTAGTTTTAGAGTAGGAATCTATATAAGATTGTCAAGAGAGGATGGAAATATTGAATCAGATAGTATTGTTAGTCAAAGAAGTTTATTAAATCAATATGTTAATGAAAATAATTATAAAATAGTAGATGAATATGTAGATGATGGGTTTACTGGAACTAATTTTGAAAGACCAGCATTTAAAAGAATGATTAGAGATGTTGAAATTGGTAAAATTAATATGATTATTACAAAAGATATGTCAAGACTAGGCAGAGATTATATTGGAACTGGTGAGCTAATTGAAAAGTACTTTCCAAATAAAAATATAAGGTATATTGCAATTAATGATGGTATTGATACCTTCATAGATACTACTAATAATGATATAGCGCCTTTTAAAGCTATAATGAATGATATGTATGCTAAAGATATTTCTAAGAAAGTGAAGACAAGTCTCCATTCAAGAATGAAAGATGGACTTTATGTATCGGGAAGATGTCCTTTTGGATATATGAAAAATCCTAATAATAAAAATCATTTAGTTATCAATGAAGAACAAGCAAAAACTGTTAGACTAATTTTTGATTTAGCGCTTAAAGGTAATACATATCACTTTGTAGCACAAGAACTTACCAAAAGAAAAATTAAAACACCAGCGTCTTATTATAATTATGTATGGAATACAAAGTGTATATCACAAGAGTATGGAGTATGGGTTGATACAACTATTAAAACAATTCTTACAAATAGGATATATGTTGGAGATTCGGTACAAGGTAAAACTAAAAAGATTAATTATAAACTTAAAAAGACAGTTAAGAATAATCCAAAAGATTATATTATCGTTGAAAACACCCATGAAGCAATTATAGATAGAGATACTTTTCATTATGTTCAAACACTTTTACCTAAAAATGTTAAAAGACCAGAAAAGAAAAGATTTTATTTATTAGATGGACTCTTATATTGTGGAGATTGCAAACATCGTATAACTATTAGATATCAAAATAAAACTGGTAGGAGTTATACGAGTTGTGATTATTATAGGACATACTCAAAATATCATGTTTGTACAACTCATACAAATAATTACGAAGTATTAGAAAGTGTTATTTTAGATAACATTAAAGATGTATGTAAGAAATATTTAGATAAGAATAAAATAAAAGATTCTATTGGTGATATCGAGTTTGAAGACAATACAATAAAAATAAAAAAACAAATTGAAACTTTAGAAATAGCAAATAACAAAATAACTGAAACTTTAGATAAAAATTATATAAATATGTTGAAAGGAATTATTGAAGAAGAACAATACATAAGAATAAGTGAAAATCTAAAACAAGAAATGGAAAAGAATAAATCAAATATTGATCATCTTAAAAATGAACAAAAAAATGATCAAAGACAAGATAGTAAAAAAATAGAAAACTATATAAATGAATTTTTATCCTTAGAAAATTTAACTAGAGAATTAATAATCAATTTGGTAGAAAAGATTTATATTTATCAAGACAAAACGATAGATATTCTATTTACATTTAAAAATGTTACATAAAAAAAGTATCTGGAGATACATTATGGAGTATTGCTAAGAATAATGGGTTGTCTGTTGATGAGCTAAAACGTATCAATAATTTGACTTCTAACTCATTGTCTATTGGTCAAGTTTTGCAATTGAAAGAAAATACAGGGTCTAATGAATTTACAGGTGATACATATGTTGTAAAATCTGGAGATACTTTGTATGGGATTGCACGTGAATTTAATCTTAGCGTGGATGAGTTGAAAAAATTAAACAATCTTACTTCTAATAATCTATCCATTGGTCAAGTATTAAAAATTAGTGGTAGCACAAGCCCGACAGATACTAATTATTATATTGTGAAAAGTGGAGATAGTTTATATAAAATAGCAAGTCAATACAATACTACCGTTGATGAATTAAAACGTTTAAATAATTTATCAAGTAATTTATTAAGTATTGGTCAACGTCTTATAGTGCCAAATTCAACATCAAATTATAAAACTTATACAGTAAAAAAAGGCGATACTTTATATAGCATAGCTAGAGATAATAATACAACGGTTAGTGCTTTACAAAGTTTAAATAATTTAGCAACAAGTAATTTGTCTATAGGGCAACAATTGTTAATTCCATAAAAATGCTTCTTAGGAAGTATTTTTTTGTTTGCAAAAATAAAAAACCATTTCTGGTTTAATATAATTCTTGGCATTCTCCTGGGTCAGGTCTGTAGAAACAATGATTTTTGTAACTCCCTGCTAATTGTTGGTCATACCATGTTTTTGTACAGGAAGTATTTTTGGCTGGTGCATAAAACCATAAAGCGTGTGTTGCAGGATAATAGTATTCTCCTCTTAAAGCTCTTAGTGCTAAATCTTTTTCAAGTGCTGTTGGAGAGGCTTGAAATAAAGAACCTTGCGTTCCTGCAAATTGATTTTTTTGGTAGACTGCATCAGTTATATTCCTTATATTTTTAAAAGTTAAACAATTGGCAATACTTCGATTTACTACTACGTTTCCTACCATAAGCATACCTAAGTTTCCTTCAGCAAGTGCTTCGGCTCGCATTATTCTTGCTAATAATTCGAGTTCTTTTTGCGTATAATTGATTAGCATATATATCACCTAAAGTAGTATATGAAAATATTTGCTAAATGGTTATAAATTATGATATAATAAAGTTGCTTTTTTGAAAAAGCCAATTAGGGGATTAGTTAAATGGTATAATAGGAGTCTCCAAAACTTTAGTTGGGAGTTCGATTCTCTCATCCCCTGCCAGTAGAATGAATCAAACATTAATGTTTGTTTATATATTTTTTAGGAGGAATTATTATGAACCAAAATATTATAAATTTTTATGTACTTGCTAATAAATTAAAAAACGTAATACGTACTGGATGGAAAGAAGTGAAGATTTCAAGTGAAAGAATTGAGTCTGTAGCTGAACATATTTATGGCTGTTTTGTATTGGCTATTGGAATAGAGAGTGAATATAAACTAGGTTTAGACCTACTTAAAATTTTTAAAATGATATTTTCAAAAGAAGTATATAAGATAAATATTGATAAGGAAGTGACACCTGCTGGCAAGATTTCCATAAGCGAAGAAGAAAGACAAACACTTTTATCAGTAATTAGTTTTTTAACAGATAAAGAAGAGTTAATTGCTCTATATGATGAAATGAATTCAAAGAGTTCAAAAGAGGCAATATTTGTAGAAAAATTATGTAAAATAGAGTCTGATTTACAAGCAAAAGTTTTTGATTTGAATGGACAATTCCATATGGAAAATGCAATTGCTGATGTTAAAAATTATGGGGAACCGCTTTCAAGTGAGATTCTTCCACAAATGAAAAATGCGAGTGATGGTTGGATATTATTCGATAGAAGATATTATAAAGACGATGAATTATTTACAACATTATCGGAGGATATTGAAAATTTTGGAATAAAATAATTAATCTTGTATTAGAAAAATGAATTTATTTAGGTGAAGCTATATAAAAAAATTAGTGAAAGATTGTACTTTAACAAAAGTGGAATTGTTAATGTTGTGGCTTACTAATTATGAGTTTGGTGAGTTTTTCTTAGATATTATTGTATGGGTGAAATTTCAGTCAATGGACAAATTTGCTCAAAGGGTAGTAATGATTAAAAAGAATAATCAAGATGAATTGTTTCGTTTTGGATTAGATTTGGATGATGAAAAAAAAGATTTACGTGATTATTTATTGAAGAGAAAATCTTTGTTATGAGGTATATTTTTGAACGTGGAAGTTTTTCTCCTTATACTCATCTATATCAATTATATCTTCAATATTTGCCTAATTACTTAAATGAAATTGAATATGATATGTTATATGATGGATATTCCCTTATGTTACAAGATTTATATGGCGAAAATTGTATTAAAAAACAATAAATAAGAAAAAAGGAACAATGATATTAAAAGTTGCTCCTTTTTCTTTTTCTTATTAGAATTTTTGATTTATCAAAATATTTGTTTACTAATTGTTCTTGTTGCAATAATTTTTCATGATTCTTTTTTAATTGTTCTTCTAATTTGTTTAAGTCTTTCATAAATAATTCATCTTCTATTAATTCAGGATACTTTAATAAAGTGTTTTGTTTTAAATTTTTAAAAGAAAAAATGTTTTGTTCTGTTAGCGCAATCGATTGTTCTAAAGCATCACTCCCTTTTTGAATGTAAGATAAATCTATTGGTTCATAACTTTCTGGAAATCCAAATAATATATTTTTTATAAATCCAAACGTTCTAAATATAAATAATCCAGAAATGAATCTTTTCAAGTGTTTGTTTTTTATAAATGGAAAACTAAAAAAAAATGCAATTTCTAATTTTCTTAACGATTGTTTAAAAGCTTCTTTGATAAGGACTTTTTCCATTTCTTGTATTTCTCTTTGCGTTTTCTTCTCTATATCTTTGTATAAGTTTTCTTTTCTTTTTATTTCTTCATTTTTACTAAATTGATTTAATTTCTCAGTGATTATCATTAGTTCTTCTAAAGGAATGTTTTCTTCTAATGATTTTCTCAGTTCTTCTAAATCTTTTTCTTTGAAGAGAAGTAAATTTTTTTCTGATTCTTTTAATTTCTCTAATTCTCTTTTTAATTTATTTTTTTGTAATTCATTTAATGGTTTTTCTAACATTGTTTCTATTTCTTTGATTTTTTTCTCTAGTAACTCTTCTATTTCTTCATAATTTTTATCTATTAGCTCTTCTTTATTATATTCTTGTTTTGCTTCTTCTATTAGAATGTTGTTTTCTAGTTCTATAGTTGCAATGTTTAAAATAAGCTGATATTTCTCTGAGTTTTTTTCTAAATCTTTGTTTTCTTTCTTTTTTTGTTTTTCAGTTATTTTATTTTCAACCGGTGAAATTTTAATAGGTTCAGGCATCTCTTTTTTTATTTGATTTGCTTTTACATCAACTTCATTATTTATTTTTTCATCATTATTAGGATTTGATTCTGTTTTGGGTTCTGATGAGTTGAATATTGTTTCCTTCCTATTTTCTTCATTTTGAGAAGTTCTATCTTTTGTTTCTTGAACAAGGAATTCTAAAGATTTGGGGCTAGAGGATAGTGAATTTTTTTGGTTTATTTCCCTTTGTATTTCTATTAGTTCTATAGGTTTCAATGATGTGTTCTTTTCAAATAAATTAGTTATGTTTTCTTTTTTCTTTTCCGTATTTTTATCGTTTCTTTTTTGATTTTCTTCAAAAGTTTCTTGTTTTGTTTCTAACGAAGGTTTTGTGGATAGTAATAAACTTTCTAAATTTAGATTCTTTTTTTGTAAATCTTTTTTTAAGTTTTCTTCTAATATTTTTTCTACTGCTTCTTCTGTTGTTATTTCTTGCCGAGCTATTTTAGGAATTATTTTTTGAATTGTTTTCTTTTCATATTGTATTAGTTTTTCTCGTTCTTCATTTTGTAAATCACTTACTTTTCTTTTGAAAGTTTTTTCTATGAACGTATAAAAAATTTTTTCTAAATCTTCTTTTGTTGGGAGAAAAACATTATCTTTTATAAAATCTTCTTTTTTTAAGGTTCTTGCGGTATCTGATGCACTTTCCTTTGTACTGGTTAGTATTTCTTTGTGTGTTTGTTTTGCTAGATTCTTCTTTTTGTTTATCAACTTTTTTTCTTTGTATCTATTGTTTGTTTTGAATGAAATACCAAAAAGTTGTAAGAACCAAAGAATTATTTTTTTTATAAAAGCTAGTAGTATTTTTATAATTTTTTTCATTCTATCACCAAATTTGTTTTATTTTACCATAAATTTTTCGTTTTCTTTCAAAAATGTAATTTTTGGTTTTTTTGATATGTGTTATAATAAATATGTGAGTCATTTCTTTGTCACTTTCTTGTTATAAGATTGTATTCATATAGAGAGGATGTTTTTTATGAAAAAAATAAAAACGCTTGTTCCTAAGTATGCTATTTTACCACTTATAATGGTTGTTGTTTTAAATACTTTCGTATACAATGGCTCAAAGATTATATCTTCTCATTTGGTGCATTTTGATTTTTCTACTTTTATGGATACTTTGATTCCGTTTTTTCCTTTTTTTATCAGTATTTATATTTTGGCTTATTTGCATTGGATTGTTGGCCATATTGTTATTTCTCGTGAAAATGAAGAAATTTGTTATCGTATTTTAATGGCAGAGACAATTGCTAAACTTTTGTGTTTATTTTTCTTTCTGTTTTTTCCAACAATCATGGTTCGTCCTGAAGTAGTTGGATCAGGAATATGGGGATTTTTGACTCAATTTATTTATTCTGTCGATGAACCTGTGAATTTATTTCCTTCTATTCACTGTTTGGAAAGTTGGATGGTTTTTCGAGGAACTATGCAGTTAAACCATGTTTCTAAATTTTATAAATGGTTTATGTTTGTTTTTGCAGTTTTGGTTTGTTTTTCGACCGTATTGGTAAAACAACATGTTTTTGTAGATATTCTAGGTGGAATTGCTGTTGTTGAATTCGGTTTGTATCTTTCTAAAAAATGGAATTTAGGATGCTTTTTTAGAAAATTAAATCAAAAAATAGAGAAAAAGTTTTAGGTAGTTGTTATGAAAGTAAGTTGTGAGAGTAAAGAAAATACGATTGTAACCAATAAAAAGAGTAGAATCCTTTGGGGTGTTGCCTTTCTTTTTATTGCAGTTTTAAGTGTTGTTGCTGTTGTATCTTTTAATAAAGATTTTTCTTTTTCTTTTTTTGTTTCTTATTTGAAACGTGCCAATGTATTCTTTCTTGGATGTGCAGTTTTGTGTGTGTTTTTCTTTATTTTATTTGAAGGATTGTCTTTACAATCTATTTATTCTTCTTTTGGTTATCACCTTAAGAAAGGTTCTAGTTTTGTTTATTCAGCAGCAGATATTTATTTTTCAGCAATTACTCCATCTGCGTCGGGCGGTCAGCCAGCTAGTGCTTATTTTATGCTAAAAGATGGTATTTCGTTTCCGATTGTTACTATTTCTTTAGTGTATACTTTACTTATGTATTCTGTTTCTATAGTAGCAGTTGTTCTTATCAGTTTTCTTTTGTCTCCTACTTTCTTTTTTCAATTTGATTTGTTAGCAAAGATTATTATTGGAGTTGGACTTTTATTTCAAATAGGACTTATTTTTATTTTTTATTGTTTGCTTTATAAAGAAAAATTGTTATATCGAATTTGTACATGGTTTCTGAAAATACTTTCTAAAATTCATTTGTTGCGTTCTTTGGATGAAAAACTGAATCAGCTTGAGGAAGGAATAGGAAAGTATCAAGATGCTGCACAAATGCTTAAAGGAAAAAGAAAAGTATTGTTTCGTGTATTCTTTTGTAATTTATTGCAAAGGTTGTGTCAAATTGGAGTGGTCGTGTTTGTTTTTCTAGCAACAAATGGTCCTTCTATGGATGTGTTTTCTATTTTTGCTCTTCAAAGTTTTGTTATTACTGGTGCTTATGCGGTGCCAATACCAGGAGCAATAGGAGTCACAGATTATTTAATGATTCAAGGATTTGGAAAACTTCTACCTCTTGAAGCAGCGGTTCATTTGGAACTTGTGAGTCGAGGTTTGTCTTTCTATTTTTGTATTTTTGTTTGTGGATTGGTAATAGGAGTTCGTTATTTTCGTTTGAAAAGGAGTAGTAAACATGATCGGAATTTATAATTATACAGTGCTTTTGACCTATTTTTCTTTGTTGTCTAGTTGTTTAGGAATTGTTCTAACACTTTCGGGGGGGGGGTGCCCTAGTTTAGGTATTAGCTTTTTACTTTTTTGTGGTTTTTGTGATGCTTTTGATGGAAAAGTAGCTAGTATGAAGAAAAATCGTAGTTCCTATGAGAAAACGTATGGTGTACAAATTGATTCTTTATCGGATTTAGTGGCTTTTGGTGTTTTACCTCTTGCCATTGGTGTTTCTATTTATCGTACTTCTCCGTTTTTGCAGAGTTTTACAATAGACTTTCCTTTTGTAACTGTTTTTTTGTATGCAGTTTTACTTCTTTATGCCCTTGCTGCTTTGATTCGTCTTGCTCATTTTAATGTTACCGAGGAGGAACGACAAAAGGTGGAAGAAGGGGTTCGAAAGTATTATACAGGACTTCCGGTTACTTCGGCATCTGTTCTTTTACCTGTGGTTCAACTTATACAATTTTTGACTCCAATGGATTTAAGTTTACTATATTTTGTTGTTATTTTTCTTATGTCTTTTTTGTTTATTTATAAGTTGCGAATTAAAAAATTAGGAATGAAGAGCATATTTATTTTGGTTTTGTTTGGAATACTTGAGTTTGTAATCTTATTTGTGTTAAAGTTTATGTAAAAGGGAGTTGTTGGTGTGCAAAAAGAAAGTTTTGGAATTCGTTTTTTGTATCATACCTTTTTAGGAAGAGTGATTTTAAAATTTCTTACTATGCGATTTGTGTCTGTTTGGGTTGGTGCGTTTTTGAATACTCGTTTTTCTAAAGTATTCATAAAGTCTTTTGTGAAGAAAAATCATATTCCTTTGGAAGAATATTATACAGATTTCCATAGTTTTAATGATTTTTTTTCAAGAAAAATACGTGAAGAATTTCGTCCTATTGCTAAGGAAAATCATTTTTTGGTTTCTCCTTCCGATGGTTATCTAAGTGCATATAAAATAGAAGATGGTTTGGTTTTGCCGGTGAAGCATAGTGAGTATTCTATATCGTCTTTGTTGCAAAATGAAAATCTTGCTTCTAAATATAAGAATGGTGTATGTTTGGTTCTTCGTTTGTGTGTAGAACATTACCATCGTTATTGTTATTTTTGCGATGGTGTGAAGGAGAAAAATATTTCTATTCCAGGGAAATTACATACTGTGCGTCCTATTGCTTTAGAAAAGTATCCAGTATTTACAGAGAATGCTCGAGAGTATACTGTTTTACATACTCAAACCTTTGGTGATGTGATACAAGTAGAGGTTGGTGCTTTGTTTGTTGGAAAGATTCAAAATTTTCATGAAGAGTATTCTTTTACTAAGGGGGAAGAAAAGGGAACTTTTTTGTTTGGTGGTAGTACGATTGTTTTGTTGTTTTTAAATAACAAAGTTCAAATTCCAGAGAAGTTTTTTCAAGATACTGCAAAAGGGTTAGAGCATTCTGTAAAAATGGGAGAGAAAATTGGAGAGTCTATCAGTGCATAACTCTTTTTTTTGGGGTTATACTATTTTTTGAGGGAATAGCTATGAATCAAAAAAATGATGCGAAAGATTTTGCAGAGGGTTTGTGTTTTAAAAAGTTTTTTCTTTTGTTTGTGTTAGGAAGTTTGGTTGGTAGTTTTTACGAAGAAATTGTTTTTTTTGTTCAGTATAAGGAATGGACGGTTCGACATGATTTGCTTTATGGGCCTTTTAGTACACTTTATGGCTTTGGTTTGCTTTTGTTTTTGCTTTTTTTAGGGTGGAGAAATAAAAAAAGAGGTGTGGTAAAAACTTTTTTGTATGCTTCTTTTCTTGGTGGACTCTTTGAGTATTTGGCCAGTTTTTTTTTAGAGTTGTTTTTGGGAATGAAGTTTTGGGATTATTCGGGAATGTTTTTAAATATTTCTGGTAGAACAACTGTTCCTTTTTTGCTTGTGTGGGGAGCTATGGGAACTTTCGTTTTAAAAGTGCTTTATCCTTTTTTGTCTAAATGGATAGAAAAAATTCCAAAAAGGATTGGCAATGTTTTGTATGTTCTTCTTCTTTTATTTTTTATTGTAGATATGTCGCTTTCTTATACTGTGTTTGTTCGAATGGTGTATCGAAATCGTGGGATTGCGCCCAAAACCTTTATAGGAGAGTTTTATGACAAGCATTATAATAATGAGTATATGTATAATAAATTTCCAATTTTAAAAGGAAAATAAAATATACTTTTTTTCTTGAATTTATAAAAAAATAAAGGAAATTCCTAATTCCTCTTGTACATATAGAGAGAAGGAGGAATTTATGAATTTAAAAAAAGTTTTCTTTTTAGTACTTTTTCTTGTCTGTACATTCTTTTGTTTAGATGTTTATGCAGAAACAAGAAAAGATACGTTTAAAAGTAGTTTTATAGCAGAATATGGTTTTGTAGAATCCATTAAACATTTTGGAAATTTTCAATATTTTCGAAGGATTAATGATGGAGAAATAGCATATTGCATTGAACCTGGCATCTCTTTATCTAAAAATGATTATGAGGGATTTTATCATTTGTCTCTAGAAGAAAAGGCGAATGCTGTTCACCTGACGAAAGAACAGTTAGAAAAAATTTCGTTGATTGCTCATTTTGGTTGGGGGTATAAAGGACATTCAGGTAATGATTGGATTGTAGCAACACAATCTGCTATATGGAAAGAACTTGGCACAGAATTTCAATTTACTAGTAAGTATTATCCAAGTGACCCTTGGAAATATGTTATCAGTACGCCAAAAGAGATTGTTGAGCATATGAAAGAAATAGAAAAAAATATTATGGAATATAAAAAAGGAGTTTCTTTTGGTCATTCTATTGTCAAAATTCCTTGGAATGGTTCTGTTTCTTTGGAAGATACCAATCATCAATTGCGTGAATTTATTGTTTCTTGTGAGCAATGTCATTATTCTATCAATGAAGATACAATACAAATTCGCCCTATTGATAATCAAAATGGTTCTTTATTTCTAAAAAAGCAGAATCTTTTTTGGGAAAGAGATTTTATTGTGTATTATTCTAGTAGTGGTCAAAATGTTATTGTTCCAGGAGATGTAACGCCGATGGAACAAAAAATTTCTTTTGAGGTTGTTTCTGGAAGTTTGCATTTGCATAAATATGATATGGATTCAAAATCTTGTGAACCAAAGAAGGGAGGAACTTTAAAAGGAAGTATTTATCACGTATTTACTGAAAATGGAACCTTTGTAAAAGAACTTGTTATTGATGAGAATTGTAATGCTTCGATTTCAGGTTTGGAACTGGGAAGATATTATGTTCAAGAACAAAAAGCGGGAGAAAATTATGAAATTGATGAAACGAAGTATTTCTTTGATTTGAGTTTAGATCGTCCCAATCAAGAATTAGTGGTGTATGATAGGATGTACTTAGGGCAATTAAAAATTGAGAAAAGAGATAGCAAGACAAAAACATGTCAGTCTATAACTCCTTATGCTACTTTAAATGGTGCCATTTATGGTCTTTATAAGAGTAATGGGACTTTGATAGAAAAATTAACTATTCTTAAAGATTGTAGTGCTTTGTCGGAGCGTAATTTGTTATTAGGTGATTATTATATTCAAGAATTGCAAGCCCCCAAAGGTTATAATTTAGATACCAAGTGATATTATTTTTCTGTGACAAAGGAGAATGCTTCTGAAGTTATATCATTGATAGTGGAAAATAAAATTTTTGAAACAAATGTTGTTCTTTCTAAACGTTTTTTTTCTTCATTTTTAGGCTTACGAGCTGAGGATAAAGCAGAGTTTGTTATTTATCGAAAAAAAGATAATAAAACAATGGCTACTTTAACTACAAATGAGGAAGGTTATGCAGAAGTTTTGCTTCCTTATGGAGAATATATCTTAAAACAAGTGTCAGGGAAGACTGGCTATTATTTGCAAGAAGATGTAGTATTTTCTGTGAATGAAAAGAAAAATCGAGAGAAAAAGGAGATTCAATTAGTTAATTTTCCTTACCAAGGGAAATTAGAATTTTTAAAGCTAGATGCAGCAACTAGAAAGGGTTTAAAAGATGCTTTTATTGAAATTTATAGTGAAGAAGATGTTTTAGTCTTTCAAGGAAAAACAGATGAATTTGGAAAATTGATTGTTAATAACTTGGATTATGGGAAATATTATTTAAAAGAAAAACAAGCTCCAAAGGGCTATGCATTAAGTGTAGGGAAAAACTATTTTGAAATTAATGAGGCAGGACAAGTTGTTTCACTGGAACTTGAAAATGAACAAGAGGTTGTTGTACCAAGTACAAATAAAATTTCTTTTCCTGTTTACTTATTTTTATCTATTTTATGTTTTTCTTTAGGAACAATAAGTATTTTATATGCGAAGAAAAAAATATAAGTGCTTAATCTTGATTTTCTTTTTTTTAGGAGTCTATTTTCTATTGAAACATTCTTTTAGTGGATTCAATCAAGTTTTTGATGTTCAAAATGTTATTTTTTCTTATGCAGATTATAAGAACAAAGATAAGGAGAATTTCTTAGGAGTAATAGAGATTCCAAAGTTGTCTTTAAAACAATATTTTTATGAAGAAAATTCGAATTTAAATGATGTAAATCAGCATGTGTATTTTGTACCTGGTTCCACCTTGCCTACTGTTAAATATAGTAATCTTATTTTGGCAGCTCATAGTGGGTATAGTGAAGTTTCTTACTTTCGTAATTTAGACCGATTATCACTTAAAGATATTGTTTTGGTTACAATAAATCATGTGCAATATACTTATCAACTTGTTTCTGTTTATCAAGAAGAAAAAGATGGAACCATAACCATTCATCGAGAAAAAAATAAAAGTCATTTGACTTTAATTACTTGTGATAAAAAAAAGAAGGAATTCCAATTGATTTTTATTTTTGAACTTATAGATATTTATTAATGGTTTAATAATATTTCAGCGACATCATTCCATGTATTGACACGGATGATGTTTTTTTCTTTTAGTTCTTCATTAGTTATCTTTTTATTATGGTAAGCGGTCATTAAAAGTTTTACTTCAGCATCTCCTTCTAAATTGCTTATTTTATCATCAATTTTTATTTCTGCTTTGATGCATGACTTATTACTCGTAAATATAAAATTATCTGGATTAACAGAGGGTAGATTTTTTAATAACCATTTGTGTTTATAAGTGATAATATTTACACAGTCTTCTATATATCGATAATCAGTGTAAGCGCTGCAGATGACTATCTCATAATATTTTGTTAGTTCATTAATAACTTCTATAGCTCCTTCATTTATTTTTACATAATCGTATATATTTACTTTGTTGTAAAAGTAGTCTAAATATTTTGGAAGTTTTTTTTCTGGGACAATTTCATCGACCCAATACGCAGGAATGTCTTCATAGGTATAGTTTGTTTTTAAAAATTTATTTACTATATTTATATATCCATCTATAGTTATTGTATCATCCATATCTATCATAATTCGTTTCAAAGTCAATCACCTTATTCTTTTATTATGATAACATGTTTTCTTATTTTCGCCAATTTATTTTTTAGAAAGTATACTTTTTGGGTAAGGTTTTCTTTCGTCTGTTTTACAAATTAAATAATCAATGGATGTGTTATAGAAGTCTGCTAATTTGCTTAAATAGTTTATAGGAATTAAGCGTTTTCCGATTTCATATTCACTATATTGCTGTTGCTTGATTTCCAAAAAATCAGCAACTTCTTTTTGTAATAAGTCTCTATCTTCACGAATTTCTTTTAGTCTTTGTATATTCATATAGCAAACACCTCTAGCAATTATATTTCATACAAAACTTGTTTTGTATTGACAGTACAAAACATCTTTTGTATAATTCGACTATATACAATAGATATTTTGTATGGATGGGAAGAATGATGAGGCGATTTATGGGAAGCAAGAATAATAGAATCTTTTTAATAATAGGAGTTATTTTTACTATTGTTTTCGTTTTAGGAGTAAGTTTTGCATATCTAAAATATGAAAGTAGCCAAAAAAAGTTGAATGTTGCAAAGACAGAATGTTTAAGTATTCATTTAGAAAATGAAAGTGAAGCTATTACTCTTGCAAATAGTTATCCATTGGGTACTGAGTCAGGTAAGACTACTAAGCCTTATATCTTTGTGGTAAAAAATAATTGTGAAATTTTGATTGATTATAATATTAATTTAGAAGTATTAAATAGTGAGAAACGAATGGATAGTAAATATATAGCGGTTTATCTTGATAAGCAAGAAAAAGAAATATTGTCTAGTTATAAAAAAGCAAACCCTCATTATAAAGATGATAAATATGAAGGAGTAGAAAGTTATACTTTGGCGAGTAGTTATTTAGAACCTTATGAAAGTAAAGAACATGAGCTAAGATTATGGATGGATGAAACTGCAGATAATGGAAGTCAAAATACGATTTTTTTAAGTAAAGTGGTTATAGAGGGAACAATGAATGATGTTATTGCAGTAGGTGGCAATATCACTATAAATCATAAGTATGCGAATGGAGAGAAAATAACTGATTTGGAAAGTACAAATGGATATGCTTATTCTTCTACGGGTATGATTTTTTGTGAAGAAAAGATGAGTTGTTATTTTAAAGTGATGAGTGAAGTTGATATAACTGGAACTATTTTGGAAATCTGTGGAAATGGTGAAAATCCAGAGAATTGTATTCTTTTTCCAGAGAAAAGTGAAATAGAAGCAAATACTTGGTATAAGATTAAAAATAATATTCAAATTAAATCTAAAGAAACTGAAACCAATGAAGTAGGAATTGTAGGAAAAACGTGTATAGGAATGGAATGTAGTGAAAAAGAAAAGTATACTTTAGCTTCCCAAGATAAAACATCTCCTACGATAGATGTACTAACTATAAACTCGAATTATCAAGGTGCAACAATTTCTTTTACTGCAAATGATTTGGAGTCTGGTTTAGAAAATGTCACATGTAAATATGGACTAAATGAAAATGATTTGAATTTAGATGGAATCATTTCAAATGATACATGTGAATTAATAAATTTTTTAGTTGATCAAACGTATTATTATGCGATTGAAGCAAAAGATAAAGTAGGAAATACAACTAAAAAGACAGGTAGTATTAGTTCTAAGGAAGTTGTTACTGCTCCTAGTTTAAAAGGCGGAGGTAAAGAGTTTGCAGCAAGTAGAATAGTAACAATCGAAACTTCTGGAACAGCCGATACAGGTATTAAAGGGTATGAATATTATGTGTCGAATAGTAAGGATACTCCGGCAAGTGATGTCACAATTGGTGGCACTGATGAGACAGTAACAATAACAGAAGAAGGTACATGGTATATTTATTACCGGACTGTATCCAGTCAAGGAAATAGAAGTAGTTGGAGTGCTTATGAAGAAGTAAATATATTTTATAAGGCTAGTTCAGTGGAATATACACTTGCTGATAATGCTGGTATAAAAAGTGTACAAGAGGTTATTGATTTCATTAAAGCAAAATGGATAGGAGAATAAAAAATGACAAAGAATAAAAAAATAATTCTTTTTCTGCTTGTTTTTTTGTGTTTGTGTGGATGTGGAAAAGAAGAGCAAATAAATTATGAAGAAAACAAAGAACCTATAAAGAGCATGGTGACTTTAAATGATTTTCAAATTGAATTAAAGGATAAAAAAGTAGAAAATGGAACGAGTACATTTACTTTTTCTGTTACTAATCTATCTAACGAATCAAAATATTTAAAAGAAATTCTTGCTAAAGCCAAAGATGATTTAGGAAACAGCATTGTTTCTTTATTAGGAGTTATTAATCAAGAAATAAAAAGTGGAGAAAAAATAGAAGTAAATTGTTCGTATGGAGGCGATTTATCTAATGTACAACTATTTGAATACAATATAGAAGGTTAAGGGAGAAAAAATGAAAAGAAAGTTTTTAATTTTATTGTTACTTGTTTTTTGCATGGTAAATCAAGTGTACGCAATTACAAGCGACGATGTGACTTATAATAATAATGGTACTACTGAAAGTTTGACAGATTCTTTAGATATTCTTTATGGAGAGCTAAAAAAATATAAAACAGGTGGTTCCGTGCAACCGAATCAAATGCTTGAAGGAACGACAGGATATTCGAGAGGATTATTGGTAACGGGAACAATACCAAGTAAACAAGCCACTACTTATACACCAGGAACAAGTAATCAAACTATTTTAGAAGGACAATATTTAAGTGGAGTGCAAACAATTCGTGGCGATGCCAATTTAACGTCTGCCAATATAGCAGCAGGAAAGACAATTTTTGGGATTGAAGGAGTTTATACAAGTGATGCAAATGCATTAGCATCGGATATGATAAAAGACAAAACAGCCTATGTTAATGGGAATAAAATTACAGGAACAATAGAAAACCATTCTGGCAAAACGGTAGTTGCGACTCACCAAGTGGTTTCTGGGAATCAACTTTTAATTGATATACCTTTAGAAGGTTATTATGGCACAAATTCTAAAATTCAGACTTCTGTAATAGGTGGTACTCCCACTTTGTCTATTATTGAAAGAAGTGATAATTATGTTACTGACGAATTTATGTCTATAGGCACTGGTAAAGAAGGAGAGTATGTGCTTATTGCTATTGCTTCTTTAGGAAATGGAGATGCACGCGCTTGCCTTTATTCTTTTTTGGATGTGCATATGTTGTATGGCGATTTGTGTAATTCTTCTACTACAACATTCACTACGGGTCATGTAAGTGTTAATAATTTTTATGTAGATGTTTTTTTGTATCAAGTTCCGAGTGGTCATGGTAAAGTTTGGTTTAGGACAACTGGTGTAACAGCCAAGGGAGTTTTTAAAATGTTTTCTCTTGGCATTTAAATGGATTATATTTGATTGATTTGTTTTAGGGATTTTTATGAACTTAAAAGAAATAAGAAAAAGTAAGAGATTAACGCAGGAAAAACTTGCAAGTTTGCTTGGAATTAAACAACAACAATACCAAAGGTATGAAAGAGGAGTCAATGAAATATCTTTAAAAATGTTTTTAAAAATATTGGATGTGTGTAATTATAAGATAAATATAGTAAAAATAGGGGAAAATGAAATATAAAATTACTTATTTACAATTCAAAATTCTTTTGTTATAATCGTGAGTAGAATATGGGAGTGATTAGTATGAAGGCATTATCGCCAGAAGTTAGTGCTTTGCTAGACAAATTGTATAATTTAAGAGGGGAAGATAGCGTCTTATTAGTTGAGATGGATCGTCAAAAAAACAAAGCAGTTGAAACAAAAACGAGAACAACAGTAGAAAAAAAAGAATTACAGGGTAAAATTGCGAATTTAGAAAAATTGCATGATGAGCTTACAGAACAAGGAGAAAGACTTGCAGATTTATTATCTGGAATTAATAGAAATGATTATTTGACTGTTTTAACTCGTTTGAATCTTGATTTTGACCCTCAGAATTTAGTAGAAAAATTGAATAAATCTTTGCCACGTACTATTGACTCTGTTGTAATGGATACGAAAAAGGCTGAAAAGCAACTTGCAAAGGTTGAAGAGGAAATGAATACGGCAATTTCAAAAATTGAGGAGTTAAGTATTCGTCGTGATGCTGCTATGGCCAATCAAGAAAAATTGAATGAGTATTTTGATTTGGCATTGTCAGGAAGAATTAGTATTACTAGAGATTCTATTGCTTCTTTATTAGAACAGTTTAATTTTACTCCAGAAGAACAAAGAGAAGCTGCTAAAATTTTAATGTTTCCAGAAGATGCTTTGTTTACCTATGATGAGAAATTACAAGAAAAAGAAAAAAGTGGCAAGTCTTTCAGTGATGTTTTCAATGAAGCAAAAAATGCTGATTCTATTGTAGAAGATTCTGTGAAGATTGTAAGTGAGGATCCTGAAAGAGTGGAGTTTGAATATGATGTAGAGCCAGAGGTTGTTATAGAAACGCCGAAAGAGCAACTTATGAATTTATTTGAACGTAATGGCATCAATTATTTAGATTTTACTGGACAAGAATTAGACGTTTTGATTAATAATTATGATGAAGCATTAATAGAAGAAAATATTCAGTTTGTTAAAAATAGTGATATTGGAACAGAAATTTTTGTGAATCATGCTAGTTTAATGTTGGATCATGAATTGAAAGCAAAAGTGGATACTTTATTACAAGTTGGAAAAGAACCAATTGATATTTATCTAAATCCTAATGTTTTAGAAAAATATACAAAAGATTCTTTAGATATTGCGATTGCTAGTTTAAGAGATAATGGAATGGACCCAAAAAATGTTCCGTTAATGGCATATTAATGGGGTGAATTCATGAACATAGTAACAATATTAAATAAATTGAAAGAAAGCAATATGATTTCTGATGCCGAAGAAAGTATGAGTTTATTTTCTGATTGTTTTACTAAGTTTGGTATAAGTTTACTTTTACTAAATGATGAGAATAAATTTAATCAAATTGTAGATGTTTTAAGAGAAAACGAGATTCCTCTACAAAAAGCAAATGGGATTTATGTTTTACGAATTTTTGCTGTGCAAGAAGCAGATTTAAGACAGGTAATTGACGCATTTCGCAGTATCAATGAGTTAGACTTTTTAAGATGCTATCCAGAATTAATAGCAGAACCTAAAAATGTAAAAAATGCGTTGGATGCAATTAAACAATGTCAAAATGATGGAACACGTTATAAAACTAGTAATGGTTATATTATGAGTAGTATTCTTCCAGATAGTGAT
The DNA here is from genome assembly GCA_947649365.1 of uncultured Mycoplasmatota bacterium. Lineage (GTDB taxonomy): Bacteria > Bacillota_I > Bacilli_A > RF39 > UBA660 > MGBC108787. The sequence goes on along the minus strand of CANSRH010000009.1, from coordinate 12,903 downwards.
TATGCTATTCAAATGAATGAAGAAGAGATTTTGGATGTTAATGAATTTTTAAAAAAATATCTAAAAGATGTAACGTTAATAGATCGTTTAGCAAATGGAGAAGCAACGGAAGGTGAAGAAGATTTCAATATTGCTTTGGAACTTCAAAAAGTGGAAAATAAAATTTGTGAAGAATTTTTATTTCCTGTTGATGATGGCTGGAAAATAGTTATCAACAATAAAGAAGTGAATTCTTTTCAAGAAGTGAAAAATACGATTAATACGATTACAAAATTAAATTTATCTGTTACTTTTAATGATGCTTTGCTTTTGGTATTGTTTTATAAAACAAATTTGACTCCTTTAGAAATTTCTGAAATTGTTGAAAATGTTTTGTTTAAGGAGGAAGTATAATGAAGTTTTTGTTAGAATATGGATTTAGTGACTTGGATATTGAAAACTTTACTGCAAATGTTCCACCTTTGCTACTGGATAAATTAACTAGTTCCTATTTGTTGGTTTCTAAAAATATAGAATCAATGAAACAGATGGGAATTCAAAGTTATAAAAATATATTTTTAAAATTTTATGATATGTTTTTGATGGATAATAGTAATTTTGTAAATGTTTTTAATAAGTATGATTTATCTGATTTGGTTGAAAAAATTGATGCAAATTACGAGATTGTAGAATTTTTATAAAATGCAATTGGAGCTTTTAAAAGTTCCTTTTTTTTTGTATAATGTTGTTTATAGGATGGGTGGTTATGATGGACTATTTAGATAAATTGAATGAACAACAAAAAGAGGCGGTGCTTCATAAAGATGGTCCATGTTTGGTAATCGCTGGAGCAGGTAGCGGGAAGACAAAAGTGTTAACAACTCGTATTGCATATTTGATTGAAGAAGGAATTCCTTCTTGGAATATTTTGGCAATTACTTTTACTAATAAGGCAGCAAAGGAAATGCGCGAACGATTGAATGTGTTAGTTTCTGATAATGATGTTTTTGTAGGAACTTTTCACTCTTTTGGTGTACGGATTTTGCGTGAAAATTATATGCATTTGGGTTTGGAAAGAAACTTCACCATTTTAGATAGTGATGATGTTTTAAGTTTAATAAAAAAAATAATGAAAGATTTAGGAATTGCAAAAGAAGAATGTGCACCTTCTTATATTCGAAATCGTATTAGTTTTATAAAAAATGAGATGTTGAGTGCTTCAGATATTGAAAAGTTTTTTAATACAGAACCGGAGCAAATCGCTTATCGAGTGTATCAAGAGTATGTTCAAGTTTTAAAGAAAAATAATTCAGTTGATTTTGATGATTTGTTACTTTTGCCTGTTCAACTTTTTACGAACAATGAAGAAGTATTAAATCGTTATCAAGAAAAGTTTCCTTATATATTAATTGATGAATATCAAGATACAAATGAAGTACAGTATAAGATGACGAAATTACTTGGAAGAAAATACAGCAATTTATTTGTTGTTGGAGATCCAGACCAATCTATCTATCAATTTAGGGGAGCCAATTATAAGAATATTTTAAATTTTGAACGTGATTATAAAAATGCGAAAGTTATTCCATTGGAAGAAAATTATCGTAGTACGAAAATGATTTTGGATGCTGCTAATTCTGTTATTAAGAATAATAAGGATAGGAAAGAAAAGAATTTACGTAGTAATAAAATGCTTGGTGCAAGAGTACAATATTTTCGTAGTTATGATGAAAAACATGAAATTACTTTGTGTATTGAAGAAATAAAAAAATTAGTAAATGATGGATACAAAACAAGCGATATTGCTATATTTTATCGAACGAATGGTCAAGCGCGTGTTGTGGAAGAAATGTTTATAAAGTCTAACTTACCTTATAAAGTAATTGGAAGTTATTATTTTTATCAACGAAAAGAAATTAAAGATTTGATTAGTTATTTAAGGTTGTTACTTAATCCTCATGACGAAATAAGTTTAAGACGAGTGATTAATGTACCGAAACGAAAAATTGGACCGAGTACCATTACTCGTATTGAAACGGAAGCAATGACGAATGGAATTTCTATGTTTGATGCTATTTCATGGGGTAAGGAACTTGAATTTAAACATTTGATTTTGGAATTGATGAAGGAAAGTGAATCTTTGTCTTTGACTGAGTTAATTGATGTCGTGTTAGAAAAATCTGGTATGAAAAAAGAGTTGGAGTTGGAAGCTTCTTTGGAAAGTGAACTTCGATTAGAGAACTTGATGGAGTTTAAGAGTATCACTGCTTCTTTTGAAGAAAGAACGGGTAGTGTGAATTTAGGAGATTTTTTGGAAGAGATTAGTTTGATTGCAGATATGACGGAACACAAGGAATATGAAGATGCAGTAACATTGATGACGATTCATAGTGCAAAAGGCTTAGAGTTTGATGTTGTCTTTTTGATTGGAATGGAAGAAGGAATTTTTCCTCATGCCAATTCTATTATGGAAGCAGATGGAATAGAAGAAGAAAGACGACTGATGTATGTAGGGATTACAAGGGCAAGAGATTTACTTTATTTAACAAATGCGAAACGGAGAATGCTATATGGAAAAGAAAGCATGAATCTTCCGAGTCGTTTTATTGAGGAGATAGATGAAGATTTACTTGAAGTGACGAATAGTAGTGTGAGAGAAGAAAAGCCTTTGTTTAATAAAGATAAGGTTTATAGTAATGAAGACATTGATTGGCAAAATGGAGATGTTGTGTTACATGATACGTATGGCCGTGGAGTGGTCGTTTCGGTTGATAAAATGTTAGTAACTGTTGCTTTTAATAATAAAATAGGTATTAAGAAATTAATGAAGAATCATAAAAGTTTAAAGAAAATGAATTGATTTTTTTTAGAAAGGAAAAGTTTTTATGGATTTAACACTGGTAGTTATGGCAGCAGGAGTAGGAAGTCGTTTTGGTGGTTTAAAACAAGCAACACCTATTGATGGAGAGGGCAATTTCATTATGGATTATTCTGTTTATGATGCTTTACGAGCAGGTTTTACTAGTGTTGTTTTTGTTATCCTTCTAGAACATTTGGAACTTTTTAAAAGTACGATTGGTTCTCGCTTGGAAAATAAAATCAAGGTAAGTTATGCGTTTCAAAAAATAGAGGATGTTCCAACATCAATCGATCTAAGTGGTCGAACAAAGCCTTGGGGAACAGTGCAAGCTCTTTTGGCAGCGAAACCTTATGTCAAAGGTTCTTTTGTTGTTATTAATGCAGACGATTTTTATGGAAAGAATGCTTTTTTTGCTGCAGCTGCTTTTTTAAAAAGTACTTTAGAGCCTTTTACTTATGCCAATATTTCTTATGAGTATGGAATTACAAAAAGCCAAGAAGGCTCTGTAAAACGAGGGGTTCTTTCTTTAAATGAAAACAAAGTTCGTTCGATTGTAGAATGTAGTGTGGAAGAACAAAATGGCTCTTATTTTGCAACTCCTTTGCTTGGTGGAGAATCGTTTCTAGTTTTTGAAACAACTCCTGTGTCTATGAATTTTTTTGCTTTTCAACAAGATGTTTTTGCATTATTGGAAAACTATTGGGAAAACTATTTTTTACAAAGCGAGGAAGAAATTCTTGCTGGAGAAGCTTTACTTCCAGAATGCTTGAAGGAAAATATTGAACGTGGAAACATAATTATTTTTAATGAACCGAGCGATAGTGAATGGATGGGAATGACGTATCGAAGTGATTTGCCTTTGGTAGAAGAAAAAATTAAATATTTAAAAAATAAAGGAGTTTATCCAGATTGTTTATGGGAGAGTGCTTGTGGAAAATAAAGAAATTGAGTCAAGAATTAATTATTTACGTAACATTTTGAATGATGCAAATTATGAGTATTATGTTTTAGATAACCCTACACTTACAGACCAAGAGTTTGATAAATATTTACGTGAGTTAGAAGTTCTCGAAGCGAATCATCCGGAATTTGATAGTCCACTGTCTCCAACTAAAAAAGTAGGGGGAGAAGTAATTGAACGATTTAAAAAAGTCCGTCATACCATTCCTATGCTTTCTTTACCAGATGTCTTTAGCATAGAGGAAATTGAAGAGTTTGATGCACGTATTGTAAAAGAAAGCATAGAGCCATCATATGTTTGTGAATATAAAATTGATGGTCTTTCTGTTTCTCTTCATTATGAAAAAGGTGCTTTGGTTTTTGCTGCTACCCGTGGAGATGGAGTGGTTGGGGAAGATATTACACACAATGTAAAAACAATTAAGAGTGTCCCTTTTACTTTGAAACAACCCATTGATATTGAAGTTCGTGGAGAAATTTTTATGCCTAAAAAGGTATTAGAGGATTTAAATAAGGATAGAGAAAAAAAGAAGTTGCCGAAGTTACAAAATGTTCGTAATGCTGCAGCGGGTTCTATTCGTCAGTTGGATTCTAAGATTGCAGCAGAAAGAAAATTAGATACTTGGATTTATCATTTGCCTAATCCAGAAGATTATGGAATGAAAACACATGCAGAAGCTTTGCAGTTTATGAAAGATTTAGGATTTAAAGTGAATGTTGATGCGAATCAAGTTGTAACAGGAATTCAGGAAATAGAAACGTATGTGAATGAAACTGCAAAAAAAAGAAGTGAGCTTCCTTATGAAATCGATGGAATTGTTATCAAAGTGAATCGTTTGGAGTCTCAAAAAAAGTTAGGGTTTACTTCTAAGTATCCAAAATGGGCGGTTGCTTATAAATTTCCAGCAGAGGAAGTCTTGACTAAATTAACGGATATTGTTTTTACGGTGGGAAGAACTGGTAGAATTACTCCTAATGCAGTTTTGGAACCAGTGATTGTTATGGGATCTACTGTAAAACGAGCAACTTTGCATAATGAAGATTATGTTCTTTCTAAGGATTTAAAAATTGGAGATATTGTATCTATTCGTAAAGCGGGGGATGTGATTCCTGAAGTTGTAGAAGCTAAACTTGAAAGAAGAACAGGGGAAGAACAATCATTTTTAATGATTACTCATTGTCCTATTTGTGGAAATCTTTTGGAAAAGAAAAAAGATCAAGTGGATCATTATTGTATGAATCTTTCTTGTCCTGCTAGAAAAGTAGAAGGTTTGATTCATTTTTGCAGTCGTAAAGCGATGAATATCGATGGCTTAGGTATTGAAATCATAGAAGATTTCTTTAACTTAGGTTTTGTAAAATCTATTTCTGATATTTATTTTTTGAAGGAGCATAAGAACGATTTGATTGAACTTGAAGGGTATGGAAATAAAAGTGTGGATAATTTGCTTTCTGCAATTGAAGATAGTAAATTAAATAGTTTGGAACGTTTGTTGTTTGGTTTAGGTATTGAAGGAATTGGGGATAAGACAGCTCTTTTGCTTTCTAAATTATTTAAAACGATGGATGCCATGATGAATGCTACTTATGAAGAGTTTAAAATGATTCGTGATATTGGTCCTACTCTTGCAGAGAATTTGATTACTTTTTTTCATGATGAAGAAAAGATTGCGCTATTAGAAGAGTTAAAAACAATAGGGGTAAATCTGACTTATTTAGGAGAACCTGAAAAAACACATGATTTGATTAGTGGTAGACGTTTTGTACTTACTGGAACTCTTTCTTTTACAGATAGAGATTCACTCTCTGCACTTTTGGAATTATATGGTGGACTTACAAGTTCTTCTGTTAGTAAGAAAACAGATGTTGTCATTGTTGGGGAAAATCCAGGAAGTAAGTACGATAAAGCACGTGAACTGCATATTGAAGTCTGGGATGAAGAAAAGATAAAAAACATCGTAGAGAGTTTGTAACGATGTTTTTGTTTGTGTAAAAAACTAGCATTCTTGTATAGAATGTAGTATAATGATAACAATCTTAAATAGACGAGGTGAGCTATGAAAAAAATAAAAAAACTATGGATGGAAAATCGTGTTTTATTTGTTTTGTTTCTTATTATAATTGTTTGTGCATTTATTATATTAGGGGTTTTATTTAAATATTTTTTTGGTGCTACGAAATCAAGTTATGGGGATCGTTTAAAAGGTATTGAAACTGTGGAAGTAACAGATACAATGAAAAATGATTTTCTTTCTTCTATAAAAGAAAATGAACTTATAAATGATGCTAAATTAGAGGTTCGAGGTAAGATTGTTTATATTTATTTAACGTTTATAGAAACGGCAAGTTTAGAAGAAGCACAAAGTAGAGCTATAGAGTCTTTGCAATTTTTTGAACAAAAGTATTTGGATTTTTATGATTTTCATTTTACGTTAAAAAGCAATGCAACTGAGACAAGTGAAGGATTTCTTATAATGGGTGCTAAAAATGTAAATGGCAGTGGTTTGGTTTGGAATAACAATACCCCAATTGATGCGGATAGTGAGTAGTGATAGTATGAAAAGTAAGAAAAAATCGATTTTAATTACAATGGTTATTTTTATTTTTGTTGTTGCTTTGGGTCTTTTCTTGTATTTTTATTTTACCAATCCTAATCGTTTAACAGCAAAAGAAAAACGTTATTTAGCAGAAAATTCTAGTGTAGTTCAAAATATTAGTATTTTAAATAATGTTCATTTGTTTGGAGAAAATGGAACAGGTGTGTTCTTTGATTTTTTAGATGATTTTTCTAAGGAACATGAATTAAAAACGAATCCTGTTACTTATAATTTAGGAGAGAATCCTAAAGGTCTTTCCTTTACTGCTGGAACGAGTGTAACGGACTCAGAGTTTGTTTTTTATGAAGAACATTTTGTGCTACTTGGTAAAAAACAAGAGTACATAAGTAATGTGACTTATTTGACAACACAAAAAATTGGAGTTTTGAAAGAACATTTTTCTTATGTTCAGTCTTATATAAATCCTTCTAGTTTACAATTGCAATCCTTTGAAACAAGAGAAGAAATGTTAGATCATTTTCAAAAGCAAAATGATATTCAATATATAGTTGTTCCTCTTTCTCTTTATATGGAAGAAATTTTGAAAAACGATTATTCTGTTGTTAGCCACTATAGCGATTTGCCTTATTATTATAAAATCAATAAAAGTGATAATGTAGTTCTTGGGACCATTTTAGAAAAATATTTTCATTCTTGGGAAGAGCAATTTCATGATTCTTATAAAGATCATATGTTTAATTTGTATATAAAATCTTTAGAAATTCCTTTAAAAGATGTGGATGCCATGCGAGCAGTTTCTTATGAATATGGTTTTATGAATAATAGTCCTTATGAAATTTTAAGCGGAGGTAATTATGGTGGTATCATAGCGCAATATTTGAAAGAGTTTTCAGATTTTAGTAATACAGAATTAACTTTTACAAAATACAAAAATTTAACAAAGTTTGAGAATGCTATTAAAAATAATAAACTTCATCTTTATTTTGGTTATTACGATATAGATGCTAATTTTAATTCTGTTCCTTCTGGCATTGGTCTTTCTTATCATGTGCTTGTATCTAAAAAGAATCCGATGGTTGTTCATTCTTTAAAAGCTATTTCAGATGAAGAAGTGTATGTATTAAAAAATTCAGCTTTGTATTCTTATTTAAAAACAAATTTGAAAGCCACTATCAAAACCTATGAAACAGATAAAGAATTAGAAAAATTAATCAAAGATGAACAGATTATTATTGTAGATGCTAATGTATATGCAGCAAATCAACATGGAATGTATCACGATTATACGATTCGTTATTCTAGTGTATTAAATATGGATTATTCATTTCGAATTTCTACTAATGAAACATTTAATAAATTATTTACTAAGTTTGTGAATATGAAAGATTCTCATGTGACTATCAATAAAGGAATTTATAATTACGATTTGACTTTTAAAGCTGGTACGATCACAGGAACGATTGCTCGTTATTTTATGTATATTTTGATTGTGTTTGTCCTTGTTTTCTTGTATGTGTATCGTTTGACAAAAAAGGTAAAACTTTCTAAAAAGATAAAAAAAGAGGATAAGTTAAAGTATATTGATCAGTTGACTTCTTTGAAAAATCGTAATTATTTGACTGAAAATTTAGAAAATTGGAGTCAAAATCGTATTTATCCACAAGCAGTAATTGTGATTGATTTGAATAATTTGCAATATATTAATGATACCATGGGGTATGAAAAGGGCGATGAGCAAATCAAAGCGGCCGCTAATATTTTAGTGAAAACACAACTGGATAATAGTGATATTATAAGGACAGATGGGAATGAGTTTGTTTTGTATTTGATTGGATACCAAACGAAACAAATTATTAGTTATATTCATAAATTGAATAAGGAGTTTAAACGTTTGCCTTATGAACAAGGAGCTGCTATTGGTTATAGTATGATAGAGGATGATATTAAAACCATTGAGGATGCTATTAATGAAGCGGTAGAAGAGGTTAAAAAACAAAAAGAGAATAAAAAAGAGGAAAAGTAATGAAGAAACGATTTAAAGAATTTGTAGAGAAAGTAATTCAAGTAGTTTCTAGACCAGAGATGGCAGTTCTTCCTGGACAACTGGCCTTCTTTTTTGTTTTGTCTGTTGTTCCTATTGTTACTTTGATTACCTATGGAGCATCATTCTTAAATTTATCTTTGGATTTTATTAGTAATTTTATTGGAAAAGCTTTTGGGAGTGAAGTGGCTAGTTTGATTGTACCTATGATTTCAGTCTCTAATGTTGATTTCCGTTTTTTCTTTACTTTGCTTATAGGTTATCATATTGCTAGTAATGGAGCGGCATCCATTATTGTTACTTCCAATGCGATTTATGGTATTCCTGATTCTGATTTTTTGCATCGTAGAATAAAAGCTATGATGATGACCATTCTCATTGTTTTTTTGTTTCTCTTTATTTTAATTGTTCCTTTGTTTGGACAAAACATTATTGATATGATTAAGTATGTGAATATGAATAATGCTATTACGAATACTTTGGTTTTTGCCTTTCGCTTGCTTAAAGGTCCTATTGCTTGGTTTATTATGTTTTGCTTTATTAAAATTTTGTATACGATGGCGCCAGATCGAAAGGTATCGAGTGCGAATGTCAATTTTGGGGCAATATTTACGACAATTATGTGGGTTATTGTTACAGCTGGGTATTCCTATTATATTAATCATTTTGCTAATTACGCTGTTTTTTATGGTGGCCTTGCGAATATTGTGATGTTGATGCTTTGGGTTTATTTTTTGGCTTATATTTTTGTGATTGGTATGGCTCTTAATTACAAGGAGGAAGTAATAAAATTGGAAAAAACAGGAGTAATAAAAGTGATAAAATAGTTCATATTAATTATTGTGTACACAAGTATTATTAGGTACACGGTTGTTTTGATATCAATCTAATACAATAGGTATTAAACGATATTGAAGGATAATACTTAGAAGGAACGTATTTGTTCCTTTTTTGTTGACAAAATGGAAGTTTATTTTTAAGCTATATATACTATTTATTAAGAAAGGTATTATTTATGAAAAAATTTGTTTTAAAAAGAAATCAAGAGACTCTTGCAGTGGTTAAGTCAGGAGCTATGTTGTTTTTAAATCCTCAACCTTTTTTGCCAGAAGTTTGTTTTACTTATTCTCTTGAAAGTCATGAAGAAGACTATGCTAGAACATTGAGTAGAAAAAAAGGAAACAAAGATATAAATTCCTCAGGAAAGTATGTTGGGTATCAAAGAAAACCTCGAAATGGGTTTGGAAGGCCTAATACGCCATTTCCTATACAAAATAAAGAATAATTTTTCTTTGTTTTTTTATTTTGTGTTATAATAGTCCTCATTAGGAGGGGATTGTTATGCTTGTTTATGGTAAAAATGTTTTAATGGATATGGATGCAAAGAAAATTCGAAAAGTGTATCTTTCTCAGACTTTGCATCAGCAAGAGATTTTTGCTTATTTGAAGGAAAATGGAATTCGTTATTTTTTGTGTCCTAAAAGTCAGTTAGATAAAATGGTTAGTGGAAATCATCAAGGCGTGGTTTTAGAAATAGATGATTATTCTTATTTTTCTTTGGATGCTATTTTGGATGATGATTTTGTTGTTGCTCTTGATCATTTGGAAGATGTTCATAATTTTGGTGCCATTATAAGAACTTGTGAGGCGGCAGGGGTAAAAACGATTCTTATTCCTAAAGATAGAAGTGTTAGAATTAATGATGTGGTTATGAAAACAAGTGCTGGAGCTTTGGACCGTGTTCGCATTGTTATGGTATCGAATTTATGTGAAGCTTTAAAAAAATTACAAAAACAAAATTATTTTGTTTATTCTTCTTTTATGGATGGAGAAGATTATCAAAAAATCGATTTTTCTGGGAAGAAAATTTTAGTGATTGGAAATGAAGGAAAAGGGGTTAGTAAAGTTGTAGAAAATATTACTGATGTTCGAGTAGGTATTCCGATGACGGGATGTGTGAATAGTTTGAATGCAAGTGTTGCAGCGGGTATTTTGATTTTTGCTATGAGATAGGGGAAATATAATGAATTATGATGTGTATTCAGATAGTGAACTTTATTCTATGATTTGCGAGAGTGAAGAGGTAAAGGATATTTTGTTTGAAAAGTATAAGTATATTATTGATATAGTTATCAAAAAATATGCTTTTAATGCGAAGAAGTATGGTTTTGAATATAAAGATTTGTATCAAGAAGCTTTGGTAGGTTTTTCCGATGCACTTAATTCTTATAAGGAAGATAAAAATACAAGTATGGCTACTTTTATTACGCTTTGTGTGGAGAGAAGATTACAGAATATTATTCATAAAGCAGGTAGAGTGAAAAATCGTATTCTTTTGGAAAGTCTTTCTTTGGATCATGTTTATGAACAATATGAGATCCCTTTAAAAGATATTATTAGTGATCATAGTGATAATGATCCTTTGTTAAATATTACTAAGGATGAAACGTTGGATGAGTTAATTTCTTTTATTGAAAAGACTTTATCTACAAATGAATATGAGGTTTATAAGTTATTGATTTCTGGTATGTCTTATCATGAAATTGCGGAAATTCTTCATAAGACCCCTAAACAAATAGACAATGCAATTCAACGCTTGAAAGGTAAGATTAAAGAAATATTAAAGGAAAGAGAAGAACAAATGTAATTTGACAATTGTTTCTTTTTTTAATAAAATAATAAACATTATTTAGTTAGGGGAGTGGTTTTTTATGTGTGAAGTTGTATATGTATTTGTAGGTGTTTTAGAGGAAGATAAGGTTTGTTATATTGAAAAAAGAACGTTTACAGCAGGTAGTTTAGAAGCTAGACGTGCTAAACTTACTTTTGAAGGAAAACTTGCTATTGCTAATAGAAAAGGTTACAGTATTAAAGAAAAAACAAAGTCTGTTGCCAATGATGATTTTAGTTTTGCAGAAAACGATGTAGTTCCAGGGCGATAGGTTATGAAATATTTTGAAATTAGTGTAATTGATGAGTGGCATAAAATTTTGTATGTGGAAAATCTTCTTCCTATAAATACAAAAACTGCAGTAGAAATAGCGATTCGTGAATTAATTGTTCTTTGGTTTCAAGCAAAGCAAAAGAAGTATGAGATTTTTATTGTTAGAGAAAATAAAAGTGTTTTATTTTCAAAGCGTGTAGGGGATATGCTTATGGAATTAGAAGAAAAGTCTAGAAGTCATTTTTAAAAAGAGTACTTGTATTTTCTTTTTTTTTATGTTAAATTTAATTTATCAAACACGAAAGTGTTTTTATTTTGGAATATTTTTGTAAAAGAGGAGTTTTATGGAAAAAGGAAAAAAGAAAAAAAATACAAAGAAAAAAGAAGAAAAGAATGTAAAAGTAGGATTATTTAAAGGGGTACGTTTGGAACTAAAAAAAGTAACATGGCCTAGTAAAAAAGATGTATTCAAGTATTCTGTTGCTACTTTGGTATTTTGTGTAGTTGTTGTTTTATTTTTTCAATTGTTAAATTTAGGTTTGTCTGTTGTTAAAGGAGTGTTTAATTAATGGAAAAATTGTGGTATGTTGTAACAACTTATGTTGGTCATGAAGATAAAGTTAAAGAAAAATTAGAAGCACGTACAGAATCTATGGATATGCAAGAAAATATTTTTCGTGTAATTATTCCTACAACTACGGAAGTAGAAGTTAAAGATGGTGTTAAAAAAGAAAAAGTGAAGAAGACTTTTCCTGGATATGTATTTGTTGAAATGGTGATGAGTGATGAAGCATGGTATGCTGTTCGTAATACTCCAGGAGTAACAGGATTTATTGGGTCTTCTGGTAAGGGGGCAAAACCTACACCACTTCCTCCACAAGAAATTGATCGCGTTTTAGTTAATATGGGAATGAGCCGTATAGATGCTGAAGCAGAATTGAAAGTAGGAGACAAAGTTAATGTTGTTGACGGACCATTCAAAGGTATGATGGGTGTTGTTGATACAATTGATTTAGAGAACAATCGTTTAAATGTACTTATTGATTTATTTGGTCAAGAAACTCCTGTAGAAGTAGAATTGTTTCAAGTAAATAAGGCGTGAGAAAACATCTTGTTAAAAATCAAGATGTTTTTTTGTGGTTTCAATTGTAATTTTTAGATTGTATTTTTTTGCTATAGTTAATAAGGTTTCAAAAGAATAATTGACTGTTCCATATTCATATTTTTCAATCGAACTTTTACTAATTTTGTTTTCTTTTGCTAATTCTTCTTGCGTTAAATTAAGTCCTTGTCTAATAAATTTGAACGTTTCGTTCGCTTTGTATTCACTTGCTATTATTTTCATGTCATTTCACCTATTGACATCGTAACATTTTACGATTACAATCAACTTATAATATCGTAATATATTACGATGTGGGAGGTAGGAAATGAAATTATCTAGTTTTAAAAAAGTGAAAAGAGCAAAGAGAATGATAATAGGTACAGTAGTAGGGATAGTATTGTTACTAGGAAGCATTGTATTTGTAAGAAGTTATGCCTTGTATGAAGAAGAGAAAGA
>CANSRH010000008.1 GCA_947649365.1 uncultured Mycoplasmatota bacterium | reverse complement strand
AACACTAGGTTTGAGAGATTTTTACTTTCTTAAGCTGTCAAAGTCAGGATTATATAGTATATTCTTTTATTTTGCAAACTTTAATAAACAAAGGAAATAGAAAACACAAACCCCAATAACAAAGTTGCTAAAAAGATAACACCCAAAATCATCTTTGATTTATTATCAAATACTCTAATAAGCAAATAAGAAAATCCAATAAACAAAATAGCAAGCCATCCGATTGTAACATAATAAGCAAAATAGTATTTCGGTTCCATATCTTTTATAGTTCCTGTCATAGCACTAACTAAAGAAATTCCTAATAAAATAGAAATAACACTAAATAATAAATTACCTGTAATCGTATTTGTATTTTCTTTAACTTCTTCTAAAGCATCATTTAGACTCTTATTGACAAAATCCATTTTCTCATCAATAATCTCTATTTTTTTATTCAAATAATTATTTTGAACCTCTTTATACAAACTATCCAAACTGCTTAAATAATTCTTCAAGTGATCATCCTTCATATCATTTGCGATTTCAATCAAATCATTCAGTTCCTTTAAATTATCATTAAAATACCTATCTACTTTATTAATTGCATCTTTTGTCGATTCTTTACTTAATCGATTTATTTCGTTTTGATTATATTTAATTCTATTTTCTAATCTTTGTAGTCGTTTGCGATAATCTTGTCCTAAAACTTGATTGTTTTTAATTTTTAGATTCGTTTTCATTTTCTTTCTCCACAATAGAATTAAACCAATTTTTTGTCTCAAGTTTAGAAATAATAACATGATTAGGTATTTCAGAATTATATTTTTGGTCAATTTGATACCATGGAGAACCTTTTTGATGAGAAAGATTCACCAAATCACTAGCTTTATAATCTTTAAATAAATCATACAATTGTTTTATATAAACTTCGTTAACGGAAGGAATGGAAATATCTTCGTCGATAAGAATGGGAACTCGTCCAAAATACTTATATTTTTGATAAACAATTTCGTTAACTGGACCAAATCCATAAGCGATAAAGTCTTCCAAAAATAAATAGTCTTCATCAGTCATAACCATATAAATTGCCTCCAAAAATAAAGCAATTTTTCCAACATTAGATTAGTTACATCCCTTTTATTTTTATTAAAATAAGAAACAACATATAAAGAATTTTTAATAATATCTCTTTCAACTTCCATAAGTTTCTCCTCTTTTCTATAAGTATAATACAAAACGTTTTAATTATTAAAAAAATCTCTTATACTATATATATACAATAGAACTTAGAGATTTCCTTTATTTCCTAACTATTTTTTTGAAAAGCAAAGAGAAACTCACACCTAAACTAGAACCAATTGTATCAATAAATACATCAAAAACTCTTCCAGTTCGATGAATAACAAATAATTGGTGTACTTCATCACTACACGCATACAAAAAGCAAAAGACAAGAGTGAACAATACAGAATGATTGCAACCATAACTAGATAAAGTTGCATACATAAAAATCCCCAGAAAGAAATAAATGGTAAAATGAGCACTCTTTCGTACTACTTTCCGTAAATCTTTTACAAGTTCTTCTTTTCTACTTTCACTAATCTCTTTGGATGTAATTTTAGAATAAACATTTATTATTCCAATAGTAAAACCATCACTGATACTTTCACTTGTTGTTCCAATCTGATGAGAAAAAGCGAAAATAGTTCCAAGACAAAGAATCACTAACAAAGTGAAAGTGATTCTCTTACCCTTCATTGAAAACCTCATTTATTTTTTCTTTTGCTTTAGCAACGCTTCCCATATCTGGGTTCATAACATAAAGCTTTAATTTTGAACCCATACTATAAGTTGGTTGCATATCTCCCGTTCCAGTAACAGCAATCGACTCAATCTTCCAAGAAGGCATTTTATCCAATTGATATTTAATAAAAGATGTCATTTCTTCCATAGGCATATCCGTTTGGAAACTTCCCTCCAAAGCTTTTAAAATACTATTGTATTTACTAATTAATACTTTAGAATTGGTTACTTTATTAATAATTGCCGTTAAGACTGCCTGTTGATTTTTTCCACGATGATGATCACCATCAACATACGCATAACGTTCACGAGAATAAGCAAGTGCTTTTTTTCCATCCATATGATTCAAGCCTTTTAAAACATGCCAACCTTTTAAATAATTAGAATCAAATTCTTTATCACTTTCTACTTCGATACCACCAATAACATCAACTATTTTAATTAAACTTGTAAAATTAACTCTTACATAATAACGAACATCAATATTATAAAAATTTTCTAATGTTTTAATACTTTTATCAATACCATACACACCAGCATGAGTAAGCTTATCTTTTAAACCACTTGTACCAGCAAGTTGTACATAATAATCTCTTGGGGTATTTACAAGCAAAATATGATTTGTTTTTGGATTAATTACAACCAATTGATTCACATCACTTCTACTTCTAGAATTTTTTATATTCCCAGAAGTATCTATACCACTAATATATAAAATAAATGGTGTATCAATGCTATTAATATGAATGTTTTCGTTTTCTTCTGGATCCTCTTTATGTGATTTTACTTGCACCTCAAAAGTATAAATAACTTTTGTTTTTTCTTCAAATGTTTCGACTTCTTCTTTTGCTAAAAGCATATAGCTTTCTTCTATAACAATTGCATCAACTTCGTCATTTAAAAGTGCTTCTCCCATTCCGCCAAATGTATCAAAAGTTAATTCTTCATAGTTAATTTTATTTTCTAATTCTTTTATCACATCTTCTTTATAATCGTCATTTAAATACAAAATATTTTTTTCATTTAAATCACTGATTTCATTATAATTTTTTTCATTTAAAACTAATATAGAATAAACTAAAGTATCATAGTTTTGCTTTGTTGTATTTTCAAAAAAATGATAAGTATTATCTAAATAGTTTGTACCAGCTATAAATAAAATCGAAAATAATATTGCAACTATTAGAGCAACAACTTTACTAATTTTCTTCTTTTTACTAAATATAAAATAAAATAAAGCTGCAAAAGTGAATAGTACAATACTAAAACCAACAAACAAGTATTTTGTAGGAATAATATTTAATTTAATTAACCCAAAAACAAATAATCCTGAACTTATACCAAAAAATATTATTGTTAAAATATTTAAAACTTTTAAAATGATTTCTTTTTTTTCTTTCATAAGTAACTCCTTCAACTTCTGATTATTGTAACATATATTTTCTATTTTACTTTCAAAAATATTATAATAAATGTATATTTTCTTTACATTTGAATAAAAAACAAATTGTTACTTCTTACTATTTTCTATAATTATTTAATATATTTTTGTAAAATTGAAAAGACTCCGTATTTTTAAATAGAAAAATGATAACAATCAAAGGAAGCGATACACATATTAGAACTCTTACAATTATACCAAAAACAGAAATTATAATGAATGAACAAATTTTATTGCAAATAAATATTACCAAAAAAGAGAAAATACTATATTTCAAATGTTTAAAATAATAAGTTATTAAACTCTTTCCTAAATAAATTTTATGTATAAAATAGATTACACCATGCCATAAAAAAATCATCCCAATTATAGTTCCCACTAAAATTCCAACTAAACCAAAAATTTTTCCTAAAATAATAGACAAAACAATATTTAAAAATGCACCTATAAACATATATTTTTTATCTATTTCATATTGTCCAAAAGCACTTCTAAAATAATAAGGAATTTCTCGTAAGGTCTCTATATAGGCATTTATTGTAATTAATAAAACAACCATATGAGAAAGCAAATAGTTTTTTCCATACCATAATTCTATAAAAGGCTGTAATATATTATACAAACAACAGGCAAAAATCAATGCAAAACTATAACTAATAATTTCTAACGCATTAAATAAAGACTCACCTTGATTTTTCTTATTAGGATCATTAATAAAATTTCCAATAGAGGATTGAATAGGATTAAATAATTTAGTAGTTAAATGAAAAACTTGAGTTTTTATCATATAATAATTTGAATAAATCCCCACTGTGGACACTCCTAATATCATAGAAATCAAAATATTATCTGTATTGTAATAAATTGTCCCCGATATTTTTTGAGATAAAAAATGGAACATGTCTTTAAAAATTTTCCGCTCTTTTAAATGTTCTCTTTTAACTTTTATATATTGATATGAGGAATAATACTTTTTCGCTTTCCAATTTACTATTAAATTTACAATAATAGCCTTTCCAACAGTAACTATTAAATAAAGAATATAATTTTGAAAAAAAGCTATGATTGCAATTTTCAAAATTTGCGAAATAAAATTAATGAATATGTCAATTTTAGTAATTACAAATTCTTTTTGATCTGAAATAAACAACATTCTTTTATAGCCTAAAAAATAAGAAACAACAGTCGCTGATAATTGAATTAAATATATTTTTTGTATAAAAACAAAAGAGGATGTAGGATTTTTTACAATGTATTCCAAGAAAAAGAATAAAAATATGCCTATTACAAAAACTAAAATACCAACAATTCTATATAAATACTTATATATTGAAATTAAATGATTTGTTTCCTCTTGATTTTTTTCAGCAACACTTTTATATAACTGATAAGATATAACTGTCCCTGCACCCATTTCTGTCAATGATAGCACGGAAAAAATGTTTGCAAATAAACTTTCATATCCTAACATTTCTGATCCTAAAAAATACAATAAAACTTTACGATTGATTAAGGTTAATATTAAAGAAACAAATGCCGAAATTATAGAAAAAAATACATTTCTGATTGCACTTTTACTTCTATTCATTTATTTCACCTTCTCGATATATTTTTTCCAATTGTTCAGCAATATCATTTATATCAAAACCTGCATTTATTACTAAATTCACTTTATCATATCTTTTTATTTTTTTGTATTTAGAAACACAATTGGCCCACCATTTAGCAGTTGATGTTAACGAAACATATTCAATTTCTTTCGTAATATCAACTAATTCAGGAATAACATCCTTAGAAGCTATACATTTTAATCCTGAAATTTGAGCTTCTAATAAAACCATACCAAATCCTTCATACAAGGAAGGAAATAAAAATATATCCATAGCGGAATAGTATTTATTAGCTTCTATTGTTTCATCTATTAAAATAACATTATCTTGTAAATTAAAATCATATATTTTTTTATTTACTTCTGTTTTCAAAGGACCATTACCAATCAAAAGCAATTTGCTATTTTTATCTTCTTTATAAATTTCAAAAAATATATCTAATAAAAATAAAGTATTCTTTTGTTCACAAAATCTTCCAATACTACCTACTACAAATTCATCATCCAAAATATTCAATTGTTTTCTTATTTGACTTCTATAAAGTTTATTAAACTGAAATTTTTGGATATTTACACCATCTTTTATAACTTGATAATCTAGTTTTCCAAACATGTAGTTTCCTGCTTCATATGAACAAGCAAGCAAATGAGTCGTTACACATTTTAATAATTTTTGATTTATTTTCTCAAAAAATTGTAACTTTTGAAGACGATTATCAATATGAGAATGAATAATTCTAACTGGAATTTTCATAAGTTTTGCAACAATTAATAAATCAATATCCCTAATATTTGCTTTATTTAAATGCACAGCAATTATATCTGGATTTTCTTTAAAATATTGAAATAATTCTTTATAATGTTTAAATGGATTTTTTTTCCTAGAGACAAAACGTTGATGTATTATTCTACCACCCAAAGATTTAATTTCATCCTCATAAGAAATAGGAGAATTTGAGTTCACAAAAAAGTCAAATTGTATTTCTTCATGATTAAGATTTCGATAAAGATTCATTATAAATGCTTCTACTCCACCATAATTGGGAGTCATACCAAATTGGACTACTCTTTTCACTTATTCATTTCTCCTTCAATAATATAAGCCATTTCCTTATAATAATGTTCTGGGTTAAAACCTTGGACATATTTAAAAGCAGCTTCTGCGCGTTTTTTCATTGATTTATAATTTTCATAAGCTTTCTCAATTTCCATTGAAAGATTTGAAATAAATTGCTTATTAACGTCTAACACTATAGCATAATCTTTAACAATTTGTACAGTTCCTCCTGTATTGGTTGTGATTAAAGGAACATTTGAAGCCATGGTTTCAAATAAAGTCAATGAACAAGGTTCCTGCCAAATGGATGGAATAACAACTAAATCAGCCATTGAATAATACTCTTGAATTCTATTATAATCAACGTATCCAGTAAAAATTATTTTGTCTTTTATTTTATTGGTAGCTTTACATAATTCATGCATATATTTATCATTTGGCATTCCCTTTCCATACCATGAATTACCAATTATTACCAATTTACTTTTTAAATTTGTTAACATCGAAAAAGCTTTTATCAATTCCAAAACACCTTTTGTTTTTGCTATACGACCCGTAAATAAAATCAAAAATTCGTCATTACTTATATTATATTTTTCACGTAATGCTTCTCCTTTTTTTCGAGATTCCAAAGTTCCAAATTTACTCACTTCTATCGAATTAATTAAAGTTACACTTTTTTGAGAAGCATTTTTAATTGAATCCACTCGTGTTTTTATATAGTCACTAACTGTAATTATTTTATTACATGCTTTTACAATTCGTTTACCATTTAAAACACTTTCATTTAGTTTATCATTATGCAAATGCAAAAATATTTCTTTATCTGGAAAAGCACTTCTTAAAGGTAAAACTGCCTCAATATAATTTTCAACGATAATTGAATCAAAAGAAATATTTTCTTTTTTTATCTTATCTATTACAAATTTAGAATATCTTGAAGAAAATACAAAAGTTTTGTGAAAAATTTTACTTAAAAATAAATTTATATACATTAAACTCTTATTTGTTTTAAACTCCTCCGAAGCAAAAAAATAGTTTACTTTTTTATAATTGGATACATCAATTTTAGCTTTTGGAAAACACGAAATCACGATTATTTCAAAAAGATTATAACATTCATTACTATCAATAAACATTTGTGCAAGATTTTCTACAGCCCCACCTTGTATAGGTGGAATAGGTTGTCGATTTCCACTGATAATTAACACTTTCTTCATATAAGCTTTCTCCTTTCATCAAACTAGGGATTAATTCAAAAACACCTCATTAAAACTTATTAAATAATCAATCTTTTTTATAGGTATAATTATTATTGATAAATATATAACAGATAAAAAATAAACAAATACAATTTGTCGGGTAAGATTCAAACATCGCAAGCAGCAGAAATATAAAAAAGGTGATTTTCATCAAAGATGACAATTTACGATTAGAACACGTATCTATTCTTTTCGCAATACCAAACAAATAGATTACAAAAACAATTGCCGTAATAATTCCAGCTTTATAAACTAAATTTAAAATATAATTATGGGCATGACCGATACTTAAAGTCTCATTCCAATTCAATAAAGATACTACATCTGGTACAGAAGAATTCCAACCATAACCAAACGGATTCGCTCGAATTAATTGTATAACTCGATTCCAAATAAAAGTTCTACCTGTAAAAGTTAAATCTTTTCCTAAAATTTTAATAAGAAAAGAAAAATATTTTTGAATTTCAAATACAATTATAAGTAAGAAAAAAGTAAAAATGATATACAATATTTTCTTTGCAGTTATCTTTGTCAAAACTCTATTTATCAAAGCATTATTCTGAAAAATAAAATAAACAAACAAAATAGCACAAGCAAATATAGATGTTGCAGAAGAAGTGACATAAATAGAAAACAATGAAATTAATATCATTAATATTAGAAAAATTGATTTTTTTCCATTTTTAGTAACAGAATACAAATGAAGCAAAAAATAAATAAAAGGAAAAACATACAATATAATCATATTTTTTTTACCTAAAATAAAAATTGTATTATAATTTATATAGTCATAGATAAATAATATATAGAGAAAATTGATTAAAACATATGTCCCTAAAACTGCAATTAAAATTCTTATAAAGTCTAAAATATTTTTTAATTCAATTTCCGCTAGCAACATTAAAGATAAAATTCCTTGCCAATAAACAATAGCATTATAACACGATTGTTTATTATAAAGACAACAAATAATACTAAGTACTTCAATTATAAAGATTAAAATAATGTATTTATTTAATCGTACCCTTTTATTCTTTAGATTAAGTATATATAATAATAATATTAGTATCATAGAGATTAATCTAAAAACATTCATGAAAGAATTTAAAATAGGTGAAAGCTCTTCTAAACCAGTAGGCTTTAGCAAAAATAAAATAATAAAAAATAATAACATCTTTTTTTTCATTATTTTCTAATTTCTCCTTTCATAAGTTCTTCTAACTCTTTATATGCATCCATCAAATCAGACCAAACTTTATCATTTCTATTTTCTCCTAAAGTATTATGTTTCCACAAACCTGATTTTTGATTTCTTAAATTATTAAAAAATATTAGGTCATTCAAATTAACATTTACAGCCAACGTATTATTTTTTAACGCCATACATTTCAACCATAAATCATCACAATAAAAGGCTAATTTTTTAATTTTTTCAATTTCAAAAACTTCTAAATTTAATGAATTAGGAGGATACAATATACCACAACATCCAATAGGAACAATAAGCTTCCCTACCTCATTACTAGAATGTACCCATAATTTATACGGATTAAAATCACCTTTTTGATCAAAAGTAATTTTATGAGCCCAATTGCAAATTATAGTATTTGGATATTTTTTAACATTCTTTACCAAGTTTTCAATAAAATCTTCCGGATACAACATATCATCATCAATAGTTATTATAAATGACTCTTTATAATTCTTCATTGTAAAAAAATATTTTTTATGAGGTTTTAAGTCTTCACAATATTGTATTTCCAATCCTCTTTTACACAATCTTTTCAAGCTATAGGGTAATTTATGTGTAGGAAATTGATCCTGAGCTAACCATAAAATTATTTTCTTTGGTTTTAGATTTTGATTCAATATGGTCGCAATTGTGAGCCATACTATATTTATTCTTTCTGGAAATGATGTCAAAGAAACAATAACACTACTATTTTCATCCAATCCATATTTTTTATTAAAAAATTGAAAGCAAGGATAAAATAAATTAATAATCACTTTATTTATTTTATAAAACCACGGCCATACCTTCATATTTTTTTGTTTTAGTTTGACAGTTAATTCATAAAAAAACTTAATCATTTGTTATTTCTCCAATACTTTTTTTAGCTATATAACTATATAAAAAAGTATTTTTTTCTTTTTTTGTGGCGTTTTTACACATATTTTCATAAACTTCTGGATTATAAATAATCTCTTCTAAATTCCTTTTAATTTCTTTTTCACTATCTTCATTCAAAAACTTTACATTCCCACCAATATCCACATGAGTCGTTCCTTCCCAAAACTTGCAAATCATTGGTATACCCATAGCTACAACCTGCTCCCAATAAACAGAATGTCGACCTGGAAAAACTACCAAATCCGCTATAGAAAAATTTTTATAGGACTCTTCTTCATTTGCCCATCCTATATATTTAATATTTTCACAACATAAGTTTTCAAATTCTTTTTTTATCTCTACTGCAATAGATCCAAAAATAAACAATTTTATATTGGTAGCATTCATGTTTCTTATTGCTTTCATTAAAAATAATGTTTGCTTTTTAGATTTATCTATTTTTCCACCAGTCACAATTACAAAATCATTTTTCTTAATTCCTAAAAGATTTCTAAAAGTTTCACGACTTTTCTCATTACAATATTTTTCAATAAGCTCATCATTTGCTCCCATAATTAATAGCTCACATTTATTAGTAGGTACTTTATAAATATTTTGAAGAAATTCTACTCTTGCAGGCAAAACACCAAAGAATTTTTGAGTATAAGGTTCTATTATTTGAGCAGTGTGTTTCCAAAAAATTTTATGTAAAATATTTTTAGATAAAAAATTGGTAGCACTATTTGAAAAATCTGCATGATTATCTACATATACTTTTTCAATCGGATATTTTTTTAAATACTTTACAATAATGGACATATCTAAAAATTGACATCCATGAATAAAAAGAATATCTGGTTTCGATTCTTTTAGAATTTTATAAGTACCAACATATCTTTTTAACTTTTTAAAAATCAATTGAGGTTTTTTGTATTCCAATCTTGTAACTTTGATTCCATTTTCATTTTCATAAACCTTTTCAGTTTCTAAAAAAGATCGTTTTCCATTTTTATCAAAACTCATTAACGAGGCTATTATTTCAACATCATAGCCTAACTTTTTATGATATTTTGGTAACATATTTTCTTGATAAGAATAATTATCAATATAAAAATTCCCTAAACATATATGTACTACCTTCACATATATCACTCCTAACTTTTCAAATCTCCTTGTTTTTCCATCATTGTCCCATTTTTTTCACATTCATACAATTTAGAATCTACTAAAAAACGATACCAATAAGCTTGAAGAAAGTGAAATATCTTTCCTTCTTTTCCATCTAAAAAACCCAATCGGATATAATATCGATAAATAAAATAAAGATGTGCTCTAAAAAACTTAGGAAGCTTATAATATCTTTTATTTTTTATTTTCCTTTTTCTAGAAGCTTGTTTTGATGTATTCCATAAAAGGTCTTCCGATTTTTTTTCTAAAGTCAACTGATGATCCAAAACCTCTCTATTACTATACCAATTATGTTTATGAATCCACCAATTTAAATCCTTTTGATTATTATCTTGCAAGTCATTTATAAATGTAATCGTTTTCCCTTCTGAAAGAACAATATGTTCATCCATCACTTTTTGCTCGCATTTACCAAATCCAGTACGCCATATACGTAAAAGCAGTTCTGGATATCTTCCTCCGTGTCTTATCCATTTTCCCATAAATACCAATCTTCTTTTCAAAACAATTCCATTGACTTCATGAGAAATAGCGTTTAGTTTTTCAGAAACCTCATGAGCAAGTAGAGGAAGTAGTTCTTCATCTGCATCCATACGCATAGTCCAAGTGGTATCGATTTTTGTATTTTCAATTGCCCAATTGAATTGAGTGGCATAATCAACCCATGGATTTTCATAAAAATCTAACTTTGAACCATTCTTACTTAATTCTTCATTTAAACGGAAACATATCTTTTTGGTATGATCGTCACTATAACTATCAACAATTACAAATCTTTTCACTATTCCTTTAAAAGATGAAACACACTTTTCAATATTTTTCTCTTCATTTTTTGTCAAAATAATTACTGTCAAATCTAACATAATTTATCCCTTCTTTATTACTTTCCCAGGATTGCCAACAATCGTACTATTGTCTTCAAATATTCCGCTTACAACAGAACCTGCACCGACAATACAACCATCTCCTAATTTTGTACCTTTCAAAATAATCGAATTACAACCAATAAAACAATTTTTTCCTATAATAATAGGTTTGGTTTGTATACTATCCTTGTCATCTTTGTTTCTTGCTTCAATATCTAGAGGATGAAAATCATTATCCATGATTTTTGTATTCGCACCAATAAATGTATGATCTCCGATTTCTATTTTTTCTCTAGCATACAAAGTTGCACCAGAAATGCCTACATGATTTCCAATGATTATTTTTGCCTTACATGTTCTTGCACATAAAATTGTTCTTTGATACAAACCAATTAAATTGGATAAAAAAGAAGATTTTATAGTAACATTCTCTCCAATTTCCATTATCCCTTTATTTATAATCACTGGAATCCCTTTCATTTTTAATTTCTTACCATAACGAACCTTTTGAAGATATAAAATAACTTTATAAAGATTTCCCACTATTTATCACCTACTTTATCGCCTTTTCTATTTCTTCATAATATTTTGCAATGGACTTATCTTTCGTAAAATTCTTTTCCAAATAAACTCTTCCCGTTTCATGTTGTTTTACAAATTTTTCTTTTTCTTTGATTATTTCAAACATACTTTTTCTGATTTCTTCGTAGTTAGCAGTCTCAACAACAATTCCGCAATTAGAATCAGTAATCAAATTCCAAGCTTCGCTTTCTTTTTCTAAAATTCCAAATACTGGGACATTTGTTGCCATACAACCATAAATTTTACTAGGCACAGACACCCCTTTGATTCCTTTAGCATTCGTAACCAAATGAACATCTGCAGCATTCAAGCTATAAACTAAATTCTTTTTTTCTTGATAAGGAATAAAAACAACATTTTCTAAAAAATTTTCCTTACAATATCGAATCAAATCATCTTTTGTATTCCCATCTCCAACAAACGCAAAACAAACATCTTTTTCTTCTTTAAATGTTGCAATGACTTTTATTAAATTTTCAAGATCATAATAAAGGCCAATATTCCCTGAATACATAATAACAAATTTATTTTCTAACCCATATTTCTTTTTAAATTGTTGAACTTGTTCGTCCGTTTTTCTAAGAGGATAAACTTCCTTTTCATTCATCCAATTATTAATCACAACATTAGGAGGAACAACTTGTTTTCGAAAACGTTGCTTCAAAGTTTCTTGCATATCTCTTCCAACGGTAATAACCAAACTGGCTTTTTTACAAGTATGTTTATCCAAAAGCAGCAGCAATTGTAACAACAATTGATTCTTAGAATAGGAAATTGCCATAATTTGCTCTGGATTAAAATCTTGAATCGTATAAACAAGCTTCCCTTTAGTCAAAATTCTTCCTATATTTCCTAAAATCCCTCCTAAAATAGGCGGTTGAGAAATTGTAAAGACAATATCTTGTTTGCCCACTTTAAAAGTGGCAAAAATAGAACGAAAAAAATAACTCAAAATATGAAAGATTCGACTCAATTTCTTTTTCTTATCAAACTCTTTTACTCTTACTCGTATAATATCAATCGTTTCTAATTTTTCAAAAAAGTAGTTTGCATTTTTATATGATTTATCAATTTGACCAGTATAACATGGTACAGCACAAATCACTGTAATTTGATAATCGTTTTGTAACCCCTGACACAATTCTGTTAAAATTTGTGCAGTAGATGCTACTTCTGGATAAAAGTAATTTGCATAAACCAACATTCGCTTTTTTTCCATATTTTCACCACCTAGTTAAAAAAACTATATACATGGCACATCTATGTATATAGTCTTCTTGTTTTTAGTACCCCTTTTACTCTGCCCCATCTTTTTTAAAGACTTGTGCAATGGTTTTACACACAATCTCTAAATCCAATTTCAAGCTTTGAATTTTACTATATTTTTTTTCAATTACTAAACGATCATAAAATGTTAATTTGCTTCTACCACTCGTCTGCCATAAGCCAGTAATTCCAGGTTTACTTGAAATAATTCCTTTATAAAATTCTCCCATATCCTCTTTTTCACGTGGTAAATAAGGACGATTCCCTACTAAACTCATTTGTCCTAAAAATACATTAATAAATTGGGGAATTTCATCCAAAGACGTTTTCCTTAAAAACATACCTACTTTTGTAATTCTAGGATCATTCTTCACTTTCTTATTTACAAAATATTCATTTCGAAATTGTGCATCTGTACGCATTAACTCCACTAACATTTCATCTGCATTTGGGACCATTGTTCTAAATTTGTACATAGTAAATAATTTTCCATTGAGTCCAATTCTTTTTTGTTTAAAGAAAATACTTTTATAGTCTCTATTGTAAATAGAGACTGCTTTTATAATAAAAGCAAGGGGAAACAACAGAAGAATTCCAAAAAAACCCACAAAAATATCAATAGCCCTTTTCAAAAAGAAATAAAATTCTTTGCGTAAACTAACTGAAGATTCTACTCTTTCTCTTAATATCACACTTTCTGAATTCATAACCATTCCTCCAAAATTACTATTTCAAAATAACCCTAATCATAAGTCCATTATACTACATATCCATTAAATTGCCTACTATTGTAACACAAATTTCGCAAAAGTCTACAAAAATCGACATTCCCCCATAAAAAGAAGAATTTTTGCAAATTCAATAGCTATATAATTATGATAAAAAACAAAAAAGAATATACAAAAAAACTACTAGTTTTCTGTACCAGTAGTTTCTTCTTTATTCATTTCATCCATCTGATCTTTAAACAATCGGAAGAACAAACGAGCTACTTCTTGTTTTTCTTTTTCATCTGTAACAACTTCAACCGCTTCTTCTCCATCTTTTAAAACTCTTCGTACAATCATTTGATTGCTTTCAATCAAATTTTCATCTGCATCCACTTCAATCAAATACAAATAGGTGGCATGATTGTGTTCAATCATATTTGCAACAGTATACTCTTTATCACCGTCTTTTCCACCAATTGTTAAAATATCATACAATTCAATAGGATTCATTTCTTACCTTCCTTTCCCTAATTCATTTTGAGCAACAATAGAATCCAAACCAACAAAACCGATATAAGCTCCCGTTGTAGGATTAACAAGTCTAACTCTAACTTGAGAATAGTTTTCTTGTGCATTACATGCCCGACACATGGAAGAGGCATCATACTCTTTACTCTCAGCACTAATCCAAGCACCATTCTGATACTGCACTCCAGTCACTTGATAAGGAACAGTAATATCAGCACTACATGCTTCACTTTCCATAGCTCCACGTGTTGCAAAAACTCTACTATCAGGTTTAAGATAAACCAAATCATACATATTAACCTTTTCTGCGCCCTCTACTTTATCCAATGTCTCTTGCTGTTCTACCGTCGTTCTAACAGAAGACATAATAGAAGGTGTATTTTGCTCTTTTTCAAAAGTCATTTCCCAATCTGGATGTTCTTTTTGGTATTGAATAATCTTATCCGCTAACATTTCCATCTTAGAAGCTACGACATTCTCTTCAATTCTTGTCTCTAAAGAAGGAAGAGTGGAATGTTGATTAGCAACGAAAAAATTCTTGACATCCATTTTTTTATTAGATAGCGCAAATAACGCGCCTAATCCTATCAAAGAGCTTAAAGCAGAAACAACAACAACTTTTTTCCATGGTTTGGAAGAACTCTTTTTCACTTTACGAATAACAAACGTTTCTGTCTCTTTTACAGGCATCATAGCCAAACTAGACAACATTTTTAATTTGGAATTTTCTACAAACTCAACAAATTTTTCATTTCGATAATTTTTATCTTGTAAACGATTTAATAACGAACAAAGATTATTCAATCCTTTTCGTTTGGTAGAATTGGTATATTTTTTAGAGCTTATAAATGATTCTGTATCATACAAAATAGTTGTATACAAAGCTTGAAATTTCTTTGGAATATTTAAACGATTTATTAAGAGAATCGCATTTGCAAGAAAAGCACTCTTTTTTCCTTTTTGAATTTCACATTTTCTTCTATGCCAAAATTCTATTTGTTTCTTTTCACTTCCTAAATCTTTTTCATCTTCATAATAATGATTTTTTGTTTCAATCTCAATAAGAGTAGCCTTTATAGATTTAGCTTTTTGAAACAAAGTTTGATATTCTTCATAATCCTTTTTTAAAACAGAGATTTTTTCTCCATTGACAATCCCTGAAACGACCTTGTCTTTATTTAAATAAGAATTTCCTTTCTCTTCCAAAAATCGCATAGAAGCAATAATTTTATCCATTTCTAATTGAAGTTCAGCATATCGTTCAGCAATAATTTGATCTTTTTCTTCTAAAATTGAATTACTTTTTTCTAAAATCGTAGCTTTTTCTTCTGAAACAGAATTACTTTCTTCTAAAATCGTAGCTTTTTCTTGTCTTCTTTCTAATTGTTTTAAATCTACCAAATAATTCTCCACTCTATATTGATAACGTTTTGGATAGGAATACTCTTTTCCATCAATAAAAACATGAGCTACCTCTTCTTCGTCTTCTAATTCAATAGATATGATATTTTGTAAAACCAAACGAATATATTTAATTTGACTAGAAAGCGTTAATTGTTTCATAAAATTTCTATCCAATATAACATCTTTTTTTCTTTGTTCTTGAAATTCTTTAGATCGCATCCTTTGATAATAAGCTGGATTCTCCTCTGCATCCAAAATTCGATTAACACTCTCCATAGTAGCAGAACAATTTTTTTGCGAAATTTGTTGACAAATAGCTCCAATATTCCCTTTATATCTTTCTTTATTCCCAAAATTAGTATTGGAGATAATTATTTTCAATCTTGGCAATAGTTTAGAATCTATTTCTTTATTTAATTCATTATACAAAGGAACTAAACGATCATACTCATCGCCATTTCGAACTTTATCAATTTTTGATATTTCATCATCCAACTTTTTAAAAGCTTCAATCAAAACCATGTCTTGCCACTTATTCTGGAAATTATCTTCACTAACATCTAGACCTACCTGCAAATCTTTCATAAAAGAAGCAAGATATTCCTTTTCATTTTCACAATCTTTATCATACAAAAAAACTCCCCACTTTTCTAAAAGCATTTCTGTTTTATTAAAGCGAATTATAGTAATAATATCTTTCCATTCTTGTTTTATAGTAGCATCATCGATCAATAATTCTCCTGCTGCTTTATGATAATTATCAAAAATTTTTAAAAAATAAACGAACTCATGTAAAAATCTACTTTCATAAGAAAAATAAGTATTCAAATCTAAAGTATAATTTTGATGAAGCGACTCTTCATAAATCAATGAAAATTCACTTTCAATAGCAATTACTTCTTCCAATACACGATTAAAATCCGCAAGTGTTTCCACCTGCATTTTTCCATTCAAAATGTCTTCCTCTAACGCTCTTATTTTATTGCGTAATAAAGCAACGTCTTTATTATAAACTTTTTCATTGTATTGTCTAGGTTCCATAGATTGTCCCCTTTCATTTTGTTTGTATTATAACGTAATATTTAGAAAACTGCAAACATTACTTCTCTAAATGAATTTCTAAAATTGAAGTCTTATCAATAAATTCTCCTGTTGGAACAGAAGTAGATACAACCTTACCATAGCCATTCAACTGATAAGGAACACCAAGTAAATTACAAAGAGTCACAATTTCATTTGTACTATATCCAGAAACATCAGGCATCTTAACTTGTACAGAATTCGTAACCAAAAACACTTTAGCTCCTTGAAGTACTTTCTGCTGATGGAAGGGGTATTGATTCACAATGTACTTCCCATCTCCCAAAACAACTGGAACCAACCCTTTTTTTGTAAGATCATCAACTATAATTTCCGTTTGCTTAGAAATAAAATAACTAAGAGTAATAATTTTACTTTCATCCACATCGCTTTTTGTTTCTACAATATGCATAGCTTTAGCCGTTTCCTCCACTACCGCCTTAACAATCCTAGCAATATCACTAGTACCTCCGACAAACTTTTTAATAGCGATATAAACAACATATTGAGGATTATCATTTGGAAACACACCTGCAAAACTCTTAATATAATCGTACTCTCCTGTCAAATATCCTCCCTTAGGACTCGCAATTTGTGCAGTTCCCGTCTTTCCTATCAAACTCACATTCGAAGGAGCAAATTCACGACTAGAAGAAAAACCATCATAAATCATTTTATACATCAAATCTCTTACCTTTTGTACTGTCTCCTTACTTGCAACTTGTCCAATCTCTGTTCTTCCAAACTCTTCTAAAACAGAACCAGACTCATCTACAATTTTAGAAACCAAATAAGGCTTCACCATCACCCCATCATTACAAAGAACAGACAAAGCCTGCAGCATTTGAATCGGAGTAACAGTAATTCCTTGGCCAAAAGAAGCAGTCGCAAGCTCACTTTCGTATTGAAAAGCAATCTTCCCATCCAACTCTCCTGGAAGTTCAATCCCTGTTGTTTTACCAAAGCCCAAATTCTCATAAAACTCACGTAATTCTTTTGCACCCAAACGCAAAGCCAAATTGGTAGCAGCAACATTACTCGAATAAGCAAACCCTGTATCAAAAGTTATATCTCCCCAACCTGTATTATTAAAATCTTTAATCTTCGTTCCATCACTCAGTTCAATAGAGCCAGAGCGAAAAACCTCTTCTCCATTATAAACTCCCTTTTCAATAGCATCCATAAACGAAAAAATCTTCAT
This sequence comes from uncultured Mycoplasmatota bacterium, assembly GCA_947649365.1. Lineage (GTDB taxonomy): Bacteria > Bacillota_I > Bacilli_A > RF39 > UBA660 > MGBC108787. The sequence continues at coordinate 48,228 of CANSRH010000008.1, read as the reverse complement.
AACACTTCCTGGCTCATAAGTATAAGAAACCAAAGGATTCAAATAGGACTCCAAATCTTCCCTTGTATTCAAATCAAAACTTGGATTATTAGAACTTCCTAAAATAGCACCACTTTTGGCATCCATCACAGTTATAGTTGCCCAATCAAAACTATAGTGACTTGTTAAATCATGAATAGCATTTTTTAAAACAAGTTGAATATCCTGATCCAAAGTCAAATACAAATTGGCTCCACTCTTACTTTCAATTTGCGTATAAGGGACATTTGGAATTCGATACCCATACAAATCTCTTTGATAAGTAATCGAGCCATTCTCTCCTTTTAGTGTATCATTAAAGTATTGTTCAATACCCATCTCTCCCTGGATTTCTCCCTCATCATCCGCTTTGGCATACCCTAAAAGATAAGATGCATAATTCCCATAAGGATAATAGCGTTTCGTACTCTGTAAAAAATCAATCCCAGGCAAATCAAGAGCAATAATCTCATTTTTCTTTGCTTCTGTAATGCCACGTTTCAACTCCACTTGATACAAATTCTCCCGACTTAAAAGTTCCAACAAAACACTTTCCTCTCGCTCCAAAACAGGTGCAAGCAAACGTGCTGTAGTTTCCTTATCCAAAACATGTTGAGGATTCGTTTCATTCGTTGTTCGACTTGGTTCCAAATAAGCAATCACAGTATAGGAATTGGTATCCACAGCCAAGATATTGTTATTTCTATCATAAATGGTTCCACGAGAAGCATAAAGAGTTTTCGTAGCAGTATTTCTATTATCAGCAAAAACGCGTAAATCTGTCCCATCCACATCGTTAGAAACAGCAACATAAACAAGTTTTGCTGCAATCAAAACAAACAAAAAAGAAAGACCTAGCATTGTTAACTTTAAATTATAATGAATGCTATTCTTTCTTTTCATCATCTTACTCCTTTTAATGGTTTTCATGAATGACCTTTATATTATCATTATTATACGTTAAACCAGCCTCTTTTGCAACTTCTTGTATTTTATCCAAAGAAGCAAGTTCATTGATTTGCATTCCTAAACTTTCATTAAGATTCGTTTGTTTTGCTATTTTACTTTTTAATTGTTCTACTTCAATATTCGATTCGGACAATAAAGCTTTCGTAAAAACATTCGAAATTGGCACAGCAATCACTAGTAAAAACAATAGAAAATATAAAATTTTCTCCCCTTTTAAAATAGTAAACTTTTTATTGCTAGTACTTCTTTTTCTCATCATTTACACCCTTTCTATAATGCGTAGCTTAGCGCTCTTACTTCTAGAATTTTCTAGAATTTCTGATTCACTTGCCAAAATAGGCTTTTTAGTAATCAATTTTATTTTTGGTCGGTATTCTTCTGGAATTTCCGGAAGACCTTGAACCATGGGATCCACTTCACTTAAACGTTTAAAAATACGTTTTACAATACGATCTTCTAAGGAATGAAACGTTATTACACAAAGTCTCCCTCCACGTTTTAATAAAGAAATTGCATCTGGTAAAACTCGTTCTAGCACTCGTAGTTCATGATTCACTTCCATCCGAATTGCTTGAAAAATTTCTCGTTCCGGATGTTTCAAATGAAAATAGTTTGCCCCAACCGCCTGTTTTATAATAGAAACAAGTTCTGTCGTCGTTTCAATCCTTTTTGACTCTCGGTACTTAAGAATAGAAGAAACGATATATTTACTTCGTGCTTCTTCCGCATAAGTATAAAACAAAGACAACAAATCTTCTTTAGAATAGGTATTTATTACATCATAAGCAGAAAAGTCTTGTTCTCTATCCATTCGCATATCAAGTTTTGCTTCCTTCATAAAAGAAAAACCTCGTTCTGCTTCATCAATTTGTGGGCTAGAAACTCCCAAATCAAACAAAATACCATCCACTTCTAAAATATTTTTCTCAAGCAAACATGTTTTCATATGAACAAAATTACTATGAAAAATCAAAAAGCGATTTCCATAAGTTTCCAACTCTTTTTTCGAATATTGAATGGCTTCCAAATCCGCATCAAACGCATACAAATATCCAGTTTTTAACAATTTAAGTAGTTCTTTACTATGTCCTGCATATCCAAGAGTTGCATCAATATAAATGCCATCTTCTTTCACCGCAAGTCCATCAATGCTTTCCTTTAAAAGTACACTATAATGCTTCATTAAAAATTCACATCCATAAATAAATTTTCAGCCAAGTCAGACATCTTATCATTATTGTCTGTCATAAATTCCTCCCACATAGTTTCATCCCAAATTTCAATTCGATCGTTAGCGCCGATTACTACGCATTCACGGGATAAACCGGCGTAACTCACGAGTGGGGAGGTAAGGCAAGTCCGTCCTTGTGAATCGAACTCGCATTCAGTAGCACCAGAAAAGAAGAATCGATTAATTGTTCGGGCATCTTTTTTTGTAAAAGGTAGAGTTTTTAATTGGTTTTCTAGTTTTTCCCATTCCGCAATAGAATAAACATACAAACACTTCTCAAAACCACGCGTCACAATGAAGTTTGACCCAAGTAGGTTCCGAAACTTCGAAGGCAACACAAGTCTTGATTTGTCATCAATATTATGATGATATTCGCCCATGAACAATTCAAATCCCCCACTTTCTACCACAATGTACCACTGTCTACCATTATCTTACACGAAAGAGAAAAAAAAGTAAATAGTTAGAAAGAAAAATTTAAAAAAATTGACATAAAAAAACACAAGATTTTTTTCTCTTATGTTTCATTTTCCTCCCTTAAAGCATTCACTATTTCCATAAAATGCATTCCATTAGAAGCCTTTAACAAAATAACATCACCCTGTTTTTTATTTTCCTTTAGAAAAGAAATAGCTTCTTGATTGGTAGAAAAAACAAAAACTTGTTTTTTTGGCATTCCAAAACGAATCGCAGAAGAAGCAATGGATTTTGCATCGTTTCCAACAGTCACCAATAAATCCATTTTATTTTCATAAACAGCACGCCCAACCTCTTCATGCAAAGATTTAGAAAAGCTACCCAGTTCTAGCATATCTCCTAAAACCGCTATCTTCCTACCTCCTTCTTTATTTTTTGTTATTTCTAAACTGGATTTCATAGAATCCACACTGGCATTATAAACATCATTAATAATTGTAATATCGTTCTTAATTTTAAACGCTTCCAAACGATTTTTTGTCAAAGTAAAGTTTTCAATTCCCTTGATTATCTTCTCAGGAGAAATACCAAGTTCTCTTCCTACGGCAAAAGCAACCAAACTATTATAGACAAAAGCACGTCCTGGAACAGGACAAACCACTTCCCATTCTTCCTTTTCGTGTTGAATCACAAATTTTGAAGAATCAGAAAAAGTTAAAATTGAAGTAGCCATATAATCACTCGGATTCTCTATACCAACTGTCACAATAGATTTATCATGTTGCAAATAGTAATCATGCAATAAATCATTGTCATTATTAATAACAAGAACACCATCATCATCCATTCCATTACAAATTTCAAGTTTCGCCTTTAAAATATTTTCTCTCGAACCAAGTTCTCCAATATGAGCTGTACCCACATTGGTAATCACACTAATATGAGGACGAGCAATTTGTGATAAATAGTCAATCTCCCCTAAAGCATTCATTCCCATCTCTAAAACAACAGCTTCTTCCTCCTGAATACGCAGAAGTGTTAAAGGTAACCCTATATTATTATTATAATTTCCTTCTGTTTTAAGTGTTTGAAACTCTTCTTTTAAAACACTATAAATCATATCTCTTGTACTTGTCTTACCAACACTTCCAGTTACTCCCACAAAATGTGCAACAGAATTTTCTCTTTTATACTCCCCTAATTTTTTTAAAGCAAAAATAGAATTTTCTACCAAAACAATTGGTTGTTCATACGTATACGACGTATCTTTTACAAAAGAGGATTGTTCCAAAATAGCACACACAGCTCCTTTAGAAAACGCATCCTTATAAAACAGATTTCCATCAAACTTTTCTCCCTTAATCCCTATGTAAGTATCTCCTGCCTTTATAGTTCGCGTATCTTTTGTAAAAGTCGTACAAAGGACCTCTTCACTACCACAATAAAGTTTCCCCCCTACAATTTCTACTATTTTCTTAACGGACAATGCATTCATTTTCATAACCTCCTAAACACATTTATCTTATCACAAAAGCAAATGTAAAGTAAATGTAATCTGACGAAAAAAAAGATTTTAATATTTTTATGAATTGTTATAATAGAGAGCACAAGAAAGGAAGGAAGTTTAACATGAATGAACAAAAAGACAATATGCAAACATTTATTGATTTTATTATTGAATTAGCATATGATGAGTTTGATTATTGTGTTGAGGCTGTACATATTAGAAAAGTAACTATGAGTGACTATTTTTTTAGTAAAGGCAGTTTAGAATTAGCTAAAGTTTTACAATACTTTATTCCAAAAGTTCAAATTTGTAGTAATGAGACAGAAAATCATTTTGTTATAAAATTCAATGAGAATTACTATGATGCGAAACAAAGATATACGACAAACCAAGGCTTTCAAGAAGTATCTTTAGATTTCATTAAAAGATATGAAGAATACTATGGGAAAGATGTTCTATTTGAAGGAAAACCTGTTCATTTAGCTTTAATTCAAGAATTAAAGAATTGTTCAGGGGACTATGTTTCTAATTTAATAGACGCAATCAATAATGAAGAACCAACAAGCCGAAAATTAGTCACAAAAGTTCCAACATCAATCGAAAACAAGTAATTTCTTGTTTTTTTATTTTATTTCTATTTTCCCCTTATCGCATCCCAACCAACGAATAATAAACTCCATATTTTCTCTCGTCGTCGCAATACACCCACTCGTATATTCTTTATTCTTTACATGCAAAAAAATAGCACTTCCTTTTCCCTTTTCTTTTTCCATATTGTATTCAATAACGATAGCTAGCTCATATTGTTTCTTATAATCAATTAAATGCTCCGCCTCTTCCCAATCGATACTTGAAGAAGGATTCATATAAGAAAAAGCAAAATATTTCTTTTCCTCAGTTACTTCCACCCATTCATTATAATATTTTGAATTAGCATCACTCACCCAATACACATTTTCATGGATAAGATAATAAGGATAAACAAAATCTACATCATTGGTTCCAAACGCAAATCCTAAAGAAAACACTCCTTCCGGAGTACAAAAATCGCCCTCTATTTTTTCCTTTTTTACACCATTTTTGCCAAAACAAATCTCATGAAAAACACTCACCAAAGAACCATTTTCAAACAAAGATAACGTTTTTTCTCTACTATTCGCAACTATCTTTTTTACGCATCCGTCTGCGAGATTGGATTTCATAGACAACTTCTCCTCTTTTATTGTATTGTAACACATACGATTCTCCATACAAATGCTTTACTTCTAAAATTACGTCCAAAATTTTCATAAAAGCCTTAAAATTGGCTTCCATAGTAAGTGTATAATTAGGTTCAATAAAAGGTCCTATAGGATTTCCACCAGCTTTAGATAATTCTACTAAAAATTGTCCTGGATATTTAGAACGTAACATATCTGCAAATCCTGTGATTCTATTTGGATAAGGCATCGTAAAATACTCTTCGTTTTTAGAAGTTTTTTCTACATAAATTTCTTTAATACCTTTTAAATATTCTGTAGCAATTCGATTATTAATATAAAAAGAAAAATCTCTTGGTTTTTGTGCGTTTTCTTCATAAAAAGGCTCAACATACAATTGTCCTCCCGTCCCATGCAAATGAAAAAAAGCATAAGACGAATCTCCCAAACATTCTAAAAAAGAAAGCAAAGCCTTATTCTCTGGCGCATAACAAAATTTTGAAAAAGAAACACTGGCAGTTCCTATCGGTCCCGGTATACTCTTTGGATAATTATACATAGGATTCGCACACAAAATGCCCTTCTTCTTTCTTTGTTCTTTCAAAATCTTAAAATAATAAGGGTTGTTGTCATTCAAATTCACTCCATCTGCATTAGCAAGAAAGTTAGCAAGAGTACACATTGGAAACGCTTTATTACTATAAAGTTTCTGCAATTTCTTTTTTAACATTTTATGTTTTTCATCTATTTCAGGAATACAATCAAAAGTCAAATTCCAAAAAGGGGTTTGATATTTTTTTTGAAAAGTATTGATTTTTCTATGCCCAAAATGCTTGACCCAAAGACGTTCTACAATCTTTAAAACAGCATCTCTTTCTATAGAACATTGGTTTTCTAAAAAAGAAAGAATCTCTTCGGCATCTATTTCCTTTCGGTAAGAAAAATCCCAAAAAGAGCGAATCGTTTCTTTCAAAGCAACCTCTTCTTTGCATCCACAACAAATCTGCAAAATTTCATTAATGGTTTGTATCTCCTTATTCTCTTCTCGATAAATAGAATAATAATCATAACAAAATTGCTTTCTTTCTAAAATAGACATATCTTTCATAACAGATTGCAAAGCATAGGTTGTTGTAAAATATCCTTCTGGATTTTGACAAGGCAAAAAATGAATCGTAAACAAATCAGGACGAAAATTTGCAAATTCTCCCCTACCCAAAGCCAAATTTTTCATCATCTGCAAAACAAAAGACACACCTATAATCTCGTTACCATGTGCTCCAGCCATATAACAAATATGGTTCTCTCCCCAACCAATGGAATAATGTTCCAAAGGAAAGCCACAGGTACTTTTACCAATTGGCAGATGATGCGTCACACAAAACTTATTATTCGGATGATACAAAATTTCTGAAAGTTCATTATAAAATGAATCATAAGCAAAAACCATAGTAGACAACTTATAATTCTTCATGAAAATACTCCTTTTATAAAAACATATTATTTGAGTAGATATTTCATGAATCATTTTATAATGTAAAGTAAATGTATTTTTCATTGTCACAATGACACTTCTTCAATTAAAATATTATCTCAAGAACATTCTAAAAATAACTAGAGAGGAAAACAATAAATGAAAACTGAAGAAAATATGAAATTAAAATCACTTACAGAAAAGGAATATAGCACTATACAAAGTACGATTATAGAAGAATACAATAAAACCAAAGAAGAAAAAAAACATGGCAGGAATATAGAAAATTACGTAGATTTTACTTCTTACACCAAAAGTTTAATTGGAATTTTTATAAATAATGTTTTAGTAGGATTAATAAGGTTACAAAACTTTATAAAAGGAAAATCAATTGATTATTATATATTACCAACCTATCGTGGCAACAACATTGCAGGAATTGCACTGAATAAATTAACAGAAACAATAAATAGTTTTTGTCCAGATTGTGAAAACTTCTATATCAACATTAATCCTAACAATACATCCTCCTTGCGCGTTATAGAAAAATTAGGCTGGCAGCAAGATTATAGCCTAGATGAAATAATGTTGGAAGAAGGTGGAGAATTTTTCTCCATATATAAAATGGAACAATATAAAGAAATAAAACTTACACGAGAAAGAAGTTTAAAAGCATCACTTTGACAACTCAAAAAAATTCATTTCAACTAAAAAAATTAGGTGCATTTTTTCACCTAATTTTTTTAATCTTTATTACTTAAATCAATTTACTGAGTCACTTTTTCAATTTCTATAAATACCTCATGTCCATTCAAATCATAAGACTCTTTTAAATTCCCCATCTCTTCGATTTGTAGCGCAAGAGTTTCTTCCTTAATATAGGAAGCAAACAATTCCAAAGATTTTTTAAATGCTTCATCACCTGAAACAGAAATACGAATGCGATCCACTACATTATAATCCTTGGTCTTACGTAGATTTTGTACCTTTGACACAAATTCACGAGCAATTCCCTCAAGAATCAATTCTTCTGTAAGTTCTGTATTTAAAATAATAAAATGATTATTTTCCATTCCCACATTGAAACCTTCTTTGGATTCTATACGAATATCCACACACTCTTTGGTAATTTCATGCGCTTCTCCACTTAAATCCATCTTTATAGTTTCATCGTTATTTAATTTTGTAATGTCTTCTTCAATTAACGTTTCCAATTTTGTTTGGAATTCTTTTACTTTTGAACCAAACAACTTTCCAACAACTTTAAAATTAGGCTTCAAAGTAAAATTCATATAAGAAGAAAGATCATCCACAAACACAACTTGTTTTACATTTAACTCTTCTTCAATTAAAGGAAGCAAATCTTGAATTAATTCTCTATTTGTCCCATCAATAAGTGCTTCACTAAGTGGTTGTCTTACCTTAATTTTTGCCTCTTCTCGAACAAAACGTCCAATTCGAATTAAATCTCTTACCAAATCCATACGTTCTTCAATTTCTTCATGAATGAAAGATGCATTCACTTTTGGAAAATCACTTAAATGAACCGATTCTTTTCCTGTTAATTTCGTATAGATTTCTTCAGTTGTGAATGGAATAATTGGAGCCATCATACGACACAATCCTTCCAAAACTTCGTACGTTGTCTTATAAACAGCTTTTTTAGAATCATCGAAAACAGAAGACCAAAAACGTTTACGATTACGTCTAATGTACCAGTTCGATAAATCTTCACTAACAAACTCTGTTACAGCACGAACCACTTTATTTAAATCGTATTCTTCATAAGACGATGTAACGAACTCTAATAACTTGTTGTATTTAGATAACAACCATTTATCAATTTCTTCTCGTTTCTCATAAGGAACATCGCAATCCGAAATATCTATTTTATCTGTATTCGCATACATTTGAAAGAAAGTATACGTATTCTTAAGAGGATTAAAAAATTTCGAATGCACCTCTTTTAAACCATTCATATCAAAACGTAACGGAGTCCACACAGGAGAGACATAAGGAAGATAAAAACGAACTACATCAGCGCCATACTCTTTCATTGTAGTAAATGGTTCTACAATATTGCCTTTGGACTTACTCATTTTCTTTCCTTCTGCATCCTGAATCAAATCATTCACCAAAACATTTTTGTAAGGAGCCACTCCTTTTAAAAATACTGAAATAATAAGCAAAGTATAAAACCAACCTCTTGTTTGGTCAATTCCCTCACAGATAAAATCAGCTGGAAATTGGCTTTCAAAAAGTTCTTCATTCTCAAAGGGATAATGGTATTGAGCAAAAGGCATCGAACCTGAATCAAACCAACAATCAATTACATCTTTGCACCGACTCATCACACCGCCACATTCTGGACAAGTAAGATGCACTTCATCCACAAAAGGTCGATGCAAATCAATACTTTCATCAATTTTCTCGATCGCACGCTCTACCAGTTCTTTTCTAGAACCAATCATCTCATCATGGCCACAAGAACAAATCCAATAAGGCAAAGGTGTACCCCAATATCGACTTCTAGAAATAGCCCAATCATTCATATTCAAAAGCCAATTTCCAAAACGCTTTTCTCCAACATAATTAGGAAACCAATTTACCTTTTTATTAGCTTCAATAATTTTATCCTTTATTTCTGTCACTTTTAAATAATAAGAAGGTTTTGAATAATAAACAAGTGGGGAATCGCATCTCCAGCAATGAGGATAGTTATGAATCATTTTTTGTTTTTTAAACAATTTATCCTGTTCTTTCAAATACTTAATTACTTCTAGGTCCGCATCAAAAATAAGCATGCCCTTCCAAGGACCTTCTGTATAATGTCCATCTTCTCCAACTGGGTTTAAGAAAGGCAAATCGTATTTACGTCCCACACTCGCGTCATCTTCTCCAAAAGCAGGAGCGATATGAACAATTCCTGTTCCATCAGAAGCCGTTACATAAGAATCACAAGTAACAAAAAAAGCTTTTTTGGAAACAGACAATTCCGGAATCAATTGTTCGTACTCCATATATTCTAAATCTTTTCCCTTATAGGTTTCCAATACTTCTACATCGTCCCCTAAAACCTTTGAAACCAAACTCTCAGCTAAAATAAATTGATAGTCTCCACTCTTCACTTTTACATAAGTAAATTCTGGATTCACACACAAAGCCACATTAGAAATAAGAGTCCAAGGAGTGGTAGTCCATACCAAAAAATAAACATCTTCTCCCTTTTTCTTCATCGGAACAATAACGGTATCAACAGAAATTTCTTTATAACCCTGTGCAACCTCATGACTAGCAAGACCAGTTCCACAACGAGGACAATAAGGTAAAATTTTATGTCCTTCATAAAACAATCCTTGTTTAAAAAATTCTTTTAAAATATACCATTCTGTTTCAATGTAATCATTATCATACGTAACATAAGGATTTTGAATATCAATAAATTGTCCCATCTTTTCTGTTAAATCCGTAAATGCTTCCTTATTTTTCCAAACCGATTCTTTGCACTTTTTATTAAATGCTTCAATCCCATACGTTTCGATATCGCCTTTCCCTGTAAAACCTAACTCTTTTTCTACACCAAGCTCTACTGGAAGTCCATGGGTATCCCATCCCACTTTACGAATGACACGTTCCCCTTTCATAACATGATACTTACAAAACGAATCCTTTAAAAACTTAGCAAGCATATGATGAAGTCCTGGAAAACCATTGGCGGTTGCAGGGCCATCATAAAACACGAAATTGCGAGCATCTTTTCTCCATTCATTCTGTCGCTTTAAAATAGACATCATCCCGCCCCAAGAAGATAGAATATCTTGTTCCACTTCACTTGCAGCTCGTTTGTCTAATTCCTTAAAATCTTTCATACAAATATCCTCCTAAAACAAAAAAAGTGGCTACCAAAAGGACGCAAAATGCGTGGTACCACCTTCATTTTTACTTATTTTTGATAACGCAATCCTGCGGAAAATCTTACTTTTTTCAGACTTTCAACTCCCAAGTGATTTTCAGAAAAAACCAATCATTCATTTCCACCAACCATGAACTCTCTATCAATAAGTTTCAACTTACTCTCTTGTTCCCTGTCTTTCACTCTTAGTATATACAATTCCCAAATTGATGTCAACAAATTATCTTTTAAACTCCTCTTCGATTTGAATCTCTTGAGGATCTAAAAGTTTTTTCACATCCATTTCAAAATTCAAAAAAAGAGCTCCCACCAACAAAAAAATTTCAATAACTAAAACCTTTTCCAAATTTTGTATTCGTTTTCGTCTTTTTTGAAAAAGAATTTTACTTTTTCTTAAACTCATTCGTTTCATTTCCTCTAAAAAAGGCAGTAAAAATGGATACTCCTCTCGAAACTGGCTAATTTTTTCTTCATCAAACGATTTTTTTATCTCTTGAAGTTGCATATCCATCACATTTTGCTTCAAAAAACGTTCCAAATCTCGTAATTGAGTTAAAGAAGTAGTCGTGGAAGTAATACATCTCATACGATCTTCATTCATCAAGTATCACGATTCCTCTGTCAAAATACTTTTATATTTTGTAACATAAGCTTGAAGTGCCATTTGAAATTCTTCTTCACTAGAAAGTCCTAAAATATTCTTTTCATCACTAGAAAGTTTTCGAATACACAAAGCCTGCGCATTATCTACTTGGCACATGTAAATATATTTAACACCATCAATAGGAATCGTATCCATAATGGCGTATTCCTTATTGTCTTCTAAAACAACAGTTTCTATCTCTTTCATACTCCCCTTGATTTCCTTTCTTTCCATGCCTCTATTTGCAAAGTAACATATTCTCTAAATTCACTTTCATCTTGAAACCCATTTTTTATTAAAAAATCCTCCATATTGACATAATCAGTATGATAGAACTTATTATAAGTGTTTAGAATTTGTACCATGTTATTGTTTAAAGCATATTCTCCGCCATAGTTCATAAACGTAGTATAATAAAAATACCAAGTAACAAATGAATCTCCATCATATTTTTCATGAAGACTAGTAATCATATTTTTCATATAAAATTCATAAATGGGTTGCTCATTTTGAACCATGATGTCACTTCGATTTTCTTCAAAAACATTCAAACGATAATACTCCAAGGCATCTTTAAGAACGTTTCCTTCTTGACTCCATTCAATAACATCTTGAACAAGAGCATTTATCCCCGCAACATGAGTAACACTTCCTATAAGTCCAATAGAAACTGCAAAAACTGCAAAATGATTCTTCACGACTCTCTTCATCTTTCGTACATTAGAAAGTACCACCTTTACAACACTTTTTTGATAGCCAAAAGAATAAATTTGCTTTTTTAAAGAAGCAACATCCAAAGGAGGGATATTTATTTTTTTAACGTTTTGTTCTTCTTTCTCATCTTTAACAACAATAGAAGGTTCTTCCCTAGGTTCCTCTGAAATATAAGTTCTTTCTTCGATAGCCTCATTGGTAAAAGAACGAATATCTACTAACATATCTTGTGCTTGCTGTTGAAGCAAATTTTGTCTTTTTTCATATTCAGAAAAACCAGGAGATTCTAAATTTTGTAAATTTTCTAAATGCTGATGCCCCTCTTCTATGCTTGCACTTACATTTTGCAAAGCTTCCCCTATTGTGTTTTCATCAAGATCACTCAAAGTAATTTCATGCATTTCATCATGATTCATAAAATACTCAACTCCTTATATAAAAACTATACTCTTTTTTACTCCTTATTGTCAACGAAAAGTAAACACCTTTACAATCTGACATTTTTTTTATTTTGTATGCTATAGTATTAATATAGAAAGAGGCGGTTTGTATGATACTAGAGAAATCTATTTTTAAAGAATATGACATTCGTGGAACCTATAAAAAAGACTTAGATGAAGAAAGTGCCTATCAAATTGGACGTGGATATGGAAGTTATTTAAAAGAAAAATTAGGAGAAAACACATGCGTTGTAGGAAGAGACAATCGTTTAAGCAGTTTTTCTCTTAGCAATGCTTTAATTTGTGGAATTACAGACAGCGGATGCAATGTCATTGATTATGGCCAAATTACAACACCCATGCATTACTTAACAAGACATGTTAACAACATGTATGGAATTATGGTAACAGCAAGCCACAACCCTAAAGAAGACAATGGATTCAAATTTTCTTTCGACAAACTTGCGAATGCTAGAGGAAAAATGATTTATGAATTCCGTGATTATTGTATAGCAAAACAATTTACCAGTGGCAAAGGAAAAGTAATCAAAAAAGATATTAAATTAGAATACTATGCTTACATGGAAAGAAACATCCACATGGGTCCAAAAAAAGTAAAAGCGGTCATTGATTTAGGGAATGGAGCCACCACTTGCATTGCCAAAGAAATTCACAAAAGATTTCCAAACATAGAAGCAACGTTTATTTGTAGTGAAAACGATGGAAGATTTCCAAATCATCATCCAGACCCCGCTGTAGAAGAAAACATGGAAATGTTAAAAGAAACTGTCTTAAAAACAAATGCAGATGTGGGTATTGCTTACGATGGTGATGGCGATCGCATTGGGATTGTATTAGAAAATGGAAAGTATATCTCAGCTGATCAAATAATGATTTTAATCGTGAAAGACTTATTACCCACTATAGAAAACAAAAGTATTTTATACGATGTAAAATGTTCTAAATCTTTAGAAGATGAAATCATTAAACTTGGAGGTACACCAATCTGTTATCGGACCGGAACCAGTTACACAGAAGCAAGAACCAAAGAACTAAATCTTTCCTTTGGAGGAGAATTTTCTGGGCATGTCTTCTTTAATGACAGAGATTACGCATTAGGAAGTGGAATCTATGCAGGATTAAGAATCATAGAAATTTTATCCAAAACAGATAAAAAACTAAGTGAAATATTAGAAGATACTACACACTATGTCTCAACTCCAGAAATCAAAGTAGCTACATCAAATGAAAAAAAATTTGAAATTACCAAAAAAGTATTAGAATACGCAAAAGAAAAGAAGTACCAAATCAATGCGATTGATGGTGTTCGAATCACTTTTAACAATGGATGGGCACTCGTTCGAGCAAGCAATACTGGTCCAAATTTAACCCTTCGTTTTGAAGCAACTACAAAAGAAGAATTAGAAAAAATAAAAGAAGAATTTACAAATGTTGTGAATCAATATTTGTAATTTTTTTATTTAAAAAAAGAACTAAACATGCATTAGTTCTTCTTCTTTTTCCTTTAGCTTCTCCTCTACAATTTTATTGTACTTATTAATGGCTTCTTGTACTTCATTCAAAAGAATTTTTTCTTCATCTTCAGGATATTCTTCTTTTTTTATCGCATTATTTTCATCTTGACGAATATTACGTAAAGCTACTTTTGCCTCTTCTGCAACATCTCTTGCTTGCTTAACATATTCCCGTCTTCGATCCTCTGTAAGCTCTGGAACTGTTAAAATAATAATTTCTCCATTATTCGTTGGAGTAATTCCAATATTTGCTTCATTGATGGCTCTTTCAATATCCTTTAAAGTACTACGATCAAATGGTTTTATCATCAATTGTCTTGCCTCAGGAACCGTAATATTAGCAAGGCTTTGAATTGGAGACATCGATCCATAGTAAGAAACCATAATTCCATTTAACATAGCAGGATTAGCTCTTCCTGCCCGAATATTAATTAATTTATTTTCTAAAGCTACAATTGCTTTTTCCATTTTTTGTTCGATATTCATTATTTCCTCCTCATTTTCAACTTATACTTATAGTATCATTATAATCGACACCATTCGTTTTGACAATATATTTCACAACAAGTTCTCCATTCTCATCCACAAAAAGAATATAATTCTTATTCTCTTCCAATAAAGAAATCGTTTCATCAATTTGAATATAGGGCACACCATCTACATAGGTTTGACTTTCCATCAAAGCATCGCGAATCAATAATGTTACTTCTGAAAACGTAGTACGATAGGTTTTCAAAAGCTGCTCATAAGATACACGCTCTCCTGTAGTAATAGAAAAAGGATACGATTGCATCTCTAAAATAGAAGAAATACCTGAATCACAAGAATAAAAAGACGAATAAACAACAAGAGTTACATAATCTTGATAAGAAAAAACATCAAAATCAACAATTTCTGCTTGATAAATATCATAAGAAGAAGCACACTCTACACTTTCTGGTTTAGCGCTCATGGGAAGCAAAGAAGATTTCTTTTGATTCACCATAGTTGTAAGACGAGTTGTAACATTCCTTGCATCTTCACTATCCAAATTAATAACTGGATACTTATAAGCAAGAGACAATTCTTTTACAATCCAATCTTCTTTATCGTAATAAATAAAATCCTTGGTTCGATCTAATTTTTTATTTTCACTTACAGAATTTTCTATCATAGGAACCTGAACTTCTTTCACTTTTTCGTGTTTCTCCTGATACACTAAAAAAGAACCTACAACCACAATAACTAAAATAAACAAAAAGAAATAGCCAAAACCTAAATAACTATTTGTCTCCTCATTCATGAATATCTTCCTTCAAATACTCTTTAATCGCTTGATCAAAACGACTCTTCAACTGTAATTTCTTCAAATCTGTAAAATACTCCTCTGGAGTAATTAAACCTTTTAAAAAAACAATTTCATTATTAAAATAAATGACTTTCCCCTCTTTTAAAATAATCACAGTAGGAGCTTTTATATCCATATTTCCCAAATCATCAAGAGACAAATAATCTTTCAAATGATTAACGATATACGTATAAGCCTTATTATTCATAGAACGATCTCTTCTAAAATCATAATAATAAATGGTATCAATCTTATTCAAAATAGCTACCTCATTTAAATAATCCGCATAATAATGACTCCAAATATTTCCTGGAAATCCAAAAAAAACAATTCCAGATTTGCCATTAAATAGATCCAAAATTTCATACTCTCCCATATATTTATAAACATTATTCTTAGAAATATCTTTATAATCATTAGAAAAACGGACATTGTCTGCTACTCTAGTTTGAAAATCCTTTGTACCTAAAATAATAAAAAAATAAATCATAACAAGAAACAAAAGGAATTGAAGAACATTTTTTAATTTCACTTTTTTCATATTAATCACTAAAACAAGTATAGCAAGAACACAACTGCTTTCCTAGCAGAAAAAAAGACATTTGTAAAGAAAATGTCTAATCTTTTTTTATGCAATAAGGATTTTCTCTTGTTCCATCCCCATTTTTATATTGTACATCAGCACTTAGATAAAAAGTAGGATATATATAAGAACCAGATCCTCCTTTTGTATGATGGCAATTTAAAAATTCACTTTTTGATCCTGATATTATCCAATGAATTGTACCATATTGGCCTGTAGCAGCTAGATGAGATTCCGGTGATATAGTCATTTTACCTCGAGTCATCCAAGATTTTGTAAATATTTCTAGATTGGCATTAATACTCTTATCTCTATACTTACTTTCTACTGTAAAACCAAAATCACTTGGATGTATTAATCCTATATTATTTATATAGGATATTGCTCCACCACTTTTTCCTCTAATTGTACTTCTTTCTAAATTGTATAAGTTGTCTGAAGTATAAATCGAAGCATCATCACCAAGTGGAGCTCCCAAATACCATTTGGCTTGCTCTATATACCCTTGATATTCTCCTAAAGAATTCCAAAATATGTCATTTAATACTTTTTTATTTATTGGACTTTCTGACCAACTATTGCTCCCTGTATCTCTATTGTATTCATATCTATTTTCATTCTCTAGATATCCAGTTTCATTTTCTGTATAATACTTATCTTTAACCAGTTTTACTCGATTTTCATATTCTCCATCCATAGTACTTTGGGTTGGGATGACTCCAATCACTCGATATAAATTATCATCCGTACAATTCTCACTACATCCAAAATAGACATAATTATCTGGGTTAGATCCAACATATCGATAATCTTCTAATGCTGGGGTCTGTTCTGTTTTTTCATGACTTACCTTTACTACATTACTACTACTCTTACTTATATCTTTTATATACTCACTAAAATATTTCCCTGTAGTAAATGTTATATTACATTTTGTTTGCTTGGTTATGTTTTTTATTTCTACTCCCCATTCTTCATAATCCCAATATCCTTCTGCTCCATTGTTACATGTTATACTTACATCATACGCTCCCTTACTTGGCGCTGTTTCTATATTCTTTCCATCCAATGTAAATGATAGTAGTTCTATATCCATCCTTTGAAATTCTGGGACTTGACCTCTAATTACATTAAATGTCTTTTCTTCTTTATATAAAGCAAATGTTTTGTATAGTGTTATACTTCCTAGTACTATGAATATCCCTAATATAGAACCAAGTACTACTTTCTTGTTTCTTTTGTTTTTACTAAACCTTTCTAATCCTTCTGGTTTACTTAATATACCCCCCCCCCAGACGAATTCGACTGGTTGGGAGGATTTTCTTTTCTTTTTTCATTTCATCTCTCCTCTATTTTCTATTACAATTTTATCTTACATTTAATTTTATTTCAATCAAAAAAATGCCAATGAGTGATTCTCATTGACATTCTAACTAGGAATTAATTCGTTCCATTTACTTGATTCATAACTTCCTCAGCAAAGTTGTCACTTCTATGTTCCATTCCTTCACCAACTTCATAACGAATCATAGATTTAATTTCTCCACCATTATTTTTTACATAAGTGGATACACTAACATCGCCATCTTTAATAAATGCTTGTTCAGCAAGGCAGATTTCTTTATAAAATTTATTCAATCTTCCTTCTACCATTTTTTCAGCAATATCTGCTGGTTTTCCCTCATTCATAGCTTGTTCTTTCAACACTTCGCGTTCACGAAGAACAACATCCTCTGGAACGTCACTTGTAAAAACATAACTTGGTTTCATAGCAGCAGATTGCATAGAAACATCCTTTGCAACAGCTTCATTTGCACCCTTTAAAACAGAGAGTACCGCAATTTTACCACCCATGTGTAAATAAGAACCAAATACTTCATCGTTCTCTTTTAGAACAACTTCTATTCTTCTCAAAGATAACTTTTCACCAATTTTAGCTGTCTTAGCTACAATTAAATCAGAAATCGTTCCTTCTTCTAAAGAAATTTGCAATGCTTCTTCTAAAGTTGTAACATCGCTTTTCAAAATAGCAGTACCAATTACTTCAATCATAGTAGTAAATTCTTCATTTTTACTAACAAAATCAGTCTCAGAATTCACTTCCAAAATCACTGCTTTATTTCCTTCAACAAAAATATTAGCGAGTCCCTCTGCTGCAATACGGCTTCCTTTTTTCTCTGCTTTCGCAATTCCTTTTTCACGCAAATAATCCATAGCAGCTTCCATATCGCCATTGCATTCAGACAAAGCCTTTTTGCAATCCATCATACCTGCTCCACTAGCTTCACGTAAATCACGAACCATACTTGCACTAATTTCCATAACACACACTCCTTTTCCTAAAATTTATTTTAAATTTGCAATCAATTCATCTTTTTTCATTGCACTATAACCTTTAACACCTTGTTCTTTAGCAATTGCTTTTAATTCTGTCAAAGTCATTTTACTATAATCAGTAGAAGCTTCTACTGGTTGTTCTTCCAAAACAGTTTCTTCTTTTACAGAAATTTCTTCTTTCGTTGTTTCAACAACAGGTACTTCTTCTTTTTTAGGAGATTTTTCTACCACTTCTTGGTTAAATTCTTTTTTATTTTTATCTTCTTCTGTAACATAATCAACCATTTCTAAATTACGTGATTCACAAATAGCATTATTTAAAACACCAATAACAACTTTAACAGCTCTCACTGCATCATCATTTGCTGGAATAACGTAATCTACATCATCTGGATCACAATTTGTATCTACAAGACCAAATACTGGAATATTTAACTTTCTTGCTTCACGAATTGCATTAATTTCTTTTTTAGGATCTACAATAATCACTGCTTGTGGCAATTTATTCATTTCACGAATTCCACATAGCACACGATTCAATTTTTCATATTCTTTACGAAGTCCAATCACTTCTTTTTTAGGAAGTACTTCAAATACTCCATTGGATTCCATCGCTTCGATTTCTTCTAAACGTTTTACTCTTCTTCTAATAGTTCTAAAATTAGTAAGAGTACCACCCAACCATCTTTCAGTTACATAGTAACTGTTACTACGGATGGCTTCTTCTTTACAAACTTCACTTGCTTGTTTTTTCGTACCAACAAACAAGAATGTTCCACCATTATCTGCAATTGTTTTAATTGCTTGGTATCCTTCCTCTAATTTTTCTGCTGTTTTTGACAAATCAATAATATGAATTTCATCTCTTGCAGCAAAAATGTATTGTTTCATTTTTGGATTCCATCTTTTTGTTTGATGTCCAAAATGAACTCCTGCTTCTAATAAATAACTCATAGAAACAACGGCCATAAATTATTCCTCCTTCGTTAAAACATCTGCTAAGATCAACTTAAACCTATCACCTCTTCGGCACTCGATACATTTAATCCCTTAAACATGTCTATTTGCTAACTCATTTAGCCACTTGTATTTTAGCAAATTTACTGCCTAGATACAAGCTTTTTTTACTACTAATATAGTTAAGAAAGACAGAAAATATACCATTTTCTACTTAATCATCAAATACCCTTTGTAATTTTGATAATACAATCGTTTAAAATGGGTAAGCAATTCTTTATTGGAATGACCTAAAATACAAATCACAATCTTATCAATCCCATAATCATCCAAAATACGAAACAATCGTCTTTTCAAAACATTCATTGTATCTACAGTAATATCATTCGTAACATCTACATAAAGTGTCTCATTTTTATAATAAATATCCATATCATTTCACCAATAGAAGAATAGCAAAAACAAAACCCATTTTCCGCACTTTCGACAAAGCTTCTCAATTTTTTTATAAATAAAAATGAACAATCGTTTCTCTAAAGAGAAACAAAAAAACAAGAAAGCAAAACAATATGATAAAAGATGACGGACTATAATTATCTTCATGCGTTTTCCCTTTCAGTAAAATGAAGCCTATTTCATCAAAAAATATCCCCATACCAATCGCCAATAAATAAATATTTGTATAAAACGTTTTGATTAAAAAAAGAAAAATAGTAAACACCAACCCAAACATCCAATGGTGAGTTCTAAAATTTTTTATGGTAGGGCTTGGTTTAGGAAACATATAAACAAAGAATCGTGTCAAAAGAATTGTTAGCATTGTAAATAAAAAATAACTATCCTGCAAAGTCAACGTAATCACCGAATTCATTATAACATACTTCCTTTAAACAACGACTTTATTTTAATGATTCCTTTAATTCCTTCAAAATATTTAATGCTCGAATAGGAGTCGTATGATCCAAATCCAATTTGCGTAAAGATTCAATTAACTTTTCACAAGAAACAAGTTCTTTTTCTACTACTTTCACATCCAATCCATGATTTTGAAAAATACGAAGATAAGCATCCAAACTTGAAACTGGAAATCCACACTTCAAAGCTTCTTTACAAAACTGAGTCTTTTTTAAAACCACGTATTCGTTAATTTTTTCTGCATCCTCCCCTAAAAAGATATAGAAATTTCCACTTCGAAACAAATACATTAATTCTTTATTCTTCTCTTTTAAAGCCACATATTTCTCATAAATTTGACTCATAAAAATTCCTCCCCAAAAAGAAAAGCAATACAAAAAATGTACTGCTTTTTTTTAAATAATGAATGGAACATCCAAAATAAAAAACTGTATTCCAAAGAAACCAACTACTTTGAAACAGTTACTACTTTATTATCTCACAAAACAATGCTGTAAAAAGAACAACGTTGTTTCTATAAAAATCATGAAACGATGGAAACGTCCTATCTATTCTCTCTACTAATATAAAGTATAATAAAAAGAAAAAAGACTGTCATTTCATGAATACAATGTACCATTTTGTCAATTCATGTCGAAAGAATAGAAAAAAAGAAAAACTACTCGTTTTCTTTTCCATACAAACAACCGCAATACTCCTGACGATACAAATGGTATTCTTTTGATAACTCGATACTTTTTTTATAGCCATCCTTTTTCTTAAAATCAGAAACCAAAAACTTAATTTTATCTTTCTCTACTTTTCCTCGATTATACATTTCTTCCAATTGTAACCCAATGGTATTTATCACAAAAGCATTTTTATAAGGACTTACCGTCAAAGTGGTTCCAAAATAATCAAAATGATGATTCACCGCTTCTTTCATGGTTCTTTCTAGACGCAAATAGTAACATTTATGACATCTTGCGCCCCCTTCTTTTTCCTTTTCTAAATATTTAGAAACCTCTTGAAAACACTCATTTTCATAGGGAACGTCCAAAATATTTACAGAAGGAGCATACTCTTTTAAAAAACGTATTTGTTCCTCTTTTCGTTTCAAATATTCTGCCTCCGGTTCAATATTTGGATTATAATACAAAATGGTAATTGCAAAAAAATCCTTTAAACGTGCAATCACACTAGAAGAACAAGGAGCACAACAACTATGCAAAAGTAGTGTTTTCTTCTCAGTAAAACGTGTGATTTCCTTTTCCATTCGCTCATTATAATTTATTTTTTCCAAAAAAATCGCCTTCTTTTACTCAACAACATGCCAATACACATTTCCATTGTCACTATCAAGTTCCAGTATTCCTTTGACACCATCCGGAATTGCAGTATAGGTTACCGCATACAAGTTGAGTCTGTCAATATTAATTAAATTGACATAAACTTGATTTCCATCATTCATTCGTAACAAAAATCTTGTATCATCAATCACAACATCCCCACTTTTATTTTGAGAATACTCAATTTCACTAATCATTGCTAAAGACTCGCTATCAATTTTAGCAAGTTCCTTAATCAAACGTTCATAAATAGAATCTGGTACAAAATTGACAAGAAAAGGGACACCCGTAAAATTGCCATCTGCAATCTCTACTCCACTAGATAAAACATAACTTCCATTATTTCGATTATAAAACAATACCTTGGCTTCCTCAATTTCAATTGTCACCTTACCAAACAAAGTTTTCTTCACTTGAACTGTATCCACTAAATCCAAAGTCGCAATATTTTTTTTCATCGTTCTTGAACTATACTTAAATAATTTAGGATAATTTTTAATATTAGCTGCCAAAATGATATCATGATCGGATAAAAGATTCGTTCCATAAACATAAATATTTTTTATTCGTACCTGCGAGACATAATAAAAAGAAAAACAACCAAAAGAAAGAAAAACAAAAAGAACAAACAAAGTTTTCCATTTAATATGACGTTTCACCTTTTTCTTCTTTTTATTCATACATTCCACCTACTATAATCATAACAAAAAAAAGAACTATTTACTAGTTCCAATTAATTCCTTGATTGTTTTATAAATGGTCTCTATAGGATGATTTTTGTTATACATTTGCATATTTTTCTTTAAATCATTGATTTCTTTTTGATTCGTTAACAAAGTAGTGATCATCTCTGATAATGTTTCTTTTGTTAAATTTTGTTCTTCCAAAACTTTAATGATTCCAGCAGTTTCTAATTCTTTGGCATTGTAATATTGATGGTTATTGGCAACATTCGGAGAAGGAATCACTATACTTGGTTTTTCCAAGCCAAGAATCTCAAAAAGAGTTCCAGCGCCGGCACGCGAAATCACCAAATCACTAGAAGCTAAAATTCGAGGCAAATTATCGAAATAAGGTACAATTTTAATTCCTTTTTTCTTTTCCACTTTCTTTTTAAATTCCTCCAAATTGACATTGCTTCCTGTAATATATAAAATTTCATAACTTTCATGCAAGTCACTATTCAAAAAATCAAGCATTTTTTGATTCAAAGAAGAACTCCCCAAACTTCCTGCTACATAAACCACTAATTTTTTAGAAACTTGAAAACCAAGCAACGTTTTATCAAGAGGCTGCGCATTTCGAGCCCCATCCAAAGCAGGATGACCGGTATAAACAATTTTCTTCGCTTTTTTAAAAAAATCGATAGAGCTTTTAAACGTCACTCCCACAACATCTGCATAGCGAGACACTAAAAAATTGACTTTCCCTGGACGACTATTTTGTTCATGAATAAATGTTTTAATCCCTAACTTTTTCGCAGATTTAATAACAGGATACGTGACATATCCTCCAACCCCTATTACCACATCAGGTTGAAATTCCTTCATAATTTGGGTACATTTTTTTAATGCTTTTTTAATCAAAAAAACATTTTTAATATCTCGCCGAATATCTTTTGTAAATCCATAAATTTCTATTGATTCATAAGGAATACCCTTAGCAGGAACAATCTCCTTCTCCATACGATTGTGTGTTCCAATATAAAGAACTTTTATATTCTTCTCACGCTTTTGAAATTCTTCCAAAATAGACAACGCTGGATAGATATGTCCCCCACTTCCTCCTGCAGATACAATAATATTCATAGTTACCACCTTGTTACTATTATACTATAAATAAACAAAACTTATTAAAAAAAATCAATATAAAACTCTTTTTAAATAGTTACCACTATATTGTTCATAAAATAAATCTTTATCCAATTGTCTTGGAAAAACCAACTCCATAAATTCTTCCACCAAAATGTCGGAAGAAGAAACAAAATCTTCAAACGTACTCCATTCGTTTCTCTCTTTCAACGCTGTTTTGCAACGTTTCAACATTTTTCTTTTTAAAAAGGCATCTCCAACCGAATAATGAACACTAGATAAAACCATAGCAATATAGTTTTCTACAACAAAAGAATCTAAAGTTCCATTAAACGGTCGAACTTCAAATGAAGAACCATACGAATCATTTTTTAAATCAAAGCCTTCAAAATGCAAAGAATTTCGTTTTTTCATTCTAGGATTAAAAATATATTCTTTTACCTCTTTTTCTTTTAACTTAGCCTTTTTCATTTGAAAAGTCAAAGGATTAGCATATATTGAAGCTATTTCTCGAACATGACCAAAATTTCCCATAGCACTCATTTTATAAAAAACAGGTTCAAACAAAAGGTAAAAGAGAAAAAAAGAATACAACTTTTTAAAATCTCTAGAAAAAGGTTTTGCACCAATATGCACATGAATAGAACACTTCTCATTTACTTCTGCTCCATTCCGTTTTACTTGTTCCAATGCCTTTCTCATATTAATTAAATGCTCCGTTTGATTATATAAAATAGGACTCGTAATTTCCATTCCTAGACTTAAAATAGGATTGGTATATTCTCGTTTATATTGCCAAAACAAATTACGATTTTGCCAAAAAGAATAAGAGGATACACTTAAATCTTTACAAGAACTTATTCTTTTAATATTAAAAACATCTTTATCTTTTTCTAATATTTTTTCCATATTATAAATAGAAAAATTAGATATTTCTACTTCTATGCCAAACGGATACCAATCGGGAAAAGAAAATACATCTCTATTTTTCATTATTAACCCCCTTTTTTTACCGAAGGCTATTATAACGGAAAATAAAAGAAATATCAACTTCTACTTCCTACTAATATTCAAAATAATTCCTATACTGGCCATACTAACAAGCAAACTACTTCCACCATAAGAAAGAAATGGTAACGTAACACCTGTAACTGGAATAATTCCTACCACCACCATTAAGTTAAGTAAAGCTTGTATAATAATGCCAAAAGACAAGCCAAAAGACAAATATTTAGCAAACAAATCGCTTTGCCGAAAAGAAGTTTTCAAAACCTGGTAAAAGATAAAAAAGAAAACACTTGTTACAATCAAAACCCCTAAAAAGCCAAACTCTTCACTAATGATTGAAAAAATAAAATCTGTTTGTGGTTCAGGTAAATAAAAATGTTTTTGACGAGACCCCATAAAACCTTGGCCAAGAAGTCCGCCAGGTCCAATAGCATACAAACTCTGAATAATTTGAAATCCACTTCCCAAAGGATCTGTCCACGGATTCAAAAAAGAAACAATTCGAGCCATTCGATAAGGAGCTACAATAATCAAACCAACAATTCCAACCAAACCCACAAGGCCTATTTTCACAAAAAAAGAAATTTTGACTCCAGACACAAAAATCATAACCACCAAAGTAAGGACAATTACCATTGCTGTCCCAAAATCAGGCTCCAACATAATAAGTCCAAAAAAGAGTAAAATAACACTCATTATAGGCAAAACGCCAGATTGAATATCACGCATATTTTTTTGATTGTTAGAAAGATATTTCGCAACATAAATAATAAGACCAATTTTGGCAAATTCCGAAGGCTGTATTCCAAAGCCCCCTAACCCGAACCAACTTCGACTTCCATTTCGAATCGTCCCAATACCAGGGATTAAAACAAGAACAAGCAAAAGAAAACAAACAAATAAAATCAAATTTGCCTTTTCATAATAAATACGATAATCCACTTTTGATAAGAAACGCATAACAAAAATACCAACGAGAAAAAACATTCCTTGTGCTTTAATAAACTTAAAAGGATCAGAAAACTTATACTCAGCCCAAATACTACTCGCCGAATAAATCATAACTATTCCAAAAAAAGCGATTGCAACCACTGCAATAAACAATTTATAATCCATTTTACTCTTCATAAAATAACCTCATTAAAGTTTATTAAAAAAGCAGAAAAAAAAGTAGTCTCCTACTTCAATTTAGACAATTTTTTTAGTAAACTACCATACGTTTCTTCTCTTTTTGCATCACTTAGAGCATCGTAACTATAAAAAGCCAAAGTTTTTAAAGGAACATGTTTTGTAGCAGAATAAAGATTCCAATTAGAAGAACGCACCTCATCCATTCGATAAGAAACTTCTACTCCTTGCATCTGATTTAAAACCACAGGTTGCATAAGTCGTTCATACTCTTCATAAAGCATAACTATTCCATTTGATAAATCTATAACAAAAGAAAAATCCTCAGAAATATTATAACTATGAAATTCGTAAAGACCATTAAACCCTCGAGGACAAATAGCAGTTACCACATAACTTTTTGGATAAAGAATAGAAAAAGCATAAGAAACAGCATGACATTTATAATCAAAATGAGAAAAAGATGTAGAATTATAGCCATTAGCCATAGTCTTTGTACTATCCAAATTGTATGTTTCTTTTCCTTTTCTTTTTATTTCTTCTATTTCTTCTTTATAGGATAAAGAGGCAGGAACAAACGAGAAATCTCCTTTATTGTATGTAACAAATAAGAAGTTGAACTCCTAGCCACTTCCTTAATCCAAGGAGTCTTTGTCCAAAAACTAATATTTTCCTCCCCATGCCAAACGGCAATATCTTTCATACATTTTAAAATTTCCTCTACTGGATAATAATGATACAACTTCAACAAATCATAAAATTTAGAAAAAAAGGAATTTGGTACCAATGCTTTTGCCAAAAACTCTGTACGCAAAAGCACACTATGTTCTAAAGGTTCTTTTTGCAAACAAGAAAAAAGTTTTTGATACAACGTACCACTCATTTTTCCTACATAAGATACATAATATTCTAAACACATCTGCTCATAATAATAAATTTGTTTCGTAGAACTCTCTACCATGCGATTCAATATCTCACTTGGATATACCATAGAACCCCTCCAACAGAGAGGTATTTTAACACACTTTTTTTAAAAATACAAAAATTCCAAAAAAAGTTATTTATCTTCTTCAAAAAACGACTGACGATTATATTTTAAAGCATTAATCTCTTCCTTTAATCTTCCACAGGCTTCTAAATCAATTTCGAACATATTGGCTAAACAAATAGTATAGTACAAAACATCATAAAGTTCTTCCTCTATGGTTCCTTTTATTTCTTTTGTATCCGCAAGTCTGCTATTTTTTCGAATTGCTTGAGCAAGTTCTCACACTTCTTCTGCTAATTTATAAAAATATGTATCAATAGCATCATTTTTATGGTCAATACTTCCAATAAGTCTCTGCAAATTTTTTAATGTTACTTCTTTCACAATCATCACCTAATGAAATTGTAACAAAAAAAGATATATTTCTATATCCATACTCCATAAGTAATTGCGGCCATTGCAAGTAAAAAACCGATGACCCAAAAAAGTTTAACAATATCTGTTTCTGACCAACCAATTTGTTCAAAATGATGGTGCAAAGGTGCCATTTTAAATACTTTTTTATGAAACTTGCGTATCGCAATAATCTGTACAAAACTAGAAATCGTTTCAACAACAAAAATTCCTCCAACAAGAACCAAAGAAAGTTCATGTCTTGTTACAATAGCAACTGTTGCAAGCGCACCACCTAACGAAAGACTTCCTAAGTCCCCCATAAAGATTTTAGCAGGATGCGAATTGTAAAGCAAAAAGCCAAGTAAACTTCCCACTAACAAAAAGCAAAAAATAGCAACTTCTTCGTACCCTTGCATCCAACCCGTATTCCAAGCAATAATACCAAAAGCCAAAAAAGCAATGGCAGAAAGACCACCAGCCAAACCATCCAATCCATCAGAAATATTAACGGCATTAGAAGTTCCCACCAACACAAACAAGATAAAAATACCAAACATCCAACCCATAGGAATATTTACTCCAATGGAAGTAATCCATAAAATCGGTTCTCCTCCATTTTTCATAAAAATATAAAAGAACACGAGAGCAATTGCCATCTGCAATAAAAATTTCGTAACAATACTAATTCCTTTATTGTTCTTATACTTCATTTTCAAAAAATCATCGACAAAACCCAAAACCGCATAAGCAATAAAAACAAAAATCAATATAAACAAATTATGATTCCAATGAATACTTCCACGAATATACAAAAGAAGCAAAGAAAAAAGAACAGGTAGAATAAAAATAAAACCACCCATGGTAGGAGTCCCATTTTTTTTCATATGACGTTCTCCAATCGTCTCACTAACATTCTGTCCCATATGTTTCCTTCTTGCAAAACGTACAAAAAAGAAACCAAACACCATAGAAATAACAAATCCAAGCATAATTGCCATTGCAGCTTTTGCTAATATTAACATTTCGTCCACCTCGTAATCAAATTATACAACACTTTATAAAAAAATTTAGAAAGGAGAAAAGATATTTGACGTTAATTAGACAACAATAAAGAAACCTTACTTCCCTCAGGAACATAATAATTCCCCTCAGGACTCTGATACATTACACGTTCTCCTGTCCCACTCGTCACAATTTGAAATCCTTTTAACGTTTTCTTAGCTTCTTCTAAAGACATACCGACAACATCAGGAAGAACCATGTACTTCGTATCAAGCCAAGTATATTCCCGAGGCATACCTTCTTGCGTTTTAGAATATCCATACAAATCAATAGCAGCCTTAAAAATATTTTTTGCAATGGGTGCTGAAACCACTCCTCCATACTGCGTAATCCCTTTTGGATTATCAATCGCAACATAAACAACAATCTCTGGATCATCAGCTGGCATAAATCCCATAAAAGAAACAATATAATTTCCAACCATATAGGCACCATTATTTACTTTTTGAGCAGTTCCAGTCTTTCCACCAACCCGGTAATTCTCAATATAAGCATTTTTTCCACTACCATTAGCAACAACACTCTCAAGTGCATAGCGAACCATTTTAGACGTTTCCTCACTAATCACTCGTACCCCTTCATCCGGCGAATAAAGTTTCACAACACTATTCGTTTCAGGCTCTGTCATTTTAGAAACAATATAAGGAGTATGTAAAATTCCACCATTCACAGCAGCAGAAACAGCTCGAACTTGTTGAATAGGAGTCACACTAATTCCTTGACCAAAACTAGTCGTTGCAAGTTCAACTGGTCCCATTTTATCCAAAGAAAACAAAATTCCACTTGCTTCTCCATTCAAATCCACACCGCTTTTTTTTCCAAAACCAAAACTTTGGATATACTTTAAAAGTCGTTCAGCCCCCAACTTTTGTCCCATCACAACGAATCCAGGATTACAAGAATTTTCAACGACTTGAAGCATAGTCTCCGCGCCATGACCTCCTGCTTTCCAACATTTAATACGAGCGCCTTCCACTTGAATCGAACCACCATCATAATACGAATCATTAAAAAGATTTATCGTTTGCTCCTCTAAAGAAGCAGCAAGAGTAATAATCTTGAACGTACTTCCTGGTTCATACGTCATCCAAATTGGTAAATTTCGATTAATCACCTCAACAGAAGCAGTTTGATAATTGTTTGGATTAAAATTAGGTCGACTTGCCATAGCCAAGATTTCTCCAGTTTTAGGATTCATTGCTAAAATAAGAGCTTGTTCTGGACTATACTTAGACATCACGTTATCCAGTTCATTTTCAACAGCAAGTTGTAAATCAATATCAATCGTTAAATCTACATTAATACCATTCTGTGGTTCTTCATACACCTCAGATAACTCCAAACGATTTCCCTTACCATCGGAAAAATACTTAATCGCTCCAGATTCCCCTGTTAAATACGTATCATAATTAAGTTCAATTCCTGAAAGGCCCTGATTATCAATGCCAACATATCCTAAAACATGAGACAACACATTTCCATAAGGATAATATCTTTTGCTCTCCTTTACCAAGTATACCCCGTCGTATCCCAAATTATTAATCTGTTCTGCTACTTCATAAGAAAGTTGTCTTCCTTCTGGATGAACCCTTTCAATTGAAGTTTTTTTAGAAATATGCCTATACATCTCTTCATACGAAACATTTAAAATAGCAGCAAGTTTTTCTGCTACTTCTTCTTTATTTTGAATTTGATTCGGAATCACTACCAAAGAAGTAGTCGTAATATTACTCGCCAAAACCTTACCATTTCGGTCTCGTATCTCTCCTCTATCAGCAGTGATAGGAAGCTCTCTACTCCATAATGACTCCGCTAACTTATTTAGTTGATTGTACTTAAAAACCTGAATATAAAAAACACGACCAATGATGATCAAAAGCAACACACAAACAACTACAAATACGACACGAATTCGAGTATGAATAGAATTAAAAAACATAACCAGTGCTCCTTTATAAAATTCTATGAAAAAAAGAAAAAAAAAGAAGCAAAATCTTCGCTTACTTCTTATTGCAAAAAGGTCTCACAAACTGTTTCATCACTAACTTCTTGAACTTCATGAAACACCAAATTCCATTCCTCATCAAATTCAAAAAAAGCTTTTATCTTCTTTCCCTCCAAAATAAGTGGTAACCAATACCTATCATCAAGAAACATCTGATCATAAGGAAGTTTATCAATAGAAAACCATTTGGGTTCCATTTCCTCCGACTCCGAAGGAACACCCTCCCAAAGATTACAAACATACAAATGAATGAGAACTTTCTCTCTCTTATCCTTTAAATACTCAAGAAATTCTATCACTCCAACCTTTTCATACTGAAGAGGGGTAACAAAAATTTCTTCTTCTACTTCTCTTATCATTGCCATCTCTGGCGTTTCATCTTTCTCTAATTTTCCTCCTACCCCATTGTATTTTCCTTTACCAAATCCCTTTTTTTTCTTAGCAAGCAAAAGCTGATTTTCTTTTCTCAATAAACAAAGCGTTGACTCCATATTTTACCTCAATTCAGTCTCATTATAACATAAATAATTGATTACAATAAAAAAAGTGTTTTAGATAAAAAACTCGAAAACACTCTTACAAATCCAAAAAAGAAAAATCCTGTTCTTCTTCCAAACGACTACATTGTCCTGAAACAAAACAAGAAGAATAAACAAGTAAAACAAAAAAAGCTATCAACAAAAACAATATATATTTCATACTACCTACTACCTTTACACCTAGTAGATAGGATATCCATTTTTTAAAATACTATGTACCTAAATACACACATTTCATTCATAATAATTGCCATAATAATTGCCATGAATATCTTGTGTTTTATTCACAATCACCCCAGCTATATCTGCTCCTACACTCATTAAACTCTTTTTTGTAAACTCCAAATCATTGGTCTTTGTATAATTTAAAGATGCAACAATCACTGTTTTATCAACATATTTTGTAAGTATCAACGAATCGGTTAAACCATTTACTGGAGTTCCATCCAAAATAATATAATCAAATCGATCAGATAAAGTCCGTAATAAAACTTTTGTCTTAGGAGAATTTAATAATTCACTAGGATTAGGAGGAACTACTCCTTTCGGTAAAAGATACAAATTCTCAATATTGGTTTTTTTAATATAACTACTAAACTTTGTCTCCACATTTTCAAGAAGAAGATTAGACAATCCCTTATCGTTCACAATATTAAAAATCTTATGCAACCTACCTTTACGCATATCGCAATCCATAAGTAAAACTTTACTTCCGTTTTGAGCAAAAGCAGTTGCTAAATTTGTACTAATAAAACTTTTTCCTTCTGATGGAACAGACGATGTAATCAAAACAGAATGAATTTTTTTATCTACACCTGAAAACTCCAAATTTGTTCTTATAATCCGTATAGCTTCTGCAACACTACTCTTAGGATTATGATCTACAATAATTTCATTATTCATTTTACTTTCCTCCCTTTTTCTTTTTCTTTGTATAATCAGGAACAGAACCTAAAATGGTCAAATCAAACTTTCTTTCCACATCATGAACACTCTTAAGAGAAGTATCAAAATAATAAATCACAAACAAAAGAACAAAAGCCAAAAGAAATCCAGCAAGAATATAAATACATACTTGCTTTGTAATATTCAAATTCGATGGTACGGACTCAATTTCTGCATAATCCAAAATAGAAACATTTGACAAATTGTACAAATCTTTCGCTTCATGACCAAACACTTCTGCAACCTCATTCGCAATCAAATAAGCTTGTTTTGCATCCAAATTCGTAACAGAGATTTCAATAATCTCTGTGTCATTCACTGCCCCAACAGAAATCATACGAGCCAGTTCCTTGGTAGTAAAAGTAAGACGTAAATTGGTAATTACTTGACTAAGAACGCGACGACTCTTTACAATTTCTTGATAAGTACTTACAAGTTTCGAATTTACGGTCAAATCAGACTGTGTAATGGAAGACTCCGTATTACTACTAAATCCTGTCAAAATAATACTTGTTTTTGAAGTATATTCTGGTTTTTGGACAAATACAGAATACAAACAACCAGCGGTAACTACTAAACAAACAATAAAAAGAAAAGAAACTATTTTACTTCCAAAATAAGACAATAAATCTCTTAAATCCAGTTCTTCCATACAACGCCTCTCCCTATTCTTAAAAAATTATATCATGAAGAACAAATTTTGTATAGAAAAAATATTGTATTTTTGGGAGTATCTTTTTATAAGTTCTTAAATAGCATTATAACCTTTATTTATAAGTATTTACGGCATTTTTGTTTTTGAATGATATTCTTATAAATTGTTATAATTTCTTATATTTTCACTTTCAAAAGTAGTAAATTAGTAGTAAAAATTTTAGAACTCTTTTAAAGTATTAATTTTAAATATTTAAAAAATACTATGACATTACTCAGTATAAGAATATCTATTTATAAAAGCGAGATTTAGGGGCGTAGCCACTTAAGTCTTCGCCATAATAAGGTATAGTATTACCCTTATTATGTAGCATGAAGCATGTAGCAAAATTTAGTAATAACTGTTAAACACAGTAAATTAAATTCTTGTAACAAAAATCGCATTTCTGCGATTCATATTTGCTAATTTTAATTTTTTACTAATTTTCTAGTCTTATGATAGTAATCTACAAATTCTTCCATAGCACTAGTATTTTGTGGGCATCTGATTCTATTATTTCTTTCTTCATCACTCATCTCGGCTAATGTTTTATCATATCCATATGGAATAAATATATACCATAAATTAGACCATTTTTTATCAGTATCATTTCCTCTTATTTCTGTAGATAATTTTCCTTCATGATTTCCATCAAAATATAATATATTTTGCCCATCATAATATGCTAAGCATTCTTTAAAAGCACATTTCCTGTTTTCAATGTCATGCATTTGTTTTAATATTCCATCTATTCCTAAAGTATCTAAAGCAAAGTTTACAAAGGCTCTAGGAAATCCATTCAATTCTTCTATAAAGAAACCTGCATCCAAAGCAATACATGGTTTTTTTATAACTTCATATGCCTCTCTAACCTTATATTCTGCTATTTCTCTAACATCATCGCTTCTAGGTTCGATTAAATCATAATCAAATATCTCTAATTTAATATCTGTTAATTGTCTTTGAGCTGAAGCAACTTTTCCTTTATTACTTGTAACAAATACTATTTCATTTCTAAGTTTTATTAACTCTAATTTCTCCATTTAAAACCCTCCCTAATCTTTTTTATTATATCATAGAATATTTTTTTTGTACTCTATTTTGTTAGAAAACATGTTATATACTCACAGATATAATGATAAAAGAAAAAGAACTAATTAATATATATTTATAAAGTAGTAAATAGGTAGTAAAAGCATCAAATATTTTACATATATGCTTTAAAATAAAGGTTTTCATTAAATAATCAATATTTTTTATGTAAAAAGAAAAAACAACTAGAATTTCTAGTCATTTTCTACATACACACCATCCAATATTTTTTGAGGGTTTTCCTTTTGCAATTGTTGCAAATATATCGTATCTACCAATTTTAATAATTTTTTTTGTACTTTAGGAAAATTCTTAAAAAAACTAGAATTTTCTTTATGAACATCACTACTTAAAGTAAAATATCGTTTTTCTTTTAACCATTGTTTCATTAAAGCTTGTGTTTTCTTTCCATACTTCCCACAAAGAGATTCATAATTCCCTTGTAACAAAATCCCCATATCGGTATATTTATCTAACAAGTTTGGATTTTTTTGAAACAGAACATAACGTTCAGGATGAGCAAGAACAACATGCACGCCACTTGCAACCAACTCAAACAAAATATCCAAATCTGCGTGCATATGTTCTAAAAGTGGAAGTTCTACCAAAATATAATTGGTTTGGTTCAAAGTAAAAATGGCTTGGCTTTGAATCCTTTCAACAATCTCTTCAAAAATATATACTTCGTTTCCTAAATACAATTCCAAAGCAATCGATTCTTCTTCTAATTTTTCTTTTAACTCTTTTATAATTTCTTTCTTTCTTTTATTATCAGCAACATATTCTGTATTTTCCATATAATGGGGTGTAACAAGCAGTTTTGTAAACCCTAAGTCTGCCATTTGTTTAAGAATTGCTACACTTTCCTCTACTGTTTTTGCCCCATCATCAATTCCATACAAAACATGAGAATGAATATCAATCATAAATCCGTATAATAATCATTATAATAAGAGCTAGAAGAATTGATAGATACTTTATTTAAAACAACACCAGCAATATCAACATGTAAATTTTGTAAACTTTTAATGGTATTCTCTAATAAATTCATCTTGGTATAATTCGCAGCACTAACGACCACAACTTTATCTACATATTTTGTAAACACCAAAGAGTCCGTCAAGCCATTAATTGGTGTACCATCAAACAAAATCACATCATAATCGTTTCCCGCTTGTTCCAAAAAAGAAGCAATATTGGGAGAATCCAAAAGTTCACTAGGATTAGGAGGAACCATTCCTCTTGAAATAAACGAAAGATTTTCGATCCCTGTATCTTTGACATACTTTTGATACTTTCGTCCATCATCATTCACCAAAAGTTCAGAAAATCCGTTCTTATTACTTGCTTTGAAAATTTGATGCAATCGACCAAGACGTAAATCAGAATCCACAAGCAACACCTTTAAATTTTTCTGAGCAAAAGAAACGGCCAAATTGGAACTAACAAAACTCTTCCCTTCCCCTTTTACAGAAGAAGTCACCAAAATCATTTTTCCTTTTTTTAATTTCAAAGAAAATTGAATATTCGTTCGAATCACTCGAATGGCTTCTGCAACACTACATTTTGGATTTTTACTAACAATCAATTCATCCATTACTCATTCCCTCTTTTCTTCTTTCGAACACTTTTTTTATGATAATCTGGAATAGAACCCAACACAGGAACTCCTACTCTTGCTTCAATTTGAGTAGCATTCTTTACTGTAGTATCAAAATAATAAGCAACAAACAAAATACTGAATGAAATCACAATCCCCAAAACCAAAGAAACCAACAAAGCTTTTGAAAGTGCCATATTGGATGCTTTCGTTGCAATACTAGGAGTATCCAAAATACTAACATTAGAAACATTATAAATCGTTTTTACTTCTTCACTAAACACCTCAGCAATTTTTCCTACAATTCGGTACGCTACCTCGGCATTCCCATCAGACACGGTAATCTTAATAATCTCTGTATCGGGAACTCCTGTAACAGAAACATGCTTCGCTAAGGTTTCGACAGAAGAAGAAAGACTTAAACTTTGAATCACTTGTTCCAATACTTTTTTAGACTTTGTAATTTCTTGATAAGTTGCTAATAACTTTTGATTAATGTTTAAATCATTTGTACTGATAGCTGCTTCATTATCTTTATTCACATTAGTAAAACCGGTTAAAATCAAAGAAGTAGAAGACTCATATCTTGGTTGTTGTATCACAAACAAATAAAACAAAACAACAAAACAAATGGTTACTACAATTGCAATCAGATACAAAAATTTTGACTTAAAAAACTCAAACAATTCTTTTAAATTAATTTCTTCCATAGTCAACCTCCTAAATTTGCGCCTACATTAACATGAAATGTCGAAAAAGTCAAGAAATTGTCGATTATTAATCTAGTCTCGTATTTTACAATCATAACGCAAAAAAAGAAAAAAAGATACTTAAAAAAGAAAAGCATCTAATAATTTGTAAACACATAATCACTAACAGCACGGCTAATGTATCGATTAATATAAGCAAAATAATCCGTCTTTCCTTCATAATGATTAACATTCGGACTAATCACCACCATACTATACTTGGCATCATCATAAGGAGCATACATAGCATATGTATTCGTAATAGTTAAAACATCTCCCGTACCATCTTGATTCGAATCAAAATATGTTTCACTCGTTCCCGTTTTACCAGCAGGACGAAAAGCAACATCCGTATATCCATATCCAGTTCCCAAATTCACCACTTGATAAAATCCTGTTTGAATTCGATCAAAATAAGAAGAATCCAAAGCATACGTACTCAAAACTTCGGGCTCTTTTTTTAACAAAACTACTCCTTCTTTATCTACAATATGATCTACCAAAGACAAGCGCATTCTATTTCCCTTATTTGCAATGGTATTAATGTACTGCAACAATTGCAAAGGGGTATAAGTATCGTACTGCCCAATCGCAAAATTAAGAAGCAAATCAGGAGCAATTTTTGTTCCTTGAATCCCTGTCACCTCTTTAGGCAAATCAATACCTGTTTCCACTCCTAAACCAAACTGAGCAAAAGCATTTCGATAAATAGAAAATTCGCGTTCAGTCACATTCATTTTCATATTATAAGAATACTCATAACCAGCAAGTCGAATAGCAAGTAAAAATTGATAATAATTAGAACTTGTCTTCAAAGCAGTAATATCATCCACATACCCTAAGCTTTTATAAGAACACTTTTGAGGAACCAAATAAAGTTTCACACACGCATCCTTTATTTTTTTCCCAACATCCACAAGACCATTTTGATAAGCCATTGCCATAGAAGCCCCTTTTACTACACTTCCAACCGTAAAAGAAGAATTCACAACATCACTCTCTGTGGAAACAAACACATCTTCTCCAACCATTTTAAGACCCACAATCGCTTTCATTGCACCAGTTTTTGTATCTCCAATCAAAACATAACTACCATTATAATACTCTGTATTCGGTAACGTTTTCCCCTTCTTTATTTGTTCCTTTACAATTTCTTCAATCCCAAGTTGCATAGCAATATCAATACTTAAAACCAAATCATTTCCTCGTTTTCCTTCCTTCACCTGTGTAAGCGTTCCATCCTGATTGATTTTATATGTGTCCTTTTCCCCACGAAGAAAAGTATCGTACTCTTTTTCAAGATAACTAATACCTACAATATCATTTGATGCATACCCACGACGTAAATAATCACTTTCCTCTTCTTTCGGAATACTTCCTATCTTTCCAAACAAACCTCTCAAAGTACTCCCATAAGGATAATCTCTTTCAAAATACATTTCATTCGTAACCCCCATAAGTTTCTCTTCCAAAACAGAAGCATACTCTTCTTCCATCACTGCTTTTTTAATTACCTTTGCATCATAATAATATCCTTTATTCATTAATGCATACACATAAGCCGCCTTTTGATCTTCCTCTGAAAAAATAGACAACACTTCCTCTGTAATTCGATCCAACTTTAACAAATACAAATCTTGACTATTTAGCTTTCTCTCCTCATACAAACGATACTCTTCACTAGTAAGCAAACGTTTTGCTTCATCAGAATATTTCACCATCCAAAATTTTTTCAATTCTAATACACTCGCTTGCTCAGGAAAAGACAACAAATTGGCAAGACGATAAGCAACTTCCATCTCTTTTTCAACAGAAATATCATTTAACTTACGATAAACAATTGTTTTTACTCCTACATTATCCACCAAAACATTTCCATGAATATCTAAAATTCTTCCTCTAGGAGTAGACAAAGACTCCACATAGACATTGGTTTTATTATCATAAACATCTTGATAATAAGCACCTTTTAAAAATGTCAATCGATAAAGAGCAAACAAAGTAATGCATAAAAAAAAGAAAATAAACAAATAATACACTTTTTTCATAAAAAACACCTACTATTAGTATTCAAAAAAAAGAAATTTTCATACAATAATACTAGGTGGTATTATGTTTAATATAATAGAAAGATATATGAATAAACTAACAAAAGACGATATCAATAACTTTGCTTTAAAAAATAACATTGTTTTAAACGAAGAAGAATTGGAATTTACTTATGTTTTCGTGAAAAAAAATTGGCAAACAGTTATTGCCAATCCAAATGCATTAAACTTTGACCGCTACCAAGACAAATATTCAGAAGAAAACCTAATCAAAATTAAAAAATTATTTAAAGAATACTCTACTCGTTACAAAAATTATTTATAAAAATTCATAATATCTGAAAGTAAATGTGGATTTTCATGTCCTGCCTTTAAACTTTCAATTTCAAATTGATAAGGTGGGTAGGCACGCTCTACATAAGGTGTTTCTAAAATTTTAGGAACATCTTTTAATTTTTCATGTTGAACTACATAAGAAAGAGCAGAAAAACCAATTGTCCCCAGTCCTATATTCTCATGTCGATCTTTATGTGCTCCCATTGGATTTTTACTATCATTCAAATGTACACAATGTACTTTTTCTAAACCAATGACCTTTTCTACTTCGTCCAAAAGTAAATCAAATTCTTGAATGGAATATCCTGCATCATTCAAGTGACAAGTATCCAAACATACACCAATATTTTTAGATTCTACCCCATCCAAAATAACTTTTATTTCTTCCAAAGAAGAGCCACATTCTGTCCCCTTACCTGCCATGGTTTCAAGCAAAATCATGACTCCATCCTCTTCTATAATACAATTCAAAGCTTTACTAATAGTTTGCAAAGCCGTTTCTCTTTCAATACCAACTGCACTTCCAGGATGAACAACAATATAAGAAACACCTAATTCTTTGCAACGTTTTAATTCTTGTTTTAAAAAATGAATGCTAAATTGCCATTTTTCTTCCTCTTTGTTATTAGCCAAATTAACAATATAAGGGGCATGACAAATCACATGTTTCAAATCAATATGATTTTCCTTCATAAGACTCCAAGCTTGTTTCGTCAAATCCATATCCAAAGATTTACGCATGGTATTTTGAGGTGCTCCCGTATAAAACATAAAAGCATTCGCGCCATAAGAAAGAGCTTGTTTTGTACTTCCAAGCAATTGTTCATTTGTAAAATTAACATGACAACCTAAAATCATACACTTCACCTAAAACTATTATCTCATAAAAAAGAAAAAAAAAGAAGCCTATCTCTTCTTAAGAACAAGTTCCACCACAACACTTAGATGCTTCCGTTCCTGCAGTGGCATTTTTTCCTGTCGTACCTGCTGGACCACTAACTACATATTTCCCATTACTAATCCAAAACGTATATTCAATAATTTTTTCGTTGCTAGTATCAACAAGTACACTTCCAGTATATCCGTCTTTATCTTTTCCTTTACTAAAATATCCCTCTTTGTATAATTCTTCTAAATTATAACATTTTGAGCCTGTAATACCATCATTCAAAATATCAATCTGATAAGCAGTTTTAGCAGCATCAATCAATGTACTTCCTTCCAAAGCCAAAGCATTTTTACGAGCATCAATCATAATACTTCCCACATTATTAGAAGCTATCAAAATAATAACTGCCAATATAACAATAACTGCTAATAATTCAACCAAAGTAAAACCTCTATTATTTTTCACACCCATACAGACTACCATCCTTATCTATCATAAAACAATTATACCTCAAGAATAAAGATGGGTCAACGAATTATTATTTTAAAGTGTCTAATATCCCACTAATCAAATCAATATGATCAATTGCATCGCTAATACGATCTGTCGTTTTCAAGCGATACTTATCCTTCATAGCTGCTACAAATTGTTTGTAATTTTCCCCATTGCGATTCAACTCTTTAATCCAGTAAGAGTTTTCTTTCAAAAAGCCATCCATTTTTTTATCTTCCAAAAGTTTTTGCTGTACGAATAAATCCATCTAATCCTCAAATATTTTATTAATTGGACGCGGACTAACCACTTCAGTCGCTGCAGCAGCACTACTTCCTTTTCCCGTTAGCTCTTGCACAATTCCTAGTGCTTTTTGAGCAGTAGTAATATGTTCTTGAATCGAATTCAAATCAATATTTTTAATCTTATCGGTAATACTTTTAAAACTATAATCCGTACTAGAAGTAGTTTGTTTTGCAAAATAAGGTTGCCAAGCAGACTCCTCTTCCCCATAAATATCATAAATTTCATAAAACTTTTGCCAACTTGCCTCACCATTTTGAATAAAACGAACAAGTTCTGGATGTTTTCTAGCAAAAAGTTTAAAATCATCTTTTGTTGCCATAAAAAATCACCTATTACAATATATGCAAATAAGTGATTTTTATCTCTCTAAATCTTAAAATCGTCCAAAAAATCATCCATCGTAAATTCTTTAATTTTTACTTCTTTTTCACCAGAACTATTTTCTTCTTGTTTGCTTTCTTTTTTTAAATAACTTTCCAAATTCACTTTTTTAGAAACATCATCAATTTTGTACTTAGAAATAACAGAACCTGTACTTGCTGTATCCAAAATTGCAATATCACTATTTTTTAATTCTCGAATTTCACTATCTGATTTAAGAAGTACAACATCCCGAGACTCCATAAGAAAGGCTTGAATAATTTGATAATTCACAGACTTTACTTTTTTGATTAAAGTATTTCCCCGTTTTGCACGTCCTGTTGATAGACAATCAGCGATTTTCATTCGTTTGGCAGTTCTTTGATTCGTAAACACATCCAAATAATCTGCTGCATCATAAGAAACCCCAGAAACAACAAAATCGTCTTTCAAATTCATTCCTTTAACACCAGCTGCCTTAACTCCTGTTAGAGGAATTTCTTCTTTGGCAAACTGAACATAATAGCCATCACTACTTACAAGTAGACAATTGGATTTAGCAGTTACAACACTTACCACTTCATCTCCATCTTTTAACTTCATAGCAAGGAGTGGTTTGGAATACCTTGTCACCTCATATTCTGCCATACGACTTCTTTTAATCATTCCATATTTTGAAACAGTAACAATTTCTTTTTCCTTATCGAACACAAACGAAGCAACCATTTGTTCCTCTGAGGACAAGAATACGATATTATTTACATGTTTTCCAAGTTCCCTCCATTTTGCTTCTGGTATTTTATGCACTGGAATATACAAATAATTTCCTAAATTAGTAAACGCTACAATCGTATCCAATGTCGTTACTTCATAAAGTCCGATAATAAAATCTCCTGGTTTTAGTGTGGTCATTTCCTCTCCACGAGATGCATAGGACTTGCTACTTACTCGTTTCATATAGCCCTCATTTGTAACGACAACGACCACATTTTCCTTAGGAATCATATCCAGCATATCCAACTTAATTTCTGTAACTTCTGCTTTAATTTCTGTTCTTCTTGGATTTCCATACTCTTTTTTAATTGCCTTTAACTCTGTTTTCATGACATATTTAAGAGCCTCTTCATTGCTCAGAATTTGCTCCCAAATTTGAATATTTTTTCGAAGCTTCTCCATTTCTTCTTGTAAAGCGACAATATCCGTATTCGTCAAACGATAAAGTTGTAATTCTACAATGGCTTTTGCTTGTTCAAACGTAAAATCGTATTCGCAAGATAAATTAGCAATCGCATCACTCTTATTCTTACTACCCCGAATAATACGAATCACTTCATCCAAAATATCAATGGCTTTTACCAAACCTTCCAAAATATGATAATCAAATCTTGCTTTCTTTAAATCCCATTCTGTTCTTCTAGTAATCACATCTTTTTGATGATTAATAAACGCATCCAAAATTTCCAAAATGCCAACAAGTCTTGGACGACGATTCACAATGGCAACCATATTAAAATTATAATTCACTTGCAAATCCGTATTTTTAAATAAATAATTAAGAACCAGCTCAGCATTGGCTTCTTTCTTTAAATCAATGACAATACGAGCCATATGTTCATGATCCGATTCATCAATAATTTCATTGATTCCTTCTATTTTTTTATCCAATTTAATCTCTGTAATTTTTTTAATCAATTGCTCTTTAATTACCTCATAAGGAATCGAATGAACGATAATTTGTTGTTTGCTTCCCGATTTCACAATTTCAGTTTTTGCTTTTAAAACCACTTTTCCTTTTCCTTTGGTATAAGCATCAATTAAACCATTTTTTCCTTCAATCACACCACCCGTTGGAAAATCCGGACCTGGTAAAAGTTCCATAATCGTTTCCAAACGACAACTAGGGGAATCAATTCGCTTGATGGTAGCATCAATTACTTCTGCCAAATTATGGGTAGGGATATTGGTCGCATACCCTGCACTAATCCCTGTAGAGCCATTCACAAGTAAATTAGGGAATGTTGCAGGAAGAACGGTTGGTTCTTTTTCTTCGTCATCAAAATTCCATGCCATTTCCACTGTATTTTTAGGAATAGAAGTAAGAAGTGTTTCTGCAAGACGCGTAAGACGAGCTTCTGTATAACGCATAGCAGCTGGCCCATCCCCATCAATGGAACCATTGTTTCCATGAATATCAATCAAAGTTTCTCGCATTTTCCAGTTTTGACTCATACGAATCAAAGCTTCATAAATAGAAGAATCTCCATGTGGATGGAATTTACCCATGATATCTCCAACCGCTCTCGCACTTTTTCGATGTGGTTTGTCATGTTTGAATCCGGAAATAAACATCGAATACAATATTCTTCTTTGCACTGGTTTTAATCCATCACGAACATCTGGTAATGCAC
Source organism: uncultured Mycoplasmatota bacterium (assembly GCA_947649365.1). Lineage (GTDB taxonomy): Bacteria > Bacillota_I > Bacilli_A > RF39 > UBA660 > MGBC108787. The sequence continues at coordinate 5,865 of CANSRH010000008.1, read as the reverse complement.
GTTCTTGAATAATCTCTTTAGAATATCTTCCAAATCCAGTCTCCATAATTTCTTCTAAACTATAGTCATAAATTTTTTCTATAATTTCTTTTACTTCTTTTTTCTTTGGCATGTTATCACTTCTCCATTTTTAAACAATGAACTCTTTTAATTCATTCTTTACAATATTTGTTATTTCTTCTATCTTTTTATAAACTTCCTCGGTTCTAAAATGAATTTTTGCATAGGCAAAAATATCTCCCACAGCATCAATGCTATCCTCAACTATTTCTGTCATCCATGAATATCTAGGCATTTTATCTCCTTTTTTTATTATATAGTTCATATATTTCTAATGCATTATCAATATACATTTCATGTTCTGGTCTTTCTTTTTGAGCATTAATGAATATCTTTTTTATTTCATCATAACTCGGTACATTAATATTTTGTTCTTTTGCAAGAATTCTAAATTCATCTTCCAAATTAGGATGTAAAAAAATCCAACGAGCAATTTCTCTATCTGTATATTGTTTATGCATTTTTCCTATATAAAGATTTCTAACTTTATCAATTAAATCACTATCATCCTCTGGAATATAATTAGGTCTATCAGGGTAATAATATATATTAATTAAATTATTATCAACTAATTTATTTATAGCATCTATTAAACTTAGATACGTTTCTTCTTTTATAACTGGAACTTCAGTTTCTGATACAACTTCATCAAATCCAGTATTTATATTTTTAAATAATGCACTATCTAATGTATATAACGAAAATTTATTCGAAAACATTTTTTCAAAAGCATTAGGTAATCTTTCAATTAAATCTAGTTTATCACCTTCATTCGACCCTAAACTATATGTCGCATCATCACCACATCTTTTTGACATTATAATTGCTATTGCTTTGATTTTAGTCGCATACACATATGTTCCATGTGTTGACTTATGCGGAATTAGTATTTTTAATCCTTGAATTTTACTACCGTGATAAACATATTCCATACTTCTCACCTGTTTTTTTATTTTTATTATTAAAACTTTCTTCTTCTATATATTGACAGTTTAATTTATTTTTATTACTAATTACAGACTTCCCTAATTCTTTTTCCAAACAATAAACACTTTCTCACTTCCTAAAATCATCTTCCAAAGTAAAATCAACATTTTCATTGATCCATTCTTTTCTTGGTTCTACTTGGTCTCCCATCAAAAGATGAATTCGTTTTTCTGCCAAAGCGGCATCCGTTAAGTTAACGCGTAAAAGCCTTCGGTTTGCTGGGTCCATCGTTGTTTCGAAAAGTTCATTAGCATTCATTTCTCCAAGTCCTTTAAAACGTTGAATTTTAAAATTTCCTTTTAAAGTTTTCTTTCGTTCTGCCAATTCTTCATCATCTGCAATATACTCTTTTCCTTTGTTTCCAACTTCAATCGAATACAAAGGAGGAGTTGCAATATAAAGCATTCCCTCTTCAATTAAAGGACGCATAAACCGGTAAAAGAATGTAATAAGTAAGATTTGAATGTGAGACCCATCGACATCGGCATCGGTCATGATAATGACTTTTCCGTAATTAGAATCCTTTGGATCAAAGTCAGCACCTAAACCTGCTCCAATTGCGTATTCGATTTGTTTTAATTCTGCATTGGCTTCAATATCATGAGTACTTGCCTTCTCACAATTTAAAACTTTTCCTCGCAAAGGAAGGATGGCTTGAGTCTCTCTATTTCGAAACGATTTAGCAGACCCTCCTGCACTATCTCCTTCCACCAAAAAAAGTTCATTTTTCTTATAATCTCTTCCCGTTGCCTTAGCTAACTTTTCACTTAAAACACGTTCTTTGGAATTTTTTCCCGTTCCTTTACGTACAGCTTCACGAGCTTTCCTTGCAGCTTCTCTTGCACTTTTACTTTTTAATGCTTTATCTAAAATTGATAAAGCAACTTCTTTATTTTCTTCTAAAAAGAATTTTAAATTTTCATACGTAATCGATTCTGTAATACTTTTTGCTTCTGGTGTTCCAAGCTTTCCTTTGGTTTGACCCTCAAACTGCAACAATTTCTCAGGAATTTTTAAACTAATGACCGCACTTAAGCCTTCCCTAACATCGCTACCTTCTAAATTACCCTCTTTCCCTTTAATCAAATTATTTGCTTTCGCATAATCATTGAAAGCTTTTGTAATTCCAGTTTTAAAACCTACCTCATGAGTTCCTCCATCACCCGTTTTAACATTGTTTACAAAACTCAAAATATTTTCATTATACGATTCACTATATTGTAGGGCAATTGAAACTTCTATCTCACTTTTTATACCATTAAAAGAAATTACTTTATGTAACGTTTTCTTTCCTTCATTGATATATTCAACAAAACTCATTAAGCCATTTTCATAATGGAATTCACAAGATTTATTATCCGCAGTATCTTCAATCACTACTTTTAAATTAGGAAGCAAAAAAGCACTCTCTTGCATCCGCTCTACAATGGTTGTATAAGAAAAGCTAGAATTTTTAAACATTTCATAGTCTGGTAAAAATGTTACCGTTGTTCCTGTCTTTTTTGTCTCTCCAATTGTTTTTAAAGGACTTTCGACATGCCCTCCATCACAAAATCGTATATTACTAATTTTTCCATCAGTATAAATTGTAACATCCATTCTTTTAGACAAAGCGTTAACAACACTAGCACCAACACCATGTAATCCACCACTTACTTTGTAGCCGTCACTCTCAAATTTTCCACCTGCATGTAGCACAGTATAAATAACCTCAGGTGTTGATTTCCCGGATTCATGCATTCCAATAGGAACTCCTCGACCATTATCACTGATGGTAATCGATTCATCAGAATTTAATGTGATTTTAATTGTATCTCCATAGCCATTAATCACTTCATCAATGGCATTATCAACAATTTCCCAAATCAAATGATGTAAACCTCTTTTATCGGTAGAACCAATATACATACCAGGTCGTTTTCTTACGGCTTCTAAACCTTCCAATATCTTAATCGACGATGCATCGTATTTTGTCATGTTATCACCTACTTTAAAAGTATAGCATAAAAAAAAGAGGTTCGCAAAAAGTTGATGTCAATTGACACTTTTAAAACTTACTTCAAAAAGTTGATGTATTATTTTTACGAAGGGCTCTTGTTATTTCTTCTTGAATACTTAAAGGAAGCCGTTGAAAGTCATTATCTAGTTGCTCTTTTCTTTCTATTAAATGATTTCTTTGTTGTTTTTTTTGATTAATTTCTCTTTCCAAAGCACATTCTAATTCACACAATGTTTTTTCAATCTCTTCGTTATCTTTTTCAAAAGGTTCTGTTTTCATTTTCAAATGAATGATGTAAATAGAAAACAAATCAAAAATCACCGTTCCTGAAAAAAAGAAATTATGAGACAATAAATTATCTTCTTGTAACAATGTAAAATTTTCATATTCTATATTTTTTTCTTTAGAAAATTCTCCATCTTTTCCCACATCCAAAAACAGATTGAACAATCCCAGATTCACTATTCCTAAACAAAATAAACCAAACAAAAATCGTTTCCATTGTTGAAGTTTAATTCTATTTTTCTTCTTTTTCACGTCTTTAATTTTAAAAATAATTTCCTTGTCCTCTTGCTTTAAATAATCTCTATTCAAACTATCATACAAATGAACTTGTAAAAGATAATTTTCTTTCAGTTGACGCATTTTTCTATTACCAAGAAACATCAACAATTCTTCATCTAAATCCTTAAGAATAGAAAAATCATTTTTTATATTTTCTAGAAAAAGATCTTCTTTTATCTTTTTTTCAATAGAAGAAAAAGGGATTTTAGATTTTTTTACCACATCAAAAAGAAAATGTGTTTTTTTATAACAAATTTCTAAAAGCATACACTCATACAACATAGTAGAAAGGTCATCCACAATTTTTTGTGTCAAAAAAACAGGATTTTCTGCTTTATGGAGACAAGTTAAAAGATCGATTAATTCAATTCCCGTACTATGAATTTGTGCTTCATACAAAGAAATCATCCTGTTTTTTATTTTTTTAGTCTTATTAAAAACCTTAAGATAAAAAGAATAATTCGTACGCAATAAATCCATCAATTTTTCATTTTTTTCTAAATTAGCTTCTACAACTGTTTCGTTCACAGTGATATCTATAGCATCGAAATACTCCATATAGAGCTGTATGTTACTTTTATTTGTTTTTTTTAAACGATTACTCATAATGGTCCTCTCTTTCTAAATTATTCTTTTTAGACAAAAAAAATGCCTATAAGGCAGAAACAACAACTTATATTAAGAAGGAAGAGAAGTTGCATAAGCAACACTTGCAACTGCTGCTTCAAATGTTTGACCACTAATCTCCTTTGTAGCAGAAGCATCAATCCAAATCCTCAAATCGTATGTAACAGATTCTCCTTCCGTTGTATCCGTTTTTCCTTTGAGCGACCCCTCTTCTAAAATATAAGAAGTTAAAATATCCCTTTCTGTAATTACTGTTCCATTCGCATCCTTAATATCATAATCAAAATTGGTTAAATCTGTATTCGTATCAACACCGCTTAATAAGCGGACTACATTGGTTGCTCCCCCTTCTTTCAAAAGAGAAACTTTCACTAAATTATCAGCAAGTTTTGTTCCTACAGTTGGGTTTAAAGTATTTAAATAAAGGGTATAATCAGCATCAACACTACAAGTATTTTTTAAAGTAAAACGATAAGGAATGGTTTTCAGTCCATTTGTATCTTCCATAGGATACGTATTATCTAAATTAATTGACTTTTTATCTTCTACAAATGATAATTCAAAACAACCAGAAGCAATTTTATTAACACTTTCTTGATAATCGGTTGTTTGCCATAAAGCATAACTACTTCCAACAAACAAAGTCATCATCATTAAAATAGCTATTACAGCAAGAGGTATACGATAACGAAGTCTCAAATTCCCCATTTTTAATCACCTAATTCCTACTATCTATTTAACATTATAAAATAAAAAAGAACTTTTGAAAAGTCCTTAATTAAAAAAAACTAATTTAAGAAAAAAGAATATTTACAAAAAAATACGATAAGGATTCTCTATACTTCCATTACCACTTTGGTATTGAATATCGGATTTTAAATAAAAGGTGGGACGAACACCAAAAATATGTTCCGTATCGGATACAGTAGCATTATTGATATATCCACCAGGAGTCAAATTCCACGCATTGACTCCATAAGAATCAGAATAAATAGCTTCAGGAGTCATCGTCCACTCGTAATACTTGCCTTCTAACTGGTATAACCAAGCATTGTATGAATAACTTCCTTTATTGTTATATAAAACTTGCTCTTTCCATACCTCTCCATTCATTCCACCATCTATACTATACCCATAATCACTTGGATACAATAAACCAATATTCTCTATACAGGAAGAGGATCCTCCACTTTTTCCTTTCACACTACTTCTTTCCAAAGTGTAAAACTCATCAGTTGTATAATTTGTATAACCACTATAGGTTGGAGCGCCTAAATACCATTTTGTAGGACTTATATAGTTTTGGTATTCTCCTAGAAGATTATAATACTCTCCATTTAAATAATCTTTTAAACTACTACTTTCCCATGCATTACTTGCACTAGTATTCCATCGATACCCTTTTTTACTTTTGGTATACGTTGATCCTGCCTCAACACTTGCTCCTTCCCAACTACTTGCTTTAATTAGTTTTACTCGATTTTCATATTCTCCATCCATAGTACTTTGGGTTGGGATGACCCCTATTACTCGATATAAGTTGTCTTCTGTACAATTCTCACTACATCCAAAGTAGACATAATTATCTGGGTTAGATCCAACATATCGATAATCTTCTAATGCTGGGG